>CALXUP010000012.1 GCA_944391715.1 uncultured Alphaproteobacteria bacterium
GTGCCCGGGGATGACGAGAAAGAAATAAAGTACCCGGTAATGACGAAGAAGAAAATTTGTTTAATTTGGATCCCCGGGAGTAAATTCCCGCAAGCGGGCCCCTTGGCACTTCGCAAGCCAGCGATTTTATCCGGCAGTCCCAGTGCCTGCGGCACGCGACGCCGAATGCAATTGCGTCCCGTAAGGTTTGAACTTCGTACAAATCTAAGCTAAAGCTAAGGATTTGCACTCGTTCTCACCATCTATCGACTTCAAGCCCGAGAATGACAGTGCCTTTATGCCCTTCACAACCCCTGCCGGGTCGAAGCCCGGAGACGGCATATTAAAAGGTTTGTGGGGAGAAAATAATTTGGGAAATGATGGAAAAATAAGATGAGCAGGGTACAAAAAAACGGGGATGTAATAAGATGAAATATCCTATAAATCCCCAGTGCAGAAATTGCGTTCTGGTTAGATACAGGAACGATAAAGTTTTTCGATAAAGCGTTCCGGCAGTCCGGGAACTTTGCGCAGTTTGGCTCCCTTTACGGCCAAGGCAATCAATTCCTGAATATTGGGAGCGTAAATACCGGCTTCTTTCATACTGACAGGAGCGCCGATTTTTACATACCAGCTTTTTAAAACCCGGATGGTTTCTTCTGCAGTTTGGAGGTCATCTTCTTTTTTGATGCCGAAAACCTCTTTGCCGAAACGGGCAATAAGCTCTTTTTTGTCTTTGAGATGCAGGGTCAGCCAGGCCGGCGTGATGATGCTCAGTCCGGCACCGTGGGCAATGTCATACATTGCGCTTAATGGATGTTCTAAGGTATGGCAGGGCATAGAATAAGCACCGATGCCGGCCGTGTTTAAGCCGTTCCAGCCTAAGGTTGCACACCACATCATGGTGGCTCTGGCCTCATTGTCTTCCGGATTGTCCATAATTCGTTCAACCGCCTCAATCAATGATTTTACCAATCCTTCAACATAACGCTGTTGAATCGGTGTCCAGCCGCCCTCGTTGGTAAAGTAGCTTTCGGTCAAATGGGAGATGATGTCTACTGCCGAATAGGCTGTATAGCGGGGCGGGATGGTATAAGTCAGTTCCGGATCCAGGACGGATACCTGCGGATAGAGGTGTTCGTCATACATTCCCAGCTTTTCGCAGGTATCTTCATTGGTAATTACCATATTGGCGTTCATTTCGCTGCCGGTTGCCGGTATCGTCAAAACGGTTATCAGCGGCAAAGCCTTGGTAATTGGGGCTTTTTGAGTGAAGAAATCCCAGATGTCCGTTTTGGAACCCGCACCGGCGGCAATGGCCTTTGCTTCGTCAATGACGCTGCCGCCGCCGACCGCAATGATGAATTTTACACGATAGGACAAGGCCTTCCGAGCGCCTTTGCGGGCATGATCCAGACTGGGGTTTGGTTTTACACCGCCGTGTTCGACGATCCTGATGCCTTGTTCATCCAGCTGCCGGCAGATTTTTTGGTATAGTCCGCTTTTTTTGATGCTTTCCCGGCCGTATACGAGCAGTGCCCGGTTTCCGATGGCTTTTGCCAGACTGCCAAGTTCAGAGGAACGCCCGTTGCCAAAAATAATTTTGGTCGGATTATGAAAAGTAAAAGACTGCATAACGGTTTCCTTTCATAAAATTCCGGTTTTGCGGCCGGATAGGTTTCTTAATCTTGGTCTTTCAGGTTTTGTCCCTGTGCCACGTAGGCTTCTACCGCCCGGGCAGCTTTTTTCGGCAGGGCAACGCAGCCCATTCCCGAAATGCAGCCGCCTTCGCAGCACATAACCTCCAACATATTGCATTCACAGCCTTTGGTGGCATAGCGTTTCATCAGTTTGATGCTGTCGCGGGTCAGACCGTCAATATTTTCCGCCCGGACTTCAATTTTGCCTTCCAACAAAGAGGCAACGGCTCCGGCAACGCCGCCGGTTAACGGAAAACGGCGTCCCTGCGCACTGGAAACAAGCGTGAATTCCTGTGGTTCGCATTCTTCAACTTTAATGTCCTGGGCATTGAACATAGCGTTGACTTCTTCAAAAGTCAGAACATAGTCTACATTGGGATCGTCCTCTGCTTCTACACGTTTGGCCAGGCAAGGGCCGAGGAAAACGGCAACACAGTCGGGATACTGTTTTTTGACCAGTTCGGCAGTATAATACATCGGGCTTCTGGTGCCGGAAACAAAAGGCTCAATTTCCGGAATGTGCTTTTTGGCGGCATAATAGTAGGCCGAGCAGCAAGAGGTTGTCATCAGCTTTTGGCCTTCATTCATTCTTTCAACAAATTCTGCAGCCTCTTTGCAAGTGGTTATGTCTGCCCCGACGGCAACTTCGAAGACTTCATCAAAGCCGATTTTCTTCAATGCGCCGACCAGGTTGTTGACGCTGCCGCCATATTGCCCGACGATGGCCGGTGCAACCATGGCAATGACTTTTTTGTCGCTGTTGTGGATTTTGTTCATAACGTCAATCATTTCCGAGCGTTCGACAATGGCATCAAACGGGCAGGAATTCAGGCATTTTCCGCAAGAGATGCATTTTTCCGGATCGATGTGTTCTTTGCCGTGTTCATCTTTGGTAATGGCGCCGACCGGACAGGCGTCTTCACACGGGACAATCGCTTTTAAAATCGCGCCGTACGGACAGACGTCATGGCAGCGACCGCAGTTGACGCATTTGTCCGTGTCGATTTTTGCCCGTTCATCAACAATATCAATCGCTTCTTTCGGGCAGTTCAGCCGGCAGGGCTGAGCCAGACAACAGCGGCATTGGTCTGTTACGACATATTGCTGGCGTTTGCAGGCGGCGCAGGCAATGTTGATGACCGAAATTTTGCTTTTGCCGGGTTTTTCACGTGTTAAAGCTTCCATGGCGTAATCGTGCAGCGATTTTGACGAATCCGTTTCATCTTCCGGGCAAAAGCCGAGGGCGGCCATGCAGCGGAATTTGTTGATGTCGTTGATAAACTGCATATGTTTTGTGCAGCTGGAGCAGGGGTTGATTTCCGCGATAACGTCATTAATGCCGGCAAAGCGGTCTTTTATAAAACTGGCGGCAACTTTGTCAAGGACGGTACTGCGGGTAAACGCGGCATTATTTTTGGGTGTCAACATTTATTTTTACCTTCTGTTTTGATAATAGTTATTTTTTAAATATTTTCTGCTACAATTCTTTTAGCAACAGGAAGTTTTGTCGTCAAGTTTTAAATAGGTTTTGCAGTACTAATAATTGATTTTTCATAAGAAACGCGGGAGGGCGGAAATATGCTGAAAAAAAGTCGGTCCGTATGGAGAAGTTTTTGCCGTCGTATGGTTTTATCGACCGTTGTTGTCTGGGCTTTTTCCGGTTTTGGTTCCTTTTCGGCTGCGGCAGAAGAACAAGAGGCCGTCAAGTTGGGCGTGTTTCGGTATTCTCCGCCTTATGAATATATTGAAAACGGAGAGTTAAAAGGTTTTACGGCAAATTATGTTGACATTCTGAAACACAATCTGGACAAGCCGGTTGAAATTGTGCCGTTTGAAACCGAAGAAGACGGATACCGGATGCTGCAAAAAGGTGAAATTTCGGCAATGACGCTGGCTGTCAAAAAACGTTTTCCCGATCAGAGCTGGAATGTATCAGTTCCATATATGTCGTCGTCTTTGGGAATTTTCGGGCCTAAAGGCGTGTTGGCCAATAATCTTGACGAGATCGGCGGGCAGCGGATTGCCGTAACGCCGCTGACAAAATCCCACCCTCTTCTGGCGGAAGATAAAAAGCATAATTTTGTGGTTTTTGATGATCCGCTGGAGGCGATGAAGGCGGTTGACCGCGGTGAAATCTCTTTTTATATCGGGGATATTCTTCATACGAAATTTGTGGCCGGCCGGTTGGGGTTGAATAACCTGTATTATGTGGCACCGGTGGTCGGTTCGGCTTATGCTTTCGGGTTTGCCGTGATGCCGCAGCATAAAAAACTGCTGGCTGATATTGACGGGGTTTTGAAGAAAATTGATGCCGAGCAGCATTGGAAAATCCGGTCGCAATGGCAAAATATTGAATATTTGCACCGGGAGGCCTTGATTGCCAAATACAGCCCTTATGCGTTGAGTGTTTCGGTTTTTTTACTGATTTTACTGTTGGTGGTTGTCTGGCGCAACCGGCAGCAGCAGAAAAGAGCCGCTCAGATGCATCATTTGCAAAAAATGGAATCTCTCGGACGGCTGGCCGGCGGCGTGGCACATGATTTTAACAATATGCTGGCCGGGATTCAAGGCGCTGCCGAGTTTATCAGGCTGAAAAAAAACAGTGCGGATGACGGCAAATATGCGGATATTATCATCAGAGCCTGCAAAAGGGCGGCTTATCTGACCTCGCAGTTGTTGGTATTTGCCCGGGATAAAGAAAAAACTTTTGAAGACATTAACGTGAAAGAAGTTATCGGCGACGCTGTTTGTCTTTTGGAACACGGTGTGCCGAAAACTATTGAAATTTTGGTTGATTGTCCGGAAGAAACGTATTGTATTTTCGGAAATAAAAATTATTTGCAGAGCCTTTTGCTAAATCTGGGCTTTAATGCCAAAGATGCAATGCCGTCCGGCGGAAAACTGACAATAGCGGCCAAGCCCGTTGTTTTGACGGAAGAGGATGTCTCCGCGTGCCTGCTTAAGGTCAGAACGGGAAAATATCTGGAGTTGTCGGTAGCGGATACCGGGCGCGGCATTGACAAGAAAATTCTGCACAGTATTTTTGAACCGTTTTTTACGACCAAAGAAACCGGTAAGGGAACGGGGCTCGGATTGGCGGCGGTTTACGGTATTGTCAGGGAACATAAAGGAACAATCAGGGTTGAAACCTCTCCGGCCGGAACGACGTTTTATGTTTATTTTCCGCTGAAGAAGGCAAAGGCATGCCGTGCCGAGGATTTTGAACAACCGGGGCAGCTTGGCGGCAAGATTTTGGTTTTGGATGATGAAAAAATTCTTAACGAACTGCTGAAAGATATTCTGACAAGTCTGGGCTGCGAGGTTGTTTCCTGCAGTGCGCCGGAAGAAGCTCTGATTTTGTATGACAAGAGTTTTGATGTTGTGATGCTTGACGTGGTTATGCCGAAAATCAGCGGTGTTGAGGTTTATAAAAAAATGTTGTTGAAAAATCCGGCATTGAAAGTTGTTTTTATGAGCGGCTATACGCAAGACAAAGACGTGAATAAAATCGTGGAGAAAAATCCGAATGCGGCATTTGTCAAAAAGCCGTACAGTATTCAGGAACTGCATGACAAACTGGCAAAGATGCTATAAGTATGTGAAGAAAGTCAGAAAGTTTCTTGATATCGGGTCAAAGCGAGTTTATGATTTAACAGCTATGTAAACTGGGAGTTTTGGGTGGATAATGGCCAGATCTGCAAATAATATGGGAGAAACATATTTGCTGGATGCACTGAACCGGGTGGGGCGCAACCCTGTCGGATATTCGGTGTTGTACGTTAATATTTCAAAACTCAAACCCAAAAACAGACATCCCGAGTTTGTTAAGATTTTTGCCAAGCTGTTTGACAGTATGGTCGGTAACGCGCAGGGCTCGTTTTTTGTGATGAGCAACGGTGATTTTGCCATTCTGGGGAAAGGGATTACATCGGATATGGTTGAGGAAGCCGTATTCAAAATCCGTCAGGGATTGTCGTCCGATCCGATATTGCACGGGCGGGATGTTAAAGACTTTGCCGTTTTGTATTCTTTTCCGGCCGATTATATCTCTTTTTGTTCGTTTATTGAAAAAATGCGGGATAATGTCGATTATCTGGCGGCAGCGACCCCGCCGCCCGAGGTCAAACGTCCGATCCGCGCCGATGAAATCGATGCGGTAATGGAGCAACTGGACAAGATTGATATTCCGGAAATCATCAAACGGCAAAGCGTTATGAAAATATGCGGGCCGGGAAAATTTAAGGTTGAGTTTCAGGAGTTTTTTGTGGCGGTCAAGGATTTGAGCGCTTATTTGGATGATAGTTTGGATTTGTTGTCCAGCCGCTGGCTGTTTTTGTATCTGACCCAGAAACTTGACAAGAAGACGATGACTTCTTTTTTTGCTTCCGATATTAAGAACTGGCCGAATCAGATTAGCCTTAATCTGAATCTTTCCTCCGTTTTTTCTTTGGAATTTGTTACGCTGGCAAAGAACTTTTTGCAGGACGGGCAAAAGCTGATTGTGGAAATTCAGCTGATGGATGTGTTTAACAATCTGCCGGTTTATTTTAAGGTCAAAGAAATTTTGAAGGCGGGCGGGCACCGGTTGCTGATTGACAATATGAGTCCGGCGCTTTTGAAAACGCTTAACCTGAAACGGTTGGAACCGGATATGATTAAGTTGTTTTGGGAACCGTTGCTGGAATATGATACGGAAAATGAGAATATCCGGGAGATGATTGAATATCTTGGGGCGGATAATGTGGTTTTGGCAAAGTGCGACAGTGAGACGGCGCTGGCCTGGGGGATGAAGTACGGGCTTCGTACTTTTCAGGGGCCGTTAATTGATCAGTTGGAGACGGCCTGTATTCATCGTCAGTGTCCCGATTCAAAATATTGTTCTCTGAAAACCTGTCTGAAAAGACGTCGGCTGTTGTGGGGCGCGTTTCGGGACGAATGTACGCAAAAAGAATATTTGGAAAAATTGTTGGAGGGGTAAAGGATGTTTAATTTTTCTAAAAGCAGCAATACGCCTCCGGCCGAAAAAACGACGTTGAAAAAAGACGTTGTCATTATGGACTATCTGAAGAATCTGGAAAAAGACATCGGAAGCTATAATGCCCTTTACATTAAGATCAGCAAGCTGGAAAACCCTAATTTGAAGACGGTGCAAAAGCAGGGACTGCTTGATACTTTTGATAATATTACCCATAAGAACAACGGAGAAATTTTTTCTTTGCCGAATGATGATTTGGTTGTGGTTTACCGGGCAGCCGCCAAAGAAGAAATCCAGGCTTGTATCATTAAAATCAGGTTTATTTTGCATGACGACAAACTGATTAAAGATAATTTTGATTTGGAAAGCGCGGGTTTTTTGAAATTTTTTGAACTGCGGTCTGATTTGACAGAATTTCAGGAGTTGGTTGCGGAAGAGGCCAACCGCCAGACGGTTATCCGGAGAGAAAAATCGGCCGGTGTGCAAAGCGGGGAACCGAGGATGCGTCCGATTGTGTCTGCAGCGAACAAGCCTAAGAAAGAACTGACGCCATACATGCTCGGCAAGCTGACCAAAACACTTTCCATGGCAGATTTTTCCAGCCTTATCCGACGTCAGGCCGTTTGCGCGGTTATCGGCAAATCTGCACCGCAGATGTTGTTTGAAGAGGTGTATGTTTCCATAGCCGATTTGCGGGACACTTTGCTGCCGGATGTTGATTTGACTGCCAATCCGTGGTTGTTTCAATATTTGACGGAGACTTTGGACAAGCGGGTTTTGGCCAGTATCAGCAATCATGACGACGGTTCGCTGACCAGTAATTTCAGCCTTAATCTGAACGTGTCTACCGTGCTTTCCGACGAGTTTCTGGAGTTTGACGAGGATATTAACGCTTCCATGCGTTCAACGATTGTGCTTGAACTGCAGCTTTTGGATATTTTCAGCGATGTCAAAGCCTTTATTCTGGCAAAGACGTTTGCTCAGTCCCGCGGGTATAAAATCTGTATTGACGGGATTACGGTCGATAAACTGAAATATTTGAACCGGGAACAGCTTGACGCCGATTTAATCAAAATTATCTGGCACCCGACTTTTATGGATGTGATTCATGAAGACAAGCATTTTATGGATTATGTTAATAAAGCCGAACGGGCAAAGATGATTTTGTGCCGGGTTGATGAACCGCAGGCGGTTGAGGTCGGCAATTCTCTCGGAATCAATTTGTATCAGGGGCGGTATATTCAGCGTCTGCTTTCCCGTCGCAGCAGCAAGCAGACAATTTTTACTATCAGGCGTTAATTTTTTATGGATATGAAAAACTCCGCCATCGGCGGAGTCTGCAGATTGTTTAGTCGTTAATTTCTGCTTCGTAAGCGTAGACAATTTTGGTGTCTTCTTCTTTTTCTTCTACGCTTAGTTCACAAATCATAAGTTTGTCGGCATCCTGAAGGCTGTCAAAAACGTTGTCCGGAATGTCCGTCAGCATAATCTCATCATTGTCGTTACGATAAAGAATGGCAGACTTGTCTTCAGCGTTTAATTCGATAGCAGCGTTTCCGGGTTCGCCTTCCTGCTCATACAGCAGGAGCATCACTTCGTCTTCTTCATTAATCAGAAAGTCAAAAGTACGGTATTCTTCGTTGTTTTCCTTATCCATTGGAGTGTTCCTTATCCGTTACCCATACATTTATAATTATAATACTCTGAAAACTCGGGAAAGACAATAGTTTTTATTATCCTGTTTATCTTTTTCCGTTGCGGAGGATTATAAGTGTTAATATCGCAAATAAATGATGAAAATCGTTTTTTTTTAATATATAGTGCAAAAATACGGAGGTTTTTATATGCGTATTTTAATCGACAGATTTATTGACCTGTGCAAGTGGCCGGTCGGTATTTTTATGTTTTTGAGCCTGCCGGCATTTATTCAGTCTTTCGGGTATTTTCGGTTTTTGGAGCTGCATTATGTGTGGCTGATTGCCGGTTTTATTTTCTTTTTTATCTGCCGCTCAATGATGGATAAGGAAATCAATCAGACGTTTGAAGTGGCGACACATGAGCTGACGCACGGTTTTTTTGCCATGCTGACGCTGCATAAGGTTAAAAGTATCAGGGTAAACCCTGATGATACCGGCGGTGAGATGGCTTTTGCCGGACGGGGAAACTGGCTGATTATCATTGCGCCGTATTTCTTTCCGCTGGTGGCAATGGTTGTTATGTGCGGGATTTCAATCTATACCCGGTTTGCGCCGTCTAATTTTATTTTGAACGGTATTCTGGGCTTTTTCATTGCCCAGCATCTTGATGCCGTCGGTTCGCAGATTCATGAGAAACAGACGGATTTGATCAAAGTGTCTTACAAGTTTTGTTTTTTATTTTTACCGGCCGCCAATTTGTGGGCCATCGGTTCCATGCTGGCGTTTAACAGCCGGGGCTGGAACGGTATGTATGACTATATGCGGCTGATTAATTATCTGAACAGTCAGAACTGGATTTGGGCAAGGCGCTTTATTTCAGAGCTGTTCTAACGTGCAAGCATCTGCATTTATCCGAATCGGAGAGCCGAGTGGCAAAACGCATCGGCTTTTTTGATGTCCGTAAGGAAAACGGCGGATTACCGGGATGTTCATTTGCCGGGTGAAACAGCTGATTATTTCATCAGTGCTGCCGTCTTCCGGTTTGCGGATTTCACAATTATCAAAATCACCGAAGACGATGCCTCTGACTTTGGAAAAGTCCGGGCATTGGCGCAGCTGTTCAAGCATTAAATCCAGTTTGTAGGTTTTTTCTTCAACGTCTTCAATCAGCAGAATTGCATTTTTTAATGACGGAAAATACGGCGTGCCGCAAAGGCTTCGAAACAGACTGAGGCAGCCGCCGAGCAATATACCTTCTGCCTGTCCGCCTATCACGGTTTGTCCGCCGGATGCTTTCAGCTTTTTTCCGGCAAGCAGCGTTTTTAACGAGGATTCAATTTGCGGGTCTGGTTTTGCTCCGTCCGAGAAGTCATAACCCAGCAGAAATCCGGATATCTGCGGCGTGCCGGTTTGGGCGATGATTGCGTTTTGAATGGCGGTGGTGTCGCTGAAACCGACCAGCGGTTTGGGATTTTCTTTGATAATTTTATAGTCCAGAAAAGGGGCAATCATCTGAGAGCCGTCGCCGCCTGCCGTACTGAAAATGGCTTTGATTTCCGGATTGCGGTAGAAAGTCATCAAATCTTCGGCGCGTTCCTGCGGCGTGCCGGCCATATAACGAAAACGCTCAAAAACATGCCGACCGAGAACAGGTTCATAGCCGAGGCTGCTCAGATAAGTCAGACCGCGGGAGATGTCTTCCGGCGTAACCGGTTTTGACGGGGAAACAATGCCTATTTTACTGCCGGCCGGTATTTTCATTTTATAAATCCTTCAATAAGTTCCGGCAAAAGTCCGGAAGCGAGTTGTCATGCGCGCCCATAACGATAATCCGGTCGCCGGGGCGGGCATTGTGCAAAATGTAGTTGCGGACGTTGTCTTTGGTTTCCAGGTAAAGGGCATTGACGCCGTTATCTTTAGCATATTGCACCAGATCGGCGCCGGAAATGTCCGTATCCCTTTCCGGAATGCGTTCGTAAATATCCGGCATGAGCAAAAAATCATCCTGGTCAAGCGTCCGGCCGAAGACTTCGCCGTCTTCTTTGCCGGTATTGCGGGCGGAGAAGGGGGTGTGGGCCTGATAAACGGCGATAACCCGTCCCGGATATTCTTTAAGCGTGCCGAGGGAGGCTTCAATCTTTTGCGGGTTGTGGGCAAAATCGTCATAAACGGCAATGCCGCCGTGTTTGCTGGTGCCGATATATTCCAGGCGCCGTTCCGTGCCGGTAAAGCCCTCCAAAACTTTTGCCGCCTCAAATTTGTCAATTCCCAGCATCATACAGGCAGAGATTGCCGCCAGGGCATTGGACACGTTAAAACGCCCGAGCAACCGCAGCTTGAATTCTTTTCCTTCTATGGCATAGCTGACGCCGTTTTCGGTCAAGCCGATGTTATCAGCAAACAGATTGGCGCGAGCATCGGCGATTGAATAAGAAAAAGTGTTCGGATGGCGGCTGATGCTGCGGGCATGCGGACAATCATAATTGACAATAACGCCATGGGAGGCATGGTCGGCAAATTCCGAAAAATATTCCTTTAGTTCGGCCAGCGGCTTATGGTCGTGTCCGATGTTGTTAATGACGGCAATGTAAGGGTGATATTTACGGATTGAGCCGTCGCTTTCGTCGGCTTCAATGACGCAAATGTCGCCACGGTTGTAAATGTAGTTGGCAAGCCCTTTGTCAGAAGCATAGTTTTTGAAAAAACCGCCGTTGATGACACAGGGCTTTTTGCCGAGTTCATTAAGAATGTAGCCAATCATGGCGGTGGTTGTGGTTTTGCCGCAGGTTCCGCCGACAGCAATGCCGTATTTGCGGCTATGGAAAATTTCGGCCAGCAGGTCGGAGCGGCTTTGAATTTTTATTCCTTTGGCCAGAGCAGCTTTTACGTCAGGGTTTTGGTCGTTGATAACGCTGGTAATGTAGAGCGTGTCCAAGTCGTCCGTAATGCCCGAACCATCCTGCGGAAAGAATTTGATGCCGACGGCTTCCAGTTTTTCGCGGCGGTGATCCCCGTCCAGTCCCATATCGATATTCAGGTCGGACCCGCGCACGTCGCACCCTTCCAGTTTGAGGATTTGGGCGAGGGCACTCATTCCGTTGCCGGTAATGCCGCAAAAACTTACTTTTTTCATCTTATTCAGTCCTTATTTTTATAATGCGTCCAAAGTCTGGGCTTCGCGCTGACGGAGAATCCTCAGGCTTTTATAATCAATCGTAATGTAGCTTTTTCCTTCGCCGTCTACGCTGACTGTCAAAGCCGCGCCGGTGTTTTCATCTTGGAAAGTAGCATAAATAACGGCTTGTCCGCTTTGAAGCTGTTTGAGCAGGTCGGGTGCGTTTTGCTGATTGGGAATGTCTTTGCTCGGAACAAAGGATGGTTCTGTGCTGAATTCGTCAGTCTGGTCGACGTTTGTTGCGGCCGGGATATAAGTTTCATGCGCGTTGCCGTATTTTTTTTCAAGCAATGCATAGTATCGGCGATATTCCAGCATTACCCGGCTGGCAGAGGAATCGTCACTCAGCAGGTCTCCGTAGGCAATAATCCGCCAAAGTTCGTTTTCTTGTCCGAAGATGACGTTTACACTTTGAAAACCGGAAATGGGTTTGGGCAAATTGGTTGCGGTAAAGGTATTTATATAGTCTTTGACCTCAATCGGAGTCAGCGAGATGCCGAGGTCGTTAATATCGGCTATGGTAGCGCCCCAGAGCAGGCCGAACGGTGCCGGAGAAAGGTTTTCCGGCGCGGCTTTTTTGATTTCCAACGGAGTGCGCTTGCGCAGTTGGGCAGGTTCAATCTCTTCCGGAATTTCTAATTTTGCCGGTTTCGGTTTTTGTTCCAGCAGTTTGCGGGCCTGAGCCGAAGCGTCGTCCATTTTATCCTGCATTTTGAGTTCTTCCGAAATCATGAGGTCTTCGTAAATGTTCTGGCTGTCGGCGTTCTCCTGTGCTCCGGCGCCGAAAGCGGCAATGCAGAGCAGGGCTGTCAAAGTATAAAAGATATTTTTTTTCATATTTTTATCCTTAATCGGCAATAAAAAAATTGAACACTGTTCAGATTTGTTTTAATATAGCCTTAAATTGCAAATATTTTGTTAAGATGATATAATAATGACAGAGGCAAAAGACAATAAAAAAGCTGAAATCAGAGCTTTGTTAATCAGAACAGGACGGGAGCTCGCGGAGCAGAAAGGGGCAGAGTTTTTGACGGCGCGCAAACTGTCCGAGGCATCGGGCTGTTCGGTCGGGACGATTTATAACCAGTTTGCCAATATGGATAATTTTATTATTGAGCAGAATATTCTGACTTTGGACGAACTGTTTGAGGCTTTGCGAAAAATTGTGCCGTCGCAGGACAGTTATAAAAATCTCAATATGTATACCGACGTTTATGCCGGCTGGGTTCTCGGAAACGAGAATTTGTGGTTTTTGTTGTTTAATTTTCATCTGCATCATAAAGGAAAACGTTTGCCGACGGCTTATTTGCGCCGGTTTGTCAGGTTGGAAGAAATCTGGCGGAAGGATTTTGAGCGGGAAGTTAATAATTTTGGCATCAAAGAAAGGAAGCTTTTTCGCCGGGTGCTGATGCTTGCTTTGTTCAGCCTGAGTTCTTTTTTGGCAACCCAGCAGGGCGGAAAACTCAGCCGTAAAAATATCTGCCGCCTGCTGTTAAACTCTTATCTGGCCGGCCTTAAGGTCCTGAAAAGGCAGGGCTAATGCTGTATGAAATCTGGCGAAAAATTTCTGTGTTTTTAAGCAGTCCGGAGCTGTTTTGGACGGTTGCAGACAATCGTTTTTTTCTGATTCTGCTGGTTATTTTTCTGATGCGGGCCAAATATGCGACTTATCGCAGTCTGTGGTTATCGGCGCTGGTAAATATTCCCGGGACTATTTTGCACGAGTTTATGCATTACTGGGTCGGTTTGATTTTGAACGCCCGGCCGGTAAATTTTACGCTTTGGCCCAAGCGGGATTTGAACGGGTATTATGTGATGGGCAGCGTCGGTTTTCAGAACGTGACTTATTATAACGCCGTTCCGGCCGCCATGGCGCCGCTTTTGTTGCTGCCGCTCGGGTTTTATATTAACCGTTATATTTTGCCGCAGCTGCCGATGAATCTGACAAATTATATTCTTTATGTTCTTTTGCAGACGATTATTATTGAAAACGCCATTCCGTCGCGGGCGGATTTCAGAGTGGCAGGAATGTTTGTGTCCGGCGTGTTGTTTTACGGTTTTTTGATTTTTGCTCTGCTGTTGTATTGGTAATTTGATTTATGCGCTATTTTTCCAGGGCGGAGACAATTTCTTCCGTGACCTTTTTGGCATCGCCGTACAGCATAATCGTATTGTCGGCAAAAAACAACGGGTTTTCAACGCCGGAGTAACCGGTTCCCAGAGAACGTTTTACAAAAAATACGGTGCGGGCTTTTTCGACCTCAAGAACCGGCATACCGAAGATCGGCGAATGCGGGTCGGTTTTGGCCAAGGGATTGGTGATGTCATTGGCGCCGATAACATAAGCGACGTCAGCGGAAGCAAATTCCCGGTTGATTTCTTCCAACTCGTAAACATCTTCATAAGGTACGTTTGCTTCAGCCAGCAAAACGTTCATATGTCCGGGCATTCGTCCGGCAACGGGATGAATGGCGTATTTTACCTCCACGCCTTTTTGGTGCAGGGCATCGGCCATTTCTTTTAAAACATGCTGAGCCTGAGCGACGGCCATGCCGTATCCGGGAACGATAATGACTTTATTGGCATTTTCCATAATAAAAGCGGCGTCTTGCGGATTTCCGCTTTTGGCGGTTTTACGGTCATCGGGTTTTTGTTCCCCGTCTTTGTTTTGTTCCAGGCCGAACCCGCCGAGCATTACGCTGACCAGCGAGCGGTTCATGGCTTTTGTCATGATATAAGATAAAATTGCTCCGCTGGCGCCGACAATGGCACCGACGATTATCAGCAGGACGTTGTTTAACGAAAATCCGATACCGACGGCTGCCCAGCCGGAATAGGCGTTTAAGACGGAAATAACGACCGGCATATCTGCTCCGCCGATTGGGAGAATCAACAATATTCCGAGGATGATTGACAGGCTGACGAGTATTTCAAACAAAGCAATATTGCCGTTTGCTATATAGGCCGCGGCGGTGCCGATGATGCCTAAGGCAAAGATCAGGTTTATTCCCTGTTGGCCGGAAAAAACAACGGCTCCGGACGGCATTAATCCCTGCAGTTTGGCAAAGGCTATCAGAGAGCCGGAGAAGGCGA
The DNA here is from genome assembly GCA_944391715.1 of uncultured Alphaproteobacteria bacterium. Lineage (GTDB taxonomy): Bacteria > Pseudomonadota > Alphaproteobacteria > RF32 > CAG-239 > MGBC133411. The sequence goes on from CALXUP010000012.1 coordinate 14,560, forward strand.
CGGCGCCGATGAGCATGCCGATTGATGCCTCGGCATAGGCTTCGGAGCCGGCGGAAATTTCTGATGCGGAAATGAAGATGGCAGCCAGTCCGCCTAATCCGTTGAAGGCGGCAATCATTTGCGGCAAGGCCGTCATTTTGACTTTCGTGGCAGAAAATATTCCGATCAGGGCTCCGGCGGCAACGGCGGCAAGAATCCAACGAATGTCCGTTATTGCCGGCAAAGATAAAGTAGCAATAACCGCAACGGACATTCCGACCATCCCCAAAATGTTTCCGCTGCGGGCAGTGCGCGGGGAGGCCAGACCGCGAATGGCCAAAATGCATAGAGCGCTGGCAATGAGGTAAGAGCAGGACAGAACGGTATTGGTCATTATTTTTTCTCCCCGGGTGTTTTTTTCTTTTTGAACATCAACAGCATACGGTGTGAGACGGCAAAGCCGCCGAAAATATTGACGCTGGCCAGGAATACCGCAATCAGGCCGAAAATTTTGGAGATGTTCATTTCAGTTCCGCCGGCGGTTATCAAGGCGCCGATGATTATGATGCCGGAAACGGCGTTTGAAACGCTCATCAGCGGGGAGTGTAGCGCAGGCGTAACGCCCCAGACAACAAAATAGCCGACAAAGCAGGCCAGCATTAAGATCGTAAGCAGTGTCCAGATATCGCTCATCTTGTTTCTCCGTCTTTGCAGATGCAGGTTTTGTTTATCAGTTCATCCTTAAAATCGAAGATGATTTTGTGTTGTTCCGAATTATACATCGGGCTTAAAAAATTGTAGATATTGCGGGAAAACATCCGGCTGGCGGTGTTGGGAATTTCTGCGGCCAGATTAGATGCGCCGAGGACTTTTATGCCGGAAATTTCTGTTTCCCGGCCGTCAACGGAAGCTTCAATATTTCCTCCGGCTGCGGCGGCCATATCAACGGCAATGCTTCCTTTCGGCATTAGCTTTAACATTTCTTTATCAACCAGCCGGGGCGCAGGTTTGCCCGGAATGAGCGCCGTGGTAATCAGAATATCGGTTTTGGAAAGTTGTTCGGCAATGGCGGCTTTTTGTTTTTTTTGATATTCTGCCGAAGTTTCTTGGGCATAGCCGCCGGCGTTTTCAAAAGTTTCATCGCCGGGAATCGCCAGAAAACGGCCGCCGAGGGATTCAACCTGTTCTTTGACCTGCGGTCGGACGTCAAAAGCGTAGACCTGAGCGCCGAGGCGTTTGGCGGTGGCAACGGCCTGCAATCCGGCCACGCCTGCTCCGAGAATCAGAACCCTGGCCGGCGAAACTGTACCGGCAGCGGTCATCAGCATCGGAACGGCTTTGTCCAGGTGGTTGACGGCTTCGAGAACAGCTTTGTATCCGGCCAGATTGCTTTGCGAGGATAAAACGTCCATGGATTGGGCGCGGGAGATGCGGGGAATCATATCCAGAGCAAAACAAGTTGTGCCGAGAGCCGCGAGTTCTTTGATACGTTTGGGAATGTCCAATGCCTGAAAATTGGCGATAATCGTTGTGCCTTTTTTGAGAAACTTGTCTTCTTCCGGTATCGGCGCCCGGATTTTGCAGATAATGTTCGCATCGGCATAGACACGAGCAGTGCCGGAAACGATTTCGGCACCGGCACGGCGGTATTCTTCATCGGAAAAACCGGCAGCGGAACCGGCGTTTTTTTCCACCTTTATCCGAAAACCCCAGGCGATGATTTTGGCAACGCTTTCCGGGGTCAGGGCAACGCGTTTTTCATGCGGGGTTGTTTCTTTGGGCAGAGCGATTATCATCTTTTTTCCTTGTCAGAAATTTTGGGTGTTGCTTGTTTTGTACCGATATAGTAATTAGATTAGAGAAAAACAGAGGGGTACTGGATGAAATTGTTATGGCAGTTGTTTTTTTCTTTTTTTAAGGTCGGGCTGTTTACGTTTGGCGGCGGCTATGCCATGATTCCGCTTTTGCAGGCGGAGCTGGTCGAAAAACGGAAATGGATCAGCGAATCCGATTTGATGGATTATTTTTCCATCGGGCAATGTACACCCGGGATTATTGCCGTGAATGTGGCAACCTTCTGCGGTTATAAAATGAAAGCAAAGACCGGTGCCGTTATAGCAACTTTCGGCATTATCGTCCCGTCGATGATCCTTATTATTTTGATTGCTTCGGTTTTGCATAACTTTTTGGACAATCCGTATGTTATTCATGCTTTTGCCGGTGTGCGGATTGTGGTTGTGGCGCTGATTGCCGAAACGCTGATTTCTTTTTGGAAAAAGGGAATCCGCGATAAGACCGGTATAGCGGTTTTTCTGGTCAGTACCGGTTTGTTAATCGGGCTGGGCGTATCGCCGGCGGTAATTGTTTTGCTGGCGGTTGCTTTCGGGCTGATTTTGCAAAAATGGGGGCGTCGATGATTTATTTTTTGTTATTCTGGGAGTTTTTCAAAGTCGGGTTGCTGGCTATCGGTGGTGGTTTGGTTACGGTGCCGTTTTTGTTTGAGCTGAGTGATAAATACGCCTGGTTTTCTCATCAGGAACTGGCGGATATGATTGCGATTTCCGAATCCACACCCGGGCCGCTCGGCGTGAATATGGCAACTTATGCTGGTTTTAATACGGCCGGGATTTTGGGCGGCGTGATTGCCACAATCAGCCTGACGACGCCTTCGGTTATTGTTATTGTCTGGATTACCAGAGTTTTGTCCCGTTTTAAGGAGAATCCTTATCTGCAATCCGGTTTTTATGCCATACGCCCGGCGGTTGTTGCGCTGATTCTCGGTGCGTCGCTGCAGCTTTTCCGGCTGGCGGTCGTTGATGTTTTATCCGCGGTTCTCTGTGCGGTATTTTTTGTGGCCATCCATTTTATCAAAATTCATCCGATTGTTTACATTCTGCTCGGAATGGCGGTGGGAATCGTTTTGAAACTGTAAAAAAAAAGCCCGTTTGAAACGGGCTCGAAACGGGGATTAAAGGTCTAAGGCCTTGCGGTAAGTTTCTATCAAAAACTCTTGTTCATCGCGGTCGGCGGCGTTCATTTTGCGCAGTTTGAGAATCGTGCGCATGGTCTTGACATCGAATCCGGCGCCTTTGGCCTCGGCAAAAATATCGCGAATATCGGAGCTGATGCCTTTTTTCTCTTCTTCCAGGCGTTCAATCCGCTCAATCAATGAACGCAGGCGGTCAGCCGCAATGCCGCCGACTTCGGATTTTTGTTCTTCTTCACTCATTGTTTTCTCCTAAAAATTAATTACTTTTGTGGTATAAGTTAACAAAGATGTTTGCCTTTTACAATAATAAAATTTAATAAGCTGTTAACTTATTTTTGATAATGCTTTTTGTATTCGGAATTTATTTATGAGGTGTTAAATGCCACAAAAAACTAAGACAAAAATTCTGGCGACCATCGGGCCGTCTTCTTCAACCCGCGAGCAGATTGAAAAGCTGATTGACGCCGGGGTTGACGGTTTTCGTTTTAACTTCAGCCACGGAACGCACGAAGAGCATAAGGAACGTTATGACATTGTGCGCAAGCTTGAGAAGGAAAAGAAAGTTCATATTTCCATTTTGGCGGATATGCAGGGGCCAAAGCTCCGGGTCGGCGAATTTAAGGACGATAAGGTTTTTTTGAAAGAAGGACAGTCTTTTGTTTTGGATATGGATAAAGTTCCCGGAGATATTACCCGGGTCAACCTGCCGCATCCGGAGATTTTTGCCGCAGTCAAGCCGGGCGATGACCTTTTGCTGAATGACGGCAGTATTGTTTTGGAGGTGGAAGAGGCCAATGACCATATGATGCGGACGACCGTAAAAGTCGGCGGTTATCTTTCCAGCCATAAGGGGGTTAATTTGCCGAATACCCAGTTGAATATTTCGGCGATTACTGAAAAAGACAAAGAGGATCTGAAATTTGCCCTGAAGCTCGGGGTGGACTGGATTGGGATGTCTTTTGTGCAGTCGGCGGATGATGTGCGGTATGCCCGCGAGCTTATCGGCGATAAGGCCTGGCTGATTTCCAAGCTGGAAAAACCGAGTGCGATTGATGATTTGGAACAGATTATCGAGCTTTCCGATGCTATTATGGTAGCGCGCGGCGATTTGGGCGTGGAATGTCCGCTGCCGACGGTGCCGGTTTTGCAAAAGCGGATTGTTACGGCCTGCCGGAAATATGCCCGTCCGGTTATTGTGGCTACCCAGATGCTGGAATCGATGATTAATAATCCCAGTCCGACGCGCGCCGAGGTTTCCGATGTGGCGACGGCCGTGTATGACGGCGCCGATGTGGTTATGTTGTCAGCCGAGAGCGCAGCCGGAAAATATCCGGTTGAGGCGGTTAAAATGATGAACAGCATTATTACCCAGGTTGAGGCGGATCCGCTTTTTTACAAACATATGGAAAATTCCCGCGTTCATCCGTGTTGCTGCGGTGAGGCGGATGCCATTACTTTTGCTGCCAGCGAGATTTCGGACGTGCTGAAAAACGTGTCGGCGATTGTTACTTATACAACCTCGGGATTTACGACGCTTTTGGCTGCGCGCGAGCGGCCGACACAGCCGATTTTGGCCGTTACGCCTGATGCGGAAGTTGCCCGCCGGATGGCTCTGGTTTGGGGAACAAAGCCCTTTTTGAACAAAGAAGGCTACAAGAGTTTTGACAAGGTGGAGGAAATTGCCATTAAACTGGTGAAAGAAAACGGCTATGCCAAATCCGGCGACTTTATCATTATCACGGCCGGTTTTCCTCTTGGCAAAAAGGGAAGGACTAATATGCTTCACACAGTCTACATCCCTTAAAAATCTGTATAATGAGCATCTAGAGCCATTTCTTCCGTTCTAAAAAAATTCACGTATGTTTAAATACGCTAGAATTTTTTTAGCCGTTGAAATGGCTCTATCTATCTCATTCTTCAGATTTTTAACGTGTCATATTTTTTTATTTCCTTCTATTAACATTTAAGCTCCCCTCATGTAGGTGTTGTGATTATTTTTCAGAGAATTTCTCAAAAGTTACATTTTAATTAAATTTAGATAAAAAATAGTTTTGCTTTTTAAAATTGCTTGATTGGGTGTGTATTCTGGTGTAAAATAAAATTATTATCGATTGATGGGGCCTTAGGTTGCTGTTTTTTATCTGAGTAAGGAATAAGACAATGGCAGAGAATTTATCAAGTAAGAATGAAGACTATCTTGAAAATTGGTCTTTAAATATTTCTCGGAAATCGGCTGCACATAAGAGCGGGGTTGAGTTTAAATATGTTGCTTCTGGTGAAGACGGAAAGCCGCGTGTGCGTATATCTAATGTTCAGAGTTTTTTTAAATCCCAAGCAGGATTAGGAAAAACGCTTGACGACTGTTATGAAGAATTAGATGAGCTAAATCGCCAATTCGTTGATATTTATCAAAATATTATCTTGCCTAAATCTGATGAACTGCTTTTGGCTCAAAAGAGAGGGGATAATGAGCGATGAGGCGAACATATATCCCCCGTTAACCAAAGAAGAAATTGAGGCGGTTATTGATAATTCCGTAAATTCAGATAAGCTTGAAAATCTTCTGGATGTGAATTTTGTCGGATTAGATCGTCCCTGTTCCGTTTCTTTGGGGATTGATTGTGGCACTAGCTTGGATAACACCAGAATTGAACTTATTTCAGAAATTCTGAAGTCATACGGAATAGATGTTGTGGATCGTTCCAGTCCGGATGCCCTTGACCCGTCTAAATATATTCTTGACGAAAGCGGGATAAGTTTGCCCTTTATGGAGCCTCGTGAGGCCCTGAAAGCAACGGCCGAACTTAATGATATTTTTATTTCTCATGGTTTTAAGGTTACCGGTTATGCTTCCCCGCGTACTCAGGAGTCTTTATGTCTTTCAACTAAATATGAAGGTAAAACTATTGATGTGTTGGGAGAAATAGATGACAATCCGCAAGCAAAGGCTATGCTGGAAAGGCGAGGGATTTCTGCGGAAGATTTTATTCAGCAGCAACTGGAAGAGGCTTCTAAACTTCCGGCGATTGATGTAATGAATGTTGAGAATACAGCTCTCACTCCTGGTGTTGGTATAAAATATTTATATCGAGGCGGTAGTCTGGGCGATAATCCATATGCGGTTGTCGCCGCTAAACGTTCAAAAGATATTGTTTATTCTTCTCCGAAAATGGAGACTGCGCTGGAGTATTCGACAGGATTGGAGGCTGGGTTTGCAAAGGTGAATACTCCGGACGGGAAGATATTAAAGTATGGGAATATTTACAGATATTCAGCGACAGAAGATTTGAATCTGTGGAGAGATTTTGGCTATGAAAAAGGCATGGCTCCTGTTAGTGCTACGTATGGTTATGAGACGCCGGTTTTTGCTCATAAAAATAATGTAAATGGTGTTTTTTTTGCTGTGAGAGATCTGAAAACACAAGATATACGGGTTGTTCAAATAACTGATGATAACGGCAAGTATATTAGTAAGGAATGGGAAGATTTTATGATGCTTCATGCTCCGCGTATGCGAGCAGGGACTGAATTGGATAAGCAGCGTAATGATAATCAGATAAAAATGCTGGCTGAAGGAAAATTGTCTTCTTGGAATGTACATCCTCATGGGAAAACTTTGGATTTAAGCAAATATGATGATATTGATCTTTCCGGAGTAGATTTATCACAATTTGACGATTTGAAGTTGCCGGAAAACATTGCGAAGCTGAGTGGAACAAAGTTTCCAATGAATATGAAACAGCTTGATTTGAGCAAGAGTGATGATATTAATCTTTTGGATGCAGATTTATCACAATTTGAAGATTTGAGGTTACCGGAAAAGATTAAGTTGTTGAAAGGAACAAAGTTTCCAATGAATATGAAACAGCTTGATTTGAGCAAGAGTGATGGTATTAATCTTGCCGATGCAGATTTATCACAATTTGAAGATTTGAAATTGCCGGAAAAAATAACGGGGTTGTTTAGAACAAAGTTTCCGATGAATATGAAACAGCTTGATTTGAGCAAGAGTGATGATATTAATCTTTCCGGAGCAGATTTATCACAGTTTGACGATTTGAAGTTGCCGGAAAAGATTACGAAACTGAGTGACACAAAGTTTCCAATGAATATGAAACAGCTTGATTTGAGCAAAAGTGATGATATTGATCTTTCCGGAGCAGATTTATCACAGTTTGACGATTTGAAATTGCCTGCAAATATTATGAGTTTGGAAAAAACTAGATTTCCGGAAGGCAGGAAATGGTTTGAGTTTTGTGATTTTAGTCAAATTGGGGAAACATGGCGCCTCCCTGATGGTGTCAGTAGTTTGGAAGGAATTCAATTTCCGGAAACATTAAAACGTTTGGATCTGGGGAATTGGAAAAATTTTGATTTTTCTGGAGTGGATTTATTAAAAATTGAGGAGTTGAAATTATCGCCTGCTATTAAAAGCTTGGAAGGAATTAAACTCCCGAAGACTTTGAAACAACTGGATGTGAGTGACTGTTATGGTTTTGACTTTTCTAAAGTAGATTTGTTTAATGTGGAAAAACTTGTGGTAAGTTATTGTGAAAATGCTGATTTTTCTGCATTTAACGGAGAGTTGGAATTTGCGGCTCACACGGAGTTAAGAAATGTAAAATTACCTGCTAAAATGACTTCTTTGGATTTAACTAAAGTGACATTATCTCAGATTTCTGCAACAGATTTAAGCCAAATAGAAGAGCTTAAAATGCCGAAGTATTTTTTTCGTTCGGAGACACTGGCCGGAGAGGAACTGAAGGATTTATTTGGGGCGGATGAGGAAAAATTGCAAAAAGAGGTATCTTCTTGTTCTATAATTTCTCCGGATTGTAAGCTTGACAATTTGAAAAAGCTTGATGTCAGTTTGTGTAAAAATGCGGATTTGCGGGATTGGAACTTAGACAAGATAGAGGAATTGAAACTTCCGAAAAATTTTGATGTTTCCAAACTTCCGGAAGGAATTATGGAAAGAAACCCCGCCGTGGCTCGTGCGGTTAAAATATCGCAAGGGGAGATTGTGGAAACGCTGGAGCAAACGGTTGTAAAAGAAAAAGTTTTAGCAGAGCAGGAAGTCAAGGCCGGAGCAATGCCGCCGCCGATAGAAAAGCAGTTGCAGCAAGAGGCCAAGACAGAAAAAACGTTACGAAAAGTTGAGAATCCAGCGGCGGAAAAGATTCAGCAGCTGCGCGGGGTGGAGAATTCCGGAGCGCAGGCGGCAGCCGAGGCCGGAGAAAAGGTTGCGGAAAAGGCAGCCGCTCGGGCAGGAGCAGAGGCGGTTAAGTCTTCCGAGGGGATAGTTTCTGCAATTGCCAAAGCCGATAATGCGGTTAATCAGGCCATAGACAAGACGATAGACAAAGGCAGCGAGCTTTTGAATAACAATGCTGTCGGCCGGGCATATGAGAAGGCGGCGGAGAAGGTGGCCGATACCAAGGTTGTGAAGGCGGTTGAGAAAACGACGGCAAAAGTAGCGGAGAAAGCCGCGCAGACGACGGTCGGCAAAGCGGTTGTAAAAGCAGCGGCCAAGACGGCAGGGAGTGCGGTAGGAAAATCGCTGTTGAAGAAGATTCCGCTTGTCAGCCTCGGGGCAGGAGCGTATTTTGCCTGGGACAGACTGAAAGAAGGCGATTGGAAAGGCGCATGCGGAGAAATGGCCTCCGGGGCGCTGGGCTGTCTGCCGGGAGTAGGCACGGCGGCAAGTGCGGCAATAGACGTCGGGCTGGCGGCCAAAGACATTAAGACAGCGGTAGACGAAAGCAAGGAAGCTGCGGCGGCCGATCATCCGACAGAGGCTGAGGCGGCGGGCACATCTTCCGGCAGCAAGACGGAAGAAGACAAGAAAAAGGTCAAAGAAATCATCTTGCAGAAACGCGGACAGCATTTGCCGGAAGTTCAGGCAAAAGTTCAATCAACACCGCAAAACAACAATTATCTTCTTCAGCAAAAAGCCGCCCAACAGGGCAGAGGCTGAGCGTATTGTATTTCTCTTTATTGATTTTTCCCGTATTGGTATTATATCCCCGAATCGGCGGAATCTGTGCATAATTTTCCGAATCAAAAATTTTGCTTGTAGAATCGTTTGAAATGTTCTAAATTCAACGCAGTTTTTAACTTTAACGGGTTGTATTTCTGATACAACTATATTTTAACTTTTAAGCTTAAGGAGCTAAATCGACCATGAGTAAATGGGTATATACATTTGGTGACGGCAAAGCCGAAGGCGATGCCAGCATGCGTAATCTCCTTGGCGGTAAAGGTGCCAACCTTGCAGAGATGAATAAGGTCGGCTTGCCTGTACCTCCCGGATTTACCGTAACAACAGAAGTTTGTACGTATTATTACAACAATGACAAAACTTATCCGGCTGATTTGAAAGATCAGGTTCGCGAGGCTGTTGCCGGTGTTGAAAAAATCATGGGCAAAAAATTTGCCGATGCCAACAATCCGTTGCTCTTCTCCGTTCGTTCCGGCGCCCGCGTTTCCATGCCGGGTATGATGGACACCGTTTTGAACCTCGGTTTGAACGATGAAACGGTTAAGGCTCTGGCCAAAGCTTCCGGTTCCGAGAGATTTGCTTACGACTCTTATCGTCGTTTCCTGCAAATGTTCTCCGACGTTGTTTTGGGGGCTGACCTCAATTTGTATGAAGAAGCTTTGGAAAATATGAAAAAATCCAAAGGTTATAAATCCGATACCGATCTGACGGCTGAAGATTTGAAAGAACTGGTTAACCAATACAAAGCCATCGGCCAGAAAATTGGCAAAGTTGTTCCGCAGGATCCGTGGGATCAGTTGTGGGCAGGTATCGGCGCCGTATTCGGTTCCTGGATGGTTGACCGTGCCATTACTTATCGTAAACTGAACAATATTCCGGGCGACTGGGGTACAGCCGTTAACGTTCAGACCATGGTCTTCGGTAATGCCGGCGATGACTGCGCTACCGGTGTTTGCTTCTCCCGCGACCCGGCTACCGGTGAAAATGTTTACTACGGCGAATATCTGGTTAACGCTCAAGGCGAAGACGTTGTTGCCGGTATTCGTACACCGCAACCGATGGCTTCTAAAGGCGACGGCACTTCTCTGGAAGAAAAATGGCCGCACCTGTACAAAGAGCTGGTTGATGTTCGCAACAATCTGGAACAGCATTATAAAGATATGCAGGATATGGAATTCACCATTGAACACGGCAAACTCTGGATGCTGCAATGCCGTAACGGTAAACGTACCGCTCAGGCTGCCGTTCGTATGGCCGTAGAAATGGTTGAAGAAGGCCTGCTCAATAAAGAAGAGGCTATTATGCGCGTCGGTGCCGATCAGCTTGACCAGTTGCTGCACCCGATGTTGGATCCGAAAGCCAAGAAAAACGTTATCGCTACCGGTCTTCCGGCTTCTCCGGGCGCTGCCGTCGGCCGTGCCGTATTTAATGCCGAAGATGCTGAAGCTTGGGCTGCCAAAGGTGAGAAAGTTATCCTTATCCGTAACGAAACTTCTCCGGAAGATATCGGCGGTATGCATGCTTCTCAGGGTGTTATTACTGCCCGCGGCGGTATGACCTCTCACGCAGCTGTTGTTGCCCGCGGTATGGGTACGCCGTGCGTTTCCGGTTCTCATGAGATCCACATTGATTATGCCAAAAAGACGATGACGACCGACAAAGGCGTTGTTATCAAAGAAGGTGACTGGGTATCTTTGGACGGCGGTAAAGGTCAGATTATCGAAGGCCAGGTTCCGACTGTTAAAGCTGATACCAATACCGGTAATTTCGGTAAACTGATGAGCTGGGTTGATGAAATCCGCACAATGGAAGTTCGCGCTAACGCCGAAACTCCGAAAGACGCTCAGACTGCCCGCGACTTTGGCGCTCAGGGTATTGGTCTGGCTCGTACCGAACATATGTTCTTTGATGCTGACCGTATTCCTGATATGCGTGCCATGATTTTGGCCGAAAACGAAGAAGGCCGTCGTGCCGCTTTGGCTCGTCTGCTGCCGTATCAGAAGCAGGACTTCAAAGACCTGTTCAAGATTATGGAAGGTCTGCCGGTTGTTATCCGCCTGTTGGATCCGCCTTTGCACGAGTTCTTGCCGCATACTGATGCCGAAATGCAGGAATTGGCTGATAAAATGGGTATGACTTTGGAAAAAGTTAAACAACGCGCCAATGCTTTGCATGAAGCTAACCCGATGTTGGGTCACCGCGGCTGCCGTCTGCCGATTACCTATCCGGAAATCTGCGAGATGCAGACCCGCGCTATTTTGGAAGCTGCTTTGGAATGCGAAGAAGCCGGTGTTAAAGTTCTGCCGGAAATTGAAGTTCCGTTGACAGGTTCCAAGAAAGAACTCGATATTGTTAAAGCGATTATTGACAGCACAGCCGAAAAAATCTTTGCCGAAAAAGGCAAGAAGATTAAGTATGAAGTCGGTTCCATGATTGAATTGCCGCGTGCTGCCCTGAAAGCTGACGAACTGGCTCAGTCTGCCGAATTCTTCGGTTTCGGTACCAACGACCTGACCCAGACGACTTTGGGTATGAGCCGTGATGATACCGGTGCTATTTTGGATGAATACCGTGCCCGCGGCGTTTATGTTGCAGATCCGTTTGCTTCTATTGACGTTGAAGGCGTCGGCGTTCTGGTTAAGATGGCTTGTGAAAAAGCCCGCAGTTCTAATCCGCACATCTGGTTGGGTGTTTGCGGTGAGCACGGCGGTGATCCGGCATCTATCGATTTCTTCCAGACTTGCGGTATGAACTATGTTTCCTGCTCTCCGTACCGTGTACCGGTAGCTCGTCTGGCTGCAGCTCAGGCTGCCGTTCGTCATAAGGGCGAAAAGATTGAGAAAACCTGCCGCAAATGTGCTTAATTGAGCTCGTTTGAAGCAAAATAGAAAAAACGTCCGGATTAAAGTCCGGGCGTTTTTTTTTGATGCTGGGTGAGTTTTTTGCGGGCAAAAGAAAAACCTCCGTTTGAGCGGAGGTTTTTTAGGTATTCTGACCTGAAACTCTAAATACTGATGTCGACAATTTGTCCTTTGGCGCCACTTGCCGCAATGGCTGTTTGAATTTGGGTATTTTTTTCAGTTTCAGCAATTTTCTCCTGAACCTGAAGCGCGGTTTTCATATCACTTAGTTGAGACGAGTTTATTATTGGCGGATAAGAACCGTAATTGGATGAAATATTCATGCTCATGTGTTTAGTCCTTTACTGTCCAAACCAAAATTTATTATAGCATAAATTTGCCGTTTGGTCAAGTTTGGGGCGGAGCCAAAAAAAACGCCGGAAATCCGGCGCTTTTAGGTAATGAGATGTTGTTATTCTTTTTTCAGCCGAATATGAGCTGCTTATGAATTATCTTTTTGGTGTGTTTTTCACATTTAGAGATAATCTTTTTCGGTCGTGTCGGATTTTATGCGATTACGAAAAATGCCGGTGATTTTTTTGATGACGGAACTCGGGCAGAAAATTGTTTCTTTTCAGAGCCTTTGAACATCTTTTTCGTTTAATCAGGCAAAAGTATTTGCGCATAAAAATAATAAAGCCGAAATTTAAAAAATTATGTTTTTTTCTCATAAATAAAAATAATTAAAGATTAATAATGCTTGTTTTGATGTAAATTATATATTGACGATTTTTTTTGTCAATGCTGTTTTGTCAAAAAAAGACCCTTATATGAAATAAGGGTCCTGCTGCTTAAAATAATGCGGCTTAGCGAATTAGCGGTTTATATTTAATCCGGTGCGGATTGACGGCATCTTCGCCGAGGCGGCGTTTTTTGTCTTTTTCATATTCTTCAAAGTTGCCTTCAAACCAAACGACGCGGCTGTCGCCTTCATAAGCCAGAATGTGAGTGGCCAAGCGGTCTAAAAACCAGCGGTCGTGCGATGTTACCAAAACACAACCGGGATATTCCATAATGCCTTCTTCCAGAGCGCGCAGCGTATCGACGTCCAGGTCGTTGGTCGGTTCGTCAAGCAAGATGACATTGGCGCCTTTTTTGAGCATTTTAGCCAGATGAACGCGGTTTCTCTCACCGCCGGAAAGTTGTCCGACTTTTTTCTGCTGGTCAGCGCCTTTGAAGTTGAATTGTCCGACATAAGCACGGGACGGCATTTCTTTTTTGCCGAGCTGAATCATATCCAGACCGTCGGAGATTTCTTCCCAGACGGTTTTGTTCGGGTCGAGCTCATCACGCGATTGGTCAACATAACCGAGATCGACGCTCTCCCCGATGCGAATCGTTCCCGAATCGGGCTGTTCCTGTCCGGTGATCATTCTGAAAAGGGTGGTTTTGCCGGCGCCGTTCGGGCCGATGATGCCAACGATGGCTCCTTTCGGAATCTTGAAAGAAAGGTTGTCTATCAGCAGTTTGTCGCCGTAGCCTTTGGAGATCCCGTCAGCCTCAATGACCAAATCACCAAGCCGGTCGGTCATCGGAATATTGATACTGGCAAAGGAGATTTTGTCTTTGCCTGCCTGAGCCAGAAGTTCTTCGTAAGCGTTAATACGCGCTTTGGATTTTGCCTGACGTGCTTTAGGGTTTTTCTGAATCCATTCCAGCTCGTTAGCCAGTGTTTTCTGGCGGGCGGTTTCTTCGCGGGATTCCTGTTCAAGGCGTTTTTGTTTTTGCTCCAGCCAGGAAGAATAGTTACCCTCGTACGGGATGCCCTGTCCGCGGTCAAGTTCAAGTATCCAGCCGGTAACGTTATCAAGAAAGTAACGGTCGTGTGTTACCATAACAACGGTTCCGTTGTAGTTTTGCAAGTGTTTTTCCAGCCAAGCCACGGACTCGGCATCCAGGTGGTTGGTCGGCTCGTCCAAAAGCAGCATATCCGGTTTTTGCAGCAACAGACGGCAGAGGGCGACGCGGCGTTTTTCTCCGCCGGAGAGTTTGGTGACGTCGGCATCGGCCGGCGGGCAGCGCAGGGCATCCATGGCGATTTCAATTGTCCGTTCAAAATCCCAACCGTCGCAGGCATCGATTTTTTCCTGCAAAGCGGCCTGTTCCTCAATCAGCGCATTCATTTCTTCATCGCTCATCGGCTCGGCGAATTTGGCGGAAACTTCTTCAAAGCGTTTTAACAGATCGCGGGTTTCTCCCAAACCGTCCATAATGTTTTCTATAACGTTTTTAGACGGATCGAGTTTGGGCTCCTGTTCAAGATAGCCGACACGGACGCCTTCGGCAGCCCAGGCCTCTCCGTTGAAATCCTTATCGACTCCGGCCATAATTTTTAACAGGGTGGATTTTCCGGCGCCGTTAACGCCCAGTACGCCGATTTTGGCACCGGGCAGAAAAGACAGCGTAATGCCTTTGAAAAGCTCTTTGCCGCCGGGGAAAACTTTTGTCAGATTCTGCATGACAAAAATATACTGGTATGAAGCCATATTTTTTCTCCATTATCAGGGTTAAATATTAATTGCGCCAAGTATAGCGAAAAGTTTTGATTTTGCAAGAAAGTTATTTGTTAGCGTCGGCTGATATGTTTGACGCTCGACGGGCCGCGGGCAGCGGAGGATGCTGCCGGAGCAGGGACTGCGTTGCCGGTCGCGGCGTTTTCATACCGGGGGAGCGGTTCCGGTTTTAATGACGTTATCTGCAGCGGGGCTTGTCCGGAAGCGGGGGCTGCTTTTTTCCGGTTGTTATATATATTCTGAGCAGAACGGATTTCCGGCGCGGAAGAATCGTAAATCAGCGAGGCGTCGTAAGGGCGGACGGGTTTGATGATTTTTCCGTCCGGCATTTTTAACGAACCGTCGGCATAAAGCGTAATGTTAAAAATATCCTGATTATCAAAGCGGCGGACAATCAGCGGACATTCGTAAAAACCGTCCATTTGCTTTGACATATAAGCGTTGGCTTTGGCCTGATTGTAGGCATACATCGCTTCGTTCATTGTTTCCAGATCCGGTGCTTTGGTCAGCATAATTGCCCGGGCCAGCATTTCAAAGGTTGTATAGCGGGAAGAACCGCAGGCCATGCCCTGACCGCTGACGGCACCCAGAGCCTTGACTTCTTCCATATAGGGCATTTGGGCAGAAACCGCGGAGGCGAATGAGGCAAAAACAGAACAAAGCAACAAAAATTTTTTCATTTTTCTTTTCCTGATTGCAGATTTATGCCGATTATAGTGAAAATATTTGCTTTTGCAAAATCTTTTTTCAGAAATCGTATAAATTTTGGTTGACAAAGCGGAAGTTTTGGCATAAGTTGCGGGCAAACATTTCGTGTAAGGAAAGAAAAATGAAAATTTACAGCTCATTGAAATCGAAAAAAGTACGTGACAAGGACTGCAAAATTGTTCGCCGCAAAGGTCGCGTATACGTTATTAACAAAAAGAACCCGAAGCTCAAGGCTCGTCAGGGTTAATTGCTTGTTGAACGAACAGACAGATTTTTAAAAAAGGCGCCGTTGTTAAGCGCCTTTTTTTTCTTGCCAAAAATGTTTTTTTCGAATCTTAGAACCTCTTGTGCTGTCACTCAGATGCTTTCAAAACATCTTTGAACCGGATATAAAACTAAAAGACAGCAAAAATTTATCCCCTTTAAAAGTGCTTGTTTTTTTTATATTTTCTGCGGATTGTACGGCAAGTTATGCCCCGTTCGGACGGAAAGCAAAAAATAATACTTGCCAAATTGGGATTTTCTGTGCTAACAAATCATCACAGGCCGCTTAACGGTTTGATTAATTTGTTTTAATATTTTTTTGAGGTTTATCATATGACTGATACAGCTAATCGCGTTAAGAAAATCGTTGCAGAACACCTTGGTGTTGAAGAAGCAAAAGTTACCGACAATGCAAGCTTCATTGACGATTTGGGCGCAGACAGTTTGGATACGGTAGAATTGGTTATGGCTTTTGAAGAAGAATTCGGTTGCGAAATTCCTGACGAAGCTGCTGAAAAAATTCTTACCGTTAAAGATGCTATCGACTATCTTTCTAAGAATGCCTAGTCTGTTTAGACTTGAAGAATTGATGAAACTCGCTTGACTTATAGCGAGTTTTTTCATATAAAATAGTCGTGTCTTTTGACAGTTGATAATTTTTTATGAGGTTAATATATGAAAAGAGTTGTTGTTACCGGGCTTGGTATCGTTTCTCCGTTGGGAAGAGGCGTTGAGCATAACTGGAAAAGTCTTCTGGCCGGTAAATCCGGAATTAAAAAAATTGATAATATCGATTTGAAAGATATTCCGGTGCAGATTGCCGGGCAAGTTCCCTGGGGAGATGGCGAGAACGAATTTAATCCCGATACGGTAATGCCTCCCAAAGATCAAAAGAAAGTTGACAAGTTTATTTTATACGGTCTGGCAGCAGGAGCCGATGCTTTGGAAGATGCCGGTTGGAATGCCGAAACGGCCAGCGAAGAAGAAAAATGCCGCGCAGGCGTTATGATGGGATCCGGTATCGGAGGCTTGCAGGTTATTTATGATAATTCCATTTCTTTTTATGAAAACGGCATTAAAAAAATCTCTCCTTTCTTTATTCCTTCCTGTCTGATTAACCTTGTATCAGGAAACCTTTCCATTAAATACGGTCTTAAAGGGCCGAATCATGCCTGTGTTACGGCTTGTTCGACCGGTACGCATGCCATCGGCGATGCTGCCCGGATTATTGCAATGGGCGATGCCGATATGATGTTGGCCGGCGGTGCCGAATCGGCCGTTAACGTTCTCGGGTTGTCCGGTTTTGCCAGAATGAAGGCCGTTACGTCCGATTTTAACGACGCTCCCGAAAAAGCCTCCCGTCCGTGGGATAAAAACCGCAGCGGTTTTGTGATGGGTGAAGGTTCCGGCGCGTTGGTGCTGGAGGAATATGAGCATGCCAAAAAACGCGGCGCCAAGATTTATGCCGAGATTGTCGGGTATGGAATGAGCGGTGACGCTTATCACATTACGGCACCTTCCGGCGACGGTGCATACCGTGCAATGAAGATGGCCGTTGAGCACGCCAAAGAGCACGGCGTTGAGCTGAAAGACATTAATTATATTAATGCTCACGGGACTTCAACCCCGGCCGGTGACGTTGGTGAGGCTTTGGCTGTTAAACGTCTGTTTGGCGATGAGCTTATCGGAAAAGTTTCAATGTCTTCAACTAAATCGGCCGTCGGGCATCTTCTGGGCGCTGCCGGTGCCGTTGAGGCTGTGTACAGCATTATGGCCATTAAAGAGCAGACCTGCCCGCCGACGTTGAATTTGGAAAATCCGGCTGATGAGCTGGAAGGCTTTGATTTGGTGCCGTTGAAAGCCAAAAAGCGCGAAATCCGGGCTGCAATGTCCAATTCTTTTGGGTTCGGCGGAACAAACTCTTCTTTGATTTTCAAGAAATTTGAAGCCTGATGAGAAAAGTTTTTCTGGCAGCTGTATTATTTGTTGCGATTGCAGTTTTGCAAATCAGAAAGTGGGCGGTTGAAAGCGGCCCGCTTTCTGATTCTGTAACGGTTGTTGTTCCGCGCGGCGCCAATTCGGGAGCTGTTGCCCGGGTGCTGGATGAGGCCGGGGTGATTGATAAACCCTGGTTGTTCCGGGTAATCGGGCGGCTGAACGGTTTGGATAAGAAAATCCGGGCCGGCGAATATGAATTTGAGCCTGGTGTATCTTTGACCGGAGCTTTGCATAAGGTTACGTCGGGCAAGGTCTATTATCGTAAAATTACATTTGCGGAAGGAATGACGACAGCACAGTTTCTGGCGTTGGTTGACGAAAATCCCGTATTGGCGGGAGAGCTCAGCGAACCGGCGAAAGAGGGTGAATTGCTGCCGGAGACTTACAGTTTTACATACGGAGACAGCAAGAATTCGATTGTTGTCAGAGCCAAGCAGGCAATGACCGAGGTTTTATCGGAGCAATGGGAGAACCGTGCTGCCGATTTGCCGCTTAAATCGCCTCAGGAGCTGTTGATATTGGCTTCGGTAGTTGAGAAGGAAACCGGAATTGCACATGAACGTCCGCAGGTGGCGTCGGTATTTGTGAACAGGCTGAAAAAAGGGATGAAACTGCAAACGGATCCGACGGTTATTTATGCACTGACAAAAGGAAAGCAAGAGCTCGGACGTCCGTTGTTGCGAAAAGATTTGAAGACTGACAGTCCGTATAATACATATAAATATTATGGCCTGCCTCCGGCGCCGATTTGTAATCCGGGGACGGAAGCGATTAAAGCCGCTGCCCGGCCGGCGGATACGGATTTTTTGTATTTTGTGGCAAGCGGTGACGGCGGGCACAATTTTGCCACTTCTTTGACCGAGCATAACCGTAATGTGAAGACCTGGCGAAAGAAAAATAAATAATATTCTTGACAAAAATTTGTTTTGAGACATATAAAAAACACCGTAAAAAGTTATTATGGTGTTTTTTTATTATTTTTTTCCGGGCAATATTTGCTTATGCGCTATTTATGTCGTCAGGCGGTTTTGTTTGGAACGTATTTTAAAATAATTATATGGAAGTTTTAAAGTTTGATTTGCCGGTTGAAGTCCGGAGCTATTTAAGAGAGAAAAAGATTCCGAAAGATTTGTTTTTTCTGTTAGCGTCTCTTCTGTTTTGTCGCAGAAATTTGGACAGACCGGAAAGTTTGAGGCCGGATACGGATTTTGAAAATGATCTCGGAATGGATTCTTTGTGCAAATTGCAGCTGGTTATGGATATTGAACGGGTTTTTGATATTCTGATTGCCGATGATATGGTGGAGCATTTTGATACAGTGGCCGATGTTTTGGAATATTTGGTAAAAAAAGCCTCAAAAGTTCCTGAAGAATTTAGTTTGCAAGGATAAGCAGATGTAGAAAAAGCGTGATTCCTGTCACGCTTTTTTTTGTTTTTTTGATGAAAATACTTGAGAAATATATAAACACGTTATATACTCCCAATCTCAAAAGAATTATGAAGTTATTATTATTGTTTTACATAAATTTATTTAAGATTATGGATAGCGAAGAAATTAAAAACAGATTGTTAAAAATTGTGTTAAAACATGTCGGCGAACAATATGAGCGTAACGTTAAGATATCTGATAACAGAAAACTTGTTGAACCTGTAACATTGGAAAGCCGGTTATGCGAGGATTTGGGCATGGATTCTCTGAATCGGATTGAATTGGCAATAGATATTGAAAAGGCTTTTTCTTTGCCAAGGCTGGATGATGCAGAAATTGGAAAATGGGTGCGAGTTTCAGATTCTTACCGGACGATATGTGATGCTTTGAAAGTTGCATAATAAAAAAATATTGGGCTTATGGCGGATACTGTTTTATGGACGATTTTGATGCTTTTGACAGCGTCCGGTTTGTTTTTTAACCGGAAAGCCGGAGAATTCAGAAGAATTTGTACCCGGCAGAGGCGGGCATATCTTTTGCCGAAAATCAAAAAATTGGAAATGCTTTGCGGCGTGGCAATGTTCAGTTTTCTGGCATTGGCCCTGTGGTGTTTCTTAAAAGGAAAGTCCGGCGGAAATATTGTTTTTTTGGCTTTATTTGCCGGGTTGGCATTGTTTGAAACGATTGTTGCTTTCAGACATCGCAAGTTGTTCGTTATGTGCTTGTGGGGTGTTTCTCTTCTTGCCGTTTGGACTTGTCTTTGGTGCCAGGATGTGTGGTTGAAGACTGTTGCAACGGTTTTGATGATGATTTGCTGCTGGATGGAAATCCGGAAATTTTATAAATATTAATCTTGTTTTAAATATGGAAAAAAATGAAAAATTAAGAAAGCTGGAAGATAAGTATCTGGCTTGTTATGCTCCTCTTTATAAAGCCGGGGAGATTTTTGAGGGAACGGTGTATGGTGTGGATGTTCAACGCGGAAAACTGCTGGTCGATTTAATACGCGGCGGCAGTTGTCAGGTTGATATGGTCTGCTGCCGAACCGCTTGGAAAAAAGGAGATGTTGTTGAGGTTGTCTATATGCCTCAGACAGCAACCCGCTGGGAACCGGACAAAAGTTTTTCTTTGAGTTTTCGATATTTAAAATCCCGATTTCCTTATGAAAAATTCGGTGACGAACGCTGCGGAAAAATTTTGGTTTGCGGGACGAATGCCATTTTGGTTATGCTGGACGGCAATGAAGGTACGGTCGGGCGCTATTTGCCGCCGTATGGGGCTGTTCCCCGGTATCTTCAAAATTTGAAAGTCGGTGACAATGTGATATGCAGCTGTACGCAAAACGGCGGTATCATAAGCATTGATGAGATATTTGTTTGCTGATTGTTAATTCTTAAATTGTTTTTTTATGTTTAAAAAATTGAGAGAGCTTGCCAGAAAATATGGTATTCTGACAAAGCCGATGAGAATCTTGGAACCTCCGAGATCCGTCACAAAAATCGACAGGGCAGATAAACCTAAAATTTCTGCCGAGCAAGGACTTAAAAAATCTCAGGAAATATCGCGACGCGGTGTGAGAGGAAAGTGATTGAAAAAGTGCGTTGGAAGAAATTCCGGCGCGCTTTTTTTTATGCTTCGCCCATTGTCTCCATTAACATCGGATAAAGGGCACGTTTGGGATCCATTCCTTTGGTCAGGACAACCTTGAATACCGGATATAGGCGTTCGCATTCCTTAACGGCAATGTCAATAATCTGCTGGATTTTGCCTTCGAGGTTTTCTTCGGCATTGTCCAAGATGACGGAATGTTTGAAAACAGGCATATTTTGTTCCGCCCAATAAGAAAAATGTCCGACCCAGAGTTCTTCATTGGCCAGAGCCAGAAGCTCAAAAATTTTGCTGCGGTCTTCGATTGTGCTTTCAATATCCATCAGGCAGGACAGGTGCAGGCAGCGCATATTGGCTTCCCACGCAAAAAAGAGGAGCATATTGTTCCATTTTCCCTGAACCTCAATGACTACTTCGTTAAGGCCGCGGCGGTCGAGCTCAAAAGATCTTGTCGAAAAAATGTGTTCGACCACATCGATGGGATTGTATGATAAAGGCAGATTCTTCGCCAGCTGCATGTATAAGTTCTCCGAAATTTTTTGATAAAACCATATTGCCTTTGCGAGTCGTTTCTTACAATATTGATGGCAAAGTTTTCCACTTCCATCGAGTCGGATAAAAAGTTTTTAATTGGTTTTGAGTTAAAAATCAAAAAGTTAACCGAAAAAAAATTTTTTAATTTTTTTTAGTGTGGATATTTTTTTTTATTTTAATATAGTATTAACGAATTTATTTTTGAGAAGGACATTTTTGATGACAGGTTTGGAATATCCCGCAATTTCTCCGGTTATTTTTTCTATCGGGCCGTTGGCCGTCCGTTGGTATTCGATGGCTTATCTGGCCGGGATATTGATTGCCTGGCTGCTGGCCAACCGTAATATTAAGAAGTATGATCTCGGCCTGACCAAGGGAAATATTGAGGATTTGGTTTTTTATATCACGCTTGGGATAATTCTCGGCGGCCGGTTGGGATATGTGTTGTTTTACGGAACATCGTCTTTTTGGCATAATCCTTTGCAGATATTTGAGATATGGAAGGGCGGAATGTCTTTTCACGGCGGGGCTATCGGCGTTGCCGTTGCGTCTTATCTGTTTGTTCGGAAAGTGAAATATCCGTTTTTAGGCATAACCGATTTGGTTGTGCTTTATGCGCCGATCGGCATCTTTTTAGGACGTCTG
Organism: uncultured Alphaproteobacteria bacterium; assembly: GCA_944391715.1. GTDB lineage: Bacteria > Pseudomonadota > Alphaproteobacteria > RF32 > CAG-239 > MGBC133411. The sequence continues at coordinate 36,128 of CALXUP010000012.1, forward strand.
GCTAATTTTGTGAATGATGAATTGTGGGGCAGGGTAACCGATGTGCCGTGGGCAGTGCGTTTTCCGAACGGCGGCGGGCTGCCGCGTCATCCGTCGCAGCTTTATGAGGCTTTTTTTGAGGGCATTGTCATGTTTGTTGTATTGAACTGGCTGTGGCAGTATAAGCCTGTGCGCGAGCATAAAGGAACGGTTTCGGCAATGTTTGTTTTGCTTTACGGTTGTTTTCGGGTTTTATTGGAGCAGTTCCGCGAACCGGATGCGCATATGGGATTTTTCTTTTTTCATCTGACCATGGGGCAGATTCTTTCTTTTCCGCTGATTGTGCTGGGAATTGCGGTTTTGTGGTTGATTTGGCGGCGGCCGGCTAAAGCTTAGAGGTAACGTTTTGGCTGAATTTTACGGTCTCTTGCAGGGCTTTGTATGTCCGGGCGAGGGTTTCCATCGCCGTGGCGTCGCTGCGTTTCTTTTCGGTAACGCTGGCCGTCAGTGTTAATTTTACCGGTTTTTTGAAGTTTGAGAGCATAAATGATGCCGAGGCAATGGAGCGACGAATTTGTTCCATTTTGTTATAGGCGGCATTTTTATCTTCGTTTTTGAAAATGATAACCAGTTCGTCTTCACCGTAGCGGTAAATTACGGCATCGGTTTCGCAGCCGTTTATGCGCATGGCAATCATTTTCATCAGTTTGTTCAGGCCGCGACGGCGAAAAGCGTTTTTGAGCGAGATGAAGTTGTCTATCTTAGCGACGGCCAGACTGTATTTCAGCGGAAAATTTTTGTATTGCAGCATAAAAGCATTGCGGCTGGAAAAACCGGTCAGCTCGTCTTTATAAGTATCGGCATAAATATATAAAATAGTGGCAATCAAAATCGTAATGCCGGAGAGGCTGTAAAACAATGTCAGGGCCGTTGCGCTGTCGGCGTAATAAAATCCGAGGAAGATATCAGCCGCGGCAAAAAACAAAGCGTAGTCATAAATTTTTCCTGTATTGACGGCTTTCCAGAAAAAAGAAATTAAAGCGCCGAAAAAGGCCAGATAACTGAGAAAACACAAACTGCCGTTTTCGGCAAACGGGCTGTAGTTCAGGGCAATGTTATATTTGTGCAGGTGTTCTCCGACAGAAAATTGGGCAAAAACCAGCAGCAAAAGATAGATGTTTTTTTTCTTAAGCAGTTGCTTTTGCGGCCAGAAATAAAAAATAATCAGGTTGAGCGGAATAAAAATGCTTAAGTTGATAAAGTCGGCGCTTTCCCTGAATGCGGCCGGAGAGGTTATTTTGATATAGTTGATTAAGACATAGCTGATGGCGCCGGTTAAAATGAAGAAAACGGCAATGCCTTTGCGGAAATAAAGCAGAATCAAAAAACTGAGGCAGGAAGAGGCATAAAAAAGGTGATGCAGCGTCAGTTGGGAGGTATGAGGTATTTCTTCTGCGGCAAAAAAATAAACCAAACCGCCGCCAAACAGCAAAGCCGGAATCAGCATATTGCGAATCAGCGGAATAATCTTGTCCAGTAGTAAAGCAAATTTTTGCACGTTTGACTCCTTTTTGTTTGGAAAAGAAGTATAACGGCGGAAAGTTTAAATTTTATTTACGCATTTCAAAATGGAACTGTCGCCATAAGAATAAAAACGGTATTTTTCCGCCATGGCATGGGCATAGCCTTCTTTCATCCGGTCAATGCCGGCGACGGCGCAAACCAGCATAAACAAGGTTGACTTCGGAAGGTGGAAGTTGGTTATCAGATAATCAATCATTTTGAACTTGTAGCCCGGCGTGATAAAAATATCGGTGTCGGCGGCAAAGGGATGAAGAATGCCTTTGTTGTCAGCGGCGCTTTCGAGCAGACGGAGTGAGGTTGTGCCGACGGCAATGATATTTTTTCCGGCAGCTTTGGCGGCGTTGACGGTGTCGGCAGCTTCCGGCGTGATAATACCGTATTCGGCGTGCATTTTGTGGTCTTTGGTGTCATCGGTTTTGACCGGCAAAAATGTTCCGGCGCCAACATGGAGCGTGAGAAAAACTTTTTTAATGCCTTTGTCATCCAAGGCTTTCAGCGTTCGGTCGGTAAAGTGCAGGCCGGCGGTCGGGGCGGCAACGGCGCCTTCATGTTTGGCATAAACGGTCTGGTAATTTTCTTTGTCATTGTATTTGTCCCAAATGCCGTCTGTTGTCGGTTTTTCCCGTTTTATATAAGGCGGCAGCGGCATGGAGCCGTATTTTTCCAGCAAGTGTCCGAGTTGTGCCGGATCACAGTTGAACTTAAGCAGTGTTCCGTCTTCGCCCTGTTTTTCAATAACTTCGGCCGTAAAATCCGAGTTTTCGGCACTGATTTCCGAAGTGTAAAAACAGACGGTGTCGCCGGGTTTCAGACGTTTGGAATTTTTGATAAAACTCCACCAGTTGATGCCGTCAACCGGGCGGTAAAGCGTGACTTCTACCAAAGCTTCGCCGTGCTTGCCGTAGAGCCGCGCCGGAATAACCTTGGTGTCGTTAAAAACCAAGACATCGCCTTCGTGCAGCAGTTGCGGCAGGTCATAAAAATGGCGGTCGGTAATCTTGCCTTCTTCCGACAAATCAAGCAGGCGGGAAGCATCACGCGGGGAAACAGGCTCTTTGGCAATCAGGTTGCGGTCGAGCTCAAAATCAAAAATATCCACTTTCATCTATCTAATCCTTTATTTTTTGCTTGTTATAATATATAAATGCCGTATTAGCAACAACCTTTTACGGAGATTTTTTTAAGATGAGCAGAATTGTTACGATGATTCCGGTCAGAATGGCCTCAACCCGCCTGCCGAACAAACCTTTGTGCGATATTAACGGCAAGACGCTGATTAATCGCGTTTATGAAAATGTGTGCAAGGCGATTAAAGGTGATGTTTATGTGGCGGCCGGTGATCAGGTGATTTTGGATGAGTGCGCGAAGTTTGGCGCCAAGGCCATTTTGACCGATCCGAGCCTGCCTTCCGGAACCGATCGGATTGCCGCGGCTTTGAAGACGATTGATCCGGACGGCAGCAAATATGACATCGTGGTTAATTTTCAGGGCGATGCTCTGAATGTGGATCCGGATATTAACAATCAGCTGATTGAGATGATTGAGCGGACGGACTGTGATATTGCCACTTGCGGAATGGTGTTTGAATCTGCCGAAGAAGCGGCTAAACCGGCTAATGTAAAAATTGTTATGGGGCTGCGTGACGGCGAGACCGAGGGCAGATGTTTGTATTTTACCCGTGCCGTGGCGCCGTTTACCCGCAATCCGGAAAAATGCAAAAATCAGGATTTGTATCATCATATCGGTATTTATGTTTACAAGGCTTCTTCACTGGCCAAAATGGTGGATTTGCCGGTTGGTGTTTTGGAAGCGCGCGAATCTTTGGAACAATTGCGGGCGCTTGAGAACGGTATGACCATTCGGGCGAAAGTTATCAATAATCTGAAACTGATTCAAGAAGCGCCTGCGGATATAGATACGGAAGAGGATTTGGCAGAAGCCCGTCGCTACATCAAGTAAAAAGTTTGCAAAGAGCTTGTCATACTTGTTCTTTTTCTTCTCGTGTAGCTAGTTGTACACGTCGTCGAAAAAGAACGGCGTAGCACAAGCTCTTATCAAACTTTTTAGTAAAAACGCGTATAATGGTCTATTAATACAGAAAAAATCTTTAAGGCTAAGTTACGTACGTTTATGTACGCGCCTGTCGCCTTAAAGATTTTTTCTTATTATCTGACTTAGGCATCTAGGCGCGCTGCGGTTGCTAACGCTTTCCTTGCTTGCCAAGATGTTCCAAAGAGCTTGCAGACAAAAACAACCGGAGCAGCGGTTGTTTTTGCTTGGCGCTTCTACCGCGTTTTTACAGCGGCCTGAAAGGATGTTTAGTACAGAAAATTGCTAAGTTAAGTACGTTTATATATGCGCTTAGTATATACTACAATTTTAAAGTTTGCTGCTGCTACTGGCAACGTAACTCTGCGATGTAACCGTCGAAACCGTTATAACTGTATGTATTGCAGCCCTGGAAGACCGCAGTACAGCCTCGTGCCTCGTAGCGGGCAATCTCAGCACGACAACCGCCATAACCAAAGAAACCATCACAGTTTCCATAAGTGTTACAGCCATATCCCATATCATCACAGCAAGAAAAACTGGTTCCCGACATATTACTCTTACACGTTCCATTGTTACAGGTTTGGTTGTTTGAGCATTTGGAAGAACCGCAGGAGGCGTAATAGGTTGTGCCGTTTCTGACGCAGGAAGAAGTACCAACGTTCTGGCAATTAGCGGCGCAGGCCTCGGCGGTGTAGGTATAATCGCAGGTTTGCGGCTCCATACAAAAGAACTTCGAGGTGTCGAAAGGGCAGGCGATGGCGCCGTCGGGGCATTGTGCGGCGGTGTATTTATAGCCGAGGCTGGCGCAGTCCTGCGTCGGAATACAAGCGGCCCGGACATCGGCAGTTCCGGCTAACAAAGCCATCCCCGCCACGGTTATCAACATTCCTTTTCTCATAACTTTTCTCCTTTTTAATTGCCGTTTTCTATTCTGTTATCCCAAGCACTTTTTTATTTGTCATTCCTAAGCACCTTTTTATTTTTTCAGCCCCTGGTTCTCTTTTTTCTTTCTTCATCCCCGGGCTCTTTTTTTTTATTTGTCATCCCCGGGCTTGACCCGGGGATCCAGGTCAATCATATGGCTTCTTTATCTATTTGGATCCCCGGGTCAAGCCCGGGGATGACCATAAAGTAACCAGCCGCCTGGGGATGACTAAAAAAGCTACTGCCCGTGGCATATGACCTCAGCACTGAGGAGACCAAAATAGTGACCATCAAGAGCATAAGTATCACCAAGGCAATCGACAATTTTCAATCCTGATCCTCCGGAAGCTTGACAACTAGTTTCCATATCATCACAATCCGGATAGCCATAAGTTTTACATTGCTCATAACAACTCATTCCATAAGAACTCTGGCAGATAGAATCATTAGAGTTTGATGTACCGCCTCTGTATCCACACTCTGTTCTAAATCCACAACAGAATCCTTCTGTCGGGACATTGCTGTAATCTTTACAATACCACTTGTCCCCGTTGAACGGGCAGGCGACAGCCGGCACGTTCGCAC
>CALXUP010000013.1 GCA_944391715.1 uncultured Alphaproteobacteria bacterium
CCGCCATTCCATCAGCCGGATTCTGTTTCAAAAGCCTGCCCGGAAATACATTCCATTTCGCAACTCTTTTGAACCTTTCCACCATTCACCTGTCGGATTCTGTTTCAAAAGTTCTGCTCTGGAACATACCCCTTCACAATTCTTTCAAACTTTCTCCGCCGTTCCATCAGCCGGATTCTGTTTCAAAAGCCTGCCCGGAAATACATTCCATTTCGCAACTCTTTTGAACCTTCTCCACCATTCACCTGTCGGATTCTGTTTCAAAAGTTCCGCTCTGGAACATACCCCTTCACAATTCTTTCAAACTTTCTCCGCCGTTCCATCAACCGGATCTGTTTCAAAGTCATTGCTTTGTTTCTCTGTTTTCAAAAAGCTTTCTACCGTTCTTCCCAAATAGGAACTTTTGTAAAATGCTATTTTAAAACCAGCTTTTTCAAAACAACTTATTTTGTCTTTGATTTTGATTCTCAATTTCCAAACATCATTGTTTCAAAATTTAATCGAAGACTAACACGAAAAAAAATAATTACAACAAAACAAAACAAGAACATTGCAATTAATTTTCTTGACAGGCAGATTCTGCAGAGTCGCGCAGATTCCTTAGGTTTCACGCATAAAAAAACAGACCCGGAAAACCTCAAGCGGCAAACTTAAGGCAAAACGGATCTGTTAAATATTTTCAGAAAATAGGCCTGATTAAAGAGCCTTAATTTTCTTAGAAAGGCGGGAAACCGTACGTGCAGCGGTGTTCATTTTCAAAACGTTTTTACGAACAGCCTTCATCAGTTCGGATTCTGCAACTTTGAAATGAGCAACGGCAACTTCTTTATTGTTTTCGGCAATAGCAGCTTCGACTTTTTTAACAAAAGTACGAACGCGGCTTCTGCGGGCACCGTTGATGATGTTTCTTTTATTGTTTCTGTTAATTCTGGTTTTTGCCGATTTATGATTGGCCATAATTTTTATCCTGTTTCAAATTAAAGTTAACTACAAATTTTGTAACACTTATAAACTCTAAGCACCGCATAAGTCAATAATAATTTTACAAAAAATTAGCGATTCCGAAAGTTTGGCTGCCGTTTTTCGATAAAAGCCTGCAGTGATTCGGCAAAATCTTGCGACGAAAGGCATATCTGTCCGTTTTTCCCTTCATAATCGATTCCGTCGTCGATTCCCGTATTTTGAGCGTATTTAACGGAGTCTTTTGCCAACAGAACGGCTTCTCCCGGCATCGATGCAATTTTCTCGGCGGTTGCCTGAGCGTCTTCAAACAAATTGGCTAGCGGCACGATTCTGCTGACGAGTCCGGCTCTTTCGGCTTCTTCGGCATTCATTGCCCGTCCGGTCAAAATCATTTCCATGGCTTTTGCTTTTCCGATTGCCCGGGTCAGCATTTGTGTTCCGCCAAATCCGGCAATGCAGCCGAGTGTAATTTCCGGCTGTCCGAAACGGGCATTGTCGGCGGCAAGCAAAATATCGCAGGTTGCTGCCAGTTCGCATCCGATTCCGAGCGCATAACCGGACACGGCCGCAATCAGGGGCTTCCGGATATTGCGGATTCGTTTAAACGTCTGCCGGTATTCTTCCAAAAAACGCGAGGATTCGTTTTTCCGAACGCTGATTTCATTCAGGTCGATTCCGGCGGCAAAAGCTTTTTCGCTGCCCCGCAGAATAACCGCGCCGATTCCCTCGTCCCTGTCATAAACCTCAAGCTGTCCGGCAATCTCTTTCAGCATATCCAGACAAACGGCATTCAGAGAGTCGTTGCGGTTAAATGTGATGATACCGACGTTATTTTGTTCCTGAGCGATGATATATTCCATTTTTTCTACCTAATTTTTGCTTTTGACCGTAACATAAACGCGCAGCGGAAAAGCCGATTCTCTGATGATTTCAAGAACTTCTCCCTCGCGGTAAAAACTTATTTTTTCTGCCGAATTTTCGGTACACTTCCAACCGAGCTGGGGCAGGGTTTCCTGATAAAATGATTTGACCTTGCCGAAACGGATTTTATCCGAAGTCAGAACAGCCTCGACCAGACGGCTTTCTTCATTGCCGAAAGAGATGGCATCGTTTTTTTCCTGTTTCAGGCCTTCCATAACCGGAACATCTTCCAACCCGTCGATAAAAGTTGCGGCAACGGCCTGTCCGCCGCAAAGGAAAATACCGGCCGCCAAAAGATATTTTAGTTTATTTGCTATCGTCATTTTTGTTTGCTCTCACAATAAAAAGTTGACCTTCCAGTTTGTACGATTTTCCGGATTCCGCCCGTTTGGGCAATATCACAGGTGCATCCCGGACAAGGCTGCCCGGTTTTGCCGTAAACGCAATGCATATTTTGAAAATAGCCCAGACTGCCGTCCGGCCGTTTATAGTCATGAATGGTCGATCCTCCGGCCGCAATGGCTTTTTCCAAAACGGTTCTGGTATTTTTAATCAGAATACCGGTTTCCGCTCTGCTGACTTTATCGGCCGGCCGCAGCGGGGAAATCCCCGACAAAAACAAAATCTCCGAAGCATAAATATTGCCGATTCCGCAAATAACGTTCTGATCCAGCAAAACGGTTTTGATAGGCGCTTTTTTCTTTTGCAGGATTGCAAAAAGATAATCTTTGTTCAGCTCTTTGGCAAAAGGATCTGTTCCGACATGCTTAAACAACGGATTCGCAGACAGCTCCGGCGTTTTGCAATATGTCAGCAGCCCAAACCGCCGGGTATCGTTATAAATCACGCAGCCGGCCGCCGTTTCAATAACCACATGGTCATGCTTGTCCAAAATTTCCGGCCGTTTGTCGGAGATTTTTATCTTTCCGCTCATTCCCATATGCCAAATTATGCTCAAACCGTTATCCAGGTCGATAACAATGTATTTTGCCTTCCGTCTGTAGCCGGTAATTTCCGCACCGCTGATTTTTGCGGCAAAGTCATCCGGAATTTTTTGCCGGAGCCGGTTGTTGCGTACGGAAACATTGATTATATGAGTCTTGCCGATACCTCTGGCAAGGGCTTGCATCATTGTTTCGACTTCCGGCAGCTCGGGCATTTTAACCTCTTTTTAATCCAAATCTGCGAGTATTATAAAATGATAAATAAATTTTTACAATTCATAAAAAAACAGCGGTTAGCAATCCTTTTGGCCCGGTTTGACTGCCTGTTCGTCATTTCCGGCCTGCAGACTTTCAAATATGCGTTTCCTTGGATAAAACTTTTCCGCCGCAAACGGCCGGGAGATAAAACCGAGCGCTTGCGCAATTTTTTAATGACCGTTCAAAATCCTTTGTTTTTTGCCGTTTATGAAGAGGCTGCCTCCCGTCAGGATATTTTTGCTGCGCCGGTTTATGTCTTTCCGGAAGACGAACGGCAGTTTGCCGGTGATGAATTGTACAAAAGGTCGGCCGCTTCTGAAGACAAAAATTTTTACCGCTCCCTGCTGCGTGAAATTGTCCGCCGCGATTATCCCGAATTGCGGGAACAGTATAAAGTTTTTGAACGCCGGCTCGATACGATTTACGATATGAGATTCCTTGCCTCGGAAATGGAGCTTGTGTGCGAAGCCGTTTCCGGATTCGCCGGCTTTTGCCCCTATGAAGTCGACTGGCTTAAAACAACCAGGGAAAAACTTTGCCTGTCGTTTGAATATCCGGCTCGCTCCAAAAGGATTCTGAAACCGCGGGAACAGGAAAATCTTTCCCGTTTGTTTGTTTATATGTTTTTTGAAAAGTCGCTTTTTGTGTCTTATTGGCGCAGCCTGTGCGTCGGTGATCATTCTCAGGTTTCTTTTCTGGATTTTGATGCCGTTTACCCGGTAACGCCGGAGCTGAAAAAATATTTGCTCCGTTTTGTGCAAAATCAGCAAAATCCGCATCGTCCGGAAGAATATAAATTGCGGCGCGCCATAATGGTTTTGCAGGAATTCTGCCCGGATATAAATATTTTTGCCGCCTGGGATGAATATTTAAATCCGGCCGATTTTTCGCCGCGTGTCCGTTCGGATAATGACAATCTGCTGGCTCAGCTGAAGAACGGCGGATTCGATCTTGGGCAGTATCAGCCGGTCGAGCTGCAGTCTCCTGAAGAACTTTCTTATCTTCTGCAGCCGCAAAATCTTAAAAAAGGCGCGCGGTTTCGCAAATCCTCAATAGTCTACTGGGGGCCGCTGGCCGTTTTGTTTTATGTGTTGCTGAACTATTTTTAATAAAATTTTCGTTGTTATCTTGGCGCTGATGGTTTATAAACATCGTTTATGTAACCGCAAGCAAATTTGAAAGCCATGATAAAGAAGACCAAAAGAACCCGTAAATATTTTGCGCCTCAGAACGAGGAAAGCGTCAGACGCCGCTGTGATCATCCCGGTTGCAACAAATACGGAGAATATCGTGCGCCCAAAGACCGCAGTCTGAAAGAATATTACTGGTTTTGTCTGGAACACGTTCAGGAATATAACGCCAAATGGAACTATTACGACGGTGAGGACGAGGGCGAGTCGCCGAAAGAAGAAGCGGAGCGCCGCCGCCGGTTCAGCTTTAAAAATTTCGGTTCCCGCGTCAAATATAATTTCGGATACGACTTTGTCGAGTTTCCCGACGGCTTGTTCGGTGAAAAATCTTTTGCCGGTTATGATGAAGAAGACATATATCTGAGCGAAGAAGAACGAAAATATTTAAAAATCCTTGAAATGAAAGCCACGGAATTAAGTCTTCCCGCCTTAAAAAGGCAATATAAAAAGCTGGTCAAAAAATATCATCCCGATTTGAACCGGGAAGACAAAGACGCTGAGGAGAACTTCAAGCAGCTTTCGGCGGCTTATAAACATTTTGTAAAAAGGCTGTCATAAATTTTTGGGGGTTAAAAATCTGTCCCGCGCGGATAATGCGGAATTTTTTGAGAGAGAGTTCCCTTATATCAGGAAAAAAGAAATTCCTGATTTTTTTATTTTTGAATATCTGACCAGCGGACGTTTTGTTTCATCTGCCGGGCAATTTCGGCCTCTTTCTTTTTATCTTTGCCGACTGCTTTCTGCGGATTTTTGATTGTCTTTCCCTTAACGTCAATACGTCCGGTTTTTTTCAGAATCAAGCGGGCGGTTTCCTGGGCCGAACGTTTCTTTTCGCCGATATTGGCCACATCGTCGACCTTCATGCCCTCCAGCGATTTTTCACCGGCAAACATCTTGACCTGCTTGGCACCGTTTAAAAGCTTAAGGGCTTTCTCGTCCTTAATCATATGGCCTTTAAGTTTGAGTTTCTTTCTCAAATCTTCGTTAATAGCTTTGCTGGTAAAGTCGGTATTGACGGCAAGCTCCTGAAAGTTCTGAGACATGACTCTTTTGTCCAAACCCTTCATTCCGTTATCTTTCATCAGTTTGTTTGCCTGCAGCAAAGCATTGATCTTGCCTGTTTCCTGGTTCAGATTCATCATCTGCCGCGTTTCCTGATTGCGGATAAACTGTTTTTCTTCGTCGGCAAGGGCGCTCATCAACGAACTTTCTTTTTTTCCTTCATCAAAAGAATGAAACATCTGAATGTTGACATAGCTGTAGCTGTCTTCATCTTCGTCTTCTTCGTCATAAACGTCTTTGATTCTTTTTCTGATTTTGATAAGGCCGTTGGGAAGGGAGATATTGCCGGGAGTGAAACGCCGTAAGCCGGAATTTTTATCTTTTCGGCTTTCTGCGACGGCCCTGGCAACGTTGGTTTTAAGAGTTAGTCTTTCGTTGAAATCAAATCCTGTTTTTTTCCATTCCAAGTTGGAATTAGATGATTTGTCATTCATTCTGTTTTTTCCCCTTAAATTTTGTAGCTTTAACAAAGAGTTTTCCGCTACGGTTATAAATTTGACACAAAATGTCTTTTCTGTCAACTTTTTCTGTTCGTCTTGGGCAAATTTTTAAAGAAATCTATAATTTTTGGTATGTAATCATAATAGAATCATCCGGAAGAGTTTTGGATAATACGGCAATATGTTCGCCGTCGTCTCTGACTAATTCTATTTTGGGCGTCGTAACGTCGATGATATGCTCCAGAATATCTTCTTTGAGTTGTTTCCAGTCCTCGGCTTTTCTAAAAAACGGACGCTGCGACTCGATTAATTCGGAAATTCCGGGCTGGTGCTTCAGGAAAGATTCCTCAACTTTCCATAACTTTATATAAGCTTCATTATAAAAATTTAAACGCCCGTCGGAAGAAAAAATAACAACGGCGTCAAACAAATTGTTCAGACTTTCTTTCTGTACCAGTTTCAAAAGGTTATAGGCGCGGGTTGTTGCCAGATTGTCGGAAACGTCTTCATAAGCAAATACCAAACCACCGAGAGGATTGGGAGAACGCACGCGGCGCAAAGTTCTTCCGTCCGGCAGAAAAAGATAATCGTTCTGAGGCTCTATAATGGAAGAGAAGGCCTTTTGTTCGGCATCCTTAAAAGCGCTCAAATCGGTAACTTCCGGCAAAAGCTTTTTCTCATGCAGCATATCCAGAAACATCGCATAAGTCGGCTGGCTTTCAAGCCATTCCGGCTCAAGTTTCCAAAGCGTGCCGAATGCGTTGTTGTATGAAGACAAAATAAATTTGCTGTCAAAAACGGCAAAAGCCTTGTCCAAAGCCCCCAAAATCTCAAGCTGTGTTCCCTGATGCGCCTTCAAATCGCGTTTCAGGCTGTCAAGTTCCGTCCGGTCAATAAGCGCCCCGGCCGTGCAAATCTGATTAAGATCCTGCTCAAAATGAAAAGGCGTCTCGTAAGCCTCCATACACAGGCGCTCACCGTTTTTGATAACCGTAACCAGATGGCTTTGCGGCCTGTTGGCGCTGCGGGCTTCCTGTGCCAGGGATTTCGAAATGCTTTCGCCGGTAACGTTATTGATTTCAATGCCTTCACCTAAGACCTCCGCCGGATTGTTGACGTTAACAAAATCCATATATTTTTTGTTGATGATTTCCAAGGCCAGACTTTCGTTTCTCAGCCAGACCGGATAGGGGATATTGTTGATGAGATCCTCATATTTTCTAACCTGGCGCAACGCCGTATTTTTATCCAGTTCGAGCTTGGCAATCCGGTTGATTTCAAAACTGATGTCGCGAAACCAGATCATATCGCAATAGGTATTGCCGTCCAGACCGTTGATTTTTGAACCGGAAAGCCTCAAGCGTTTGGGCGGGTTTTTCAGCTCAAAATCATCTTCAAAAGAAACGCCGTCTTCTCTGAGCAGTTCAACATATTTCAAAATCTTTTTGGCATCGTCTTTATAAAAATTTTTCAAAATATCTTCAAAAGAGGCGGATGTTCCCTGCGGCATATTCATAATCACGGCCAACCGTCGGGAACAATGTTCAACAATGCTTTGGCGCGGGTCGTTAACGTTTTCGTCCGGATAAACAAAAGCAAAATAGCCGTCCTTTGAGGCATAAAGCGTTTCGGCATAACGCTCGCGGTCACGGTTCAAAAAATAGTTACGCTGATGCGCTTTGAGGACTTTGAGGCTCAAAACGCAAAGCATAATCAGCATTGCCAGAAAAACGCCGCCCAGAACATACCAGAATTCCGGCGCCGCATAAAACATATCTATCAGAAGATTTTTATTCATTTTTTCACACAAAAGCCATTGTTTATTTTGCGATTCTATAATATAAAATAACATTTGAGAAATGTAATTTTTAAGGAAGTGGAAAAAATGTATACTCTGGCTTTTGATACCACAGCGGCTGCCTGTTCCGTAATCTTGCTGCAAGATCGGAAGACGCTTTCCGTTTGGTCGCAGGCCATGGAGTTTGGGCAGGCCGAGGCATTGATTCCCGAAATCAAAAATATTTTGGAAAAACACAATCTTGATTTTTCCGAACTGGGGCTTTTGGCGGTTTGCACCGGCCCTGGCTCTTTTACCGGCGTAAGAGCGAGCATTTCTGCGGCCCGGGCTTTTGGACTGGCTTGTCCGGATTTGACCGTTACCGGCGTTACTGCTTTTGACGCATATCTTCCGGAGCTTTTCGGTGATGAAATTGCCGAAAAAAATCTGGTTGTTATAGAAACCAAACGCGAAGATTTTTATTATCAGATTTTTGATGCCGGTCTCAAGCGTCTGACCCCTCCGGCTGCCGGCACCAGAGAAGATATTCTGGCTCAGTTGAAAGGCGGCCGCAAAGTCAGCATTATCGGCGACGGGGCTGAGCGCTTTCTGTCTCGTCCGAGTGGGTTAAGCCTGCACTGCATCAAAATGTCGGACGGCATAGATGTCTATAACGTTGCCGCTTGTGCATTGCATCAGTTTGAAAACAAAAAAACAGATTTTCCCAAACCGGTTTATCTGCGTGCACCGGATGTCTGCCTGAAGTAAAATGTTTAAGCAAAGCTGTATTGTGCCAGTTTTTTGTTGTTTAAGACGGCAATAATGGTATCTTCCAGTTTTTCTTTCTGCTTGTCCTCAATCAGCTGGACGATTTCAATTTCCTGCCGGTCAAGATTACGATTAATACCGATGGAATCATAATATCCGCGGCTGCTGTTATAGAGTTTTGCGGCCTGCAGACTGTCACCCTGTTTATAATAATATTGCGACAGCATTTTATTGGCATTGGCGGTCTGACGTTCGTTAATGTCGCTGTCGCTCAGGTTCAAAACATTGGTATAAGCCCAGATGGCCTTCGATTCGGCATCGCTCAATTTGTACATGTCTCCCGCCCGGCTCCAGGCGTTTATGTTCTGTGGCGAAAGCTCAATCGCCAGTTCAAAGGCGCCGGTCGCCAGATGAACATCGGAAACAGCGGCCAGGGTGCCGAAAATTGTGGCATAATTAGAGGTAATGGCAAAGATTTCGTTTCTTTTTTCACCGTTCGGCAGGGCGGCAGCGGCTTCGATGTTATTGTCCATCAGCGTTTCAATCAAAGCCAGGGCATAAGACGTATCGCCGTTGGCCAGGTGATATAAGGCTTCTTCTACTTTGGGCAGTTTGTTTTTTGAAACCAGCTTGTCAAATTTTTTGTTAATGCAAAGGGCAATAAAATCTTTAACCGCGTCAACCGTTTGCAAAACATCATCTTCCGAATTCTGATTCATATTCCGGTACATAATCGTCTGGGCGATTTTCAGACCGTCCACATTGCGCCCGAGCATATCAATAATCAGCCCGAGCAGTTCGGAGAGCTGTTTTTTGCTTTGCTGATATTTCAAATTGGCGCTGACGTCTGCTTTCTCGGCCAAAGTTTCCAGATTGGCGAGTTTCCCTTTTTTCCAGTCCAAATCGAGGATGTTGTCGTTTTTGGCAGATTTGACGGGCTGTTTTTGTTTTTCTGCCGCCATTTTCTTTTCCAGCTCGACGCGGATAAGCTCTTCTACGGCCTGCTGGCTGATTTCGTCACTGTCGGAGGTTTCCTGTTCGGCAAAATAGCTGTTTTCGGGGGTGTCGTCACTTTGCGGCTCTTCCGGTATATTTTCCTCTTTTTTTCTTTGAGCGGCCTGTGCGGCAGCCGCTTCATTTGCCGCCAGTCCGAGATATTTTGCCATAACGACGGCCAGCCAGAACAAAAATAAAATACCACCGATGGCCATCATAACGAAAGATAGTAATTTTATATTGTCATTATGGGAAAAATATTGGTTCAGCAAATCTTCAAAGCTGGCTAATTTTAATGAGATAAAATTTACAACATTGTCAAAAGAAAATGTACTTATTATCTGTTTTGGCATTTTTTATTTTACACCATTTACAAAATAAATTTTAGCTATTACTATCTGACACATAACACATTATATTAATAACGGCAAAAAAACAACAAAATAGTTAAAATGGGATATTTCGCACAAAGAAAAAAGCGCCGCCGCGAGAATATGTTTATTGCATTCTCCCTGATAATCTTAGGGTTTATAGCGATAATCGGTTCTTTTGACGATATTGGAAATTTAACATTTTTCGTTAAAAACTATTTTTTCCAATTCTATCTTTTTAATATTTTTATTCTGGTTTTTTCCCTTTATTGTCGAAAAATCCTTTTTGCGATTCTGTCGTCTGTTCTTTTGATTTTTGGTTATGCCCATATATCTTCTGCCTCCAATATTTTCATTAACACCAAAGTTGATAACGCCGACAAAACTTTTGATTTGACCTATGCCGAAACACCGGCTGCCGCAAAGCCGGGCGTTTTGGCGGAAATCCCCGGAATGGAGGCCGAAAGTTACGGACAGATCAGGCTTAGTCCGGATTTTTCCGCTTATTATACGGCATACAAGACGGAGAGCGGACGGTTAACCCTGGTCAGGGTCGATTTTTCCGGTATGAAAACCACGGAACAAAAGCTTTTGTTCGGTAATTTGGCCGAATTTGTATCCCTCCGCGACGAACCACTGGTAATTTACGGTAATTTCGGCACCTCAGGCTGGTCGCCGTATTTCAAGAAATTCCTGCATAAAACTTCGCTGGAAATAAAAAACCGGGTCATTTTGAACAATCTTGACAGCTTTTTTAGATTGTTTAATGTTCCGGTCATCAATGTCGTCGCTTATAATAATATCGGAATTTCGGCGATTAAAAATGTTTCTGAAAACGGAGAAAACCCGGCGGCCGTTGTCTTTTCCATGCAATATCTGAGCAATCCGGATAAAAATTAAAAGCTTAAGCGCCTGCAAACTTGACGATATTGCCCGGTTGCGATGTGCTAAACTATATATTACAATAAAAAAGATAGAACTGTGTCTGCCCGGAGAAAATGAAACAGACGAGATTCTTTATCAGAAATTTTGTAATAAAACGGATAGCGATTCTGAAAAATATGGTAAAAAAAGAAAGGCGGGATTTGTTCCCGCCTTTTTAAGCCCTTTTCAAAGACTATTTTGCAAGCTGGGCAGCAACCTCGGCAGCAAAATCTTCTTCTTTCTTTTGCAGGCCTTCGCCCAAACGGAAGCAGACATATTCTTTCAGTTTAATGTCGCAGCCCATTTCTTTGGCAGCATCGGCAATAACCTGTTTAACCTTTTTGTCCGGATCCATAATATAAGCCTGTTCTTCCAGAACAACTTCGTCATAATATTTGCGAACGCGGCCTTCAACCATTTTTTCAATGATATTTTCCGGTTTGCCGGAAGCTTTGGCCTGTTCGGCAAAAATAGATTTTTCGTGTTCAACGGCTGCCGGGTCAACAGAAGCAATGTTCAGGAACAACGGATTGGAAGCGGCAATGTGCATGGCGATATGTTTGCCGAGTTCTGCCAATTTGGCTTTGTCACCGTTCGATTCCAAAGCAACCAGAACGCCGATTTTACCCAAATTCGGTTGAACGGCATTGTGAACATAAGAAGCAATAACGCCGTTTTCTACTTCAATCCTTTTTGCACGGCGCAGATTCATATTTTCGCCGATTTTAGCAATCATATCGGTCAGGCGTTCTTCAAAAGATTTGTTGACTTTCGGACATTGGAAAGTCTTCATGTCGCAAACTTCGCCGTTGCGCAGCAAAGCAACGGTAGCGGCATCTTTTACATAATCTTGGAAAATGTCGTTTTTGGCAACAAAGTCGGTTTCGGAGTTAACCTCGACGACTGCACCGGCATTCCCGTCAACAGCAACGGCAACCAAACCTTCGGCAGCAATACGGCTGGCTTTTTTGGCGGCAGAAGCCAAACCTTTTTTTCTGAGCCAGTCAACGGCTTGTTCCATGTCTCCGTTGGTTTCGGTCAGGGCCTTTTTGCAGTCCAGCATTCCGGCACCGGTAGATTCTCTGAGTTCTTTAACCATAGCGGCAGTGATATTTGTCATTCTTTAATGTCCTTTGATAAAAATTTAAATAAGGGCGATATCTTATCATCTATGCAAATAAAAAATAAGATACCGCCGCAAATTTTGCTGAGCTCTTACAAAAAGAACTTATTCGGCGCTTTCGGCAGAAGCTTCGGCTTCAGCGGCAGCTTTCTTGGAAGTTCTTTTTTTAGCCGGTTTGGCAGCAGCTTCAACGCCTTCAACCATTTCTTCTACTTTAACGCCTTGAGCGGCAATCTCGGCCTGCATACCGTCAAGAACGGCACCTGAAACCAGATCGCAGTAGAATTGAATGGCGCGGATAGCGTCGTCGTTGCCCGGAACCGGGAAGTCAACGGCATACGGATCAGCATTGGTGTCGCAAATGCCGATAACCGGAATACCGAGTTTTTTGGCTTCTTTAATAGCCAGGCTTTCTTTCGGAGTGTCGATAACAAACAACAAATCCGGCTGGCCGCCCATGTTCATAATACCGCCAAGTTCCAGCTCAAGTTTTTCTTTTTCTTTTTTCAGATTGAGCATTTCCTTTTTGGTATAGCCGTCATAAGCGTTTTTCTCGTCCATGTCTTTGAGCTTGGCCAGACGGGAAATTGACTTGTAAACGGTTTTCCAGTTGGTCAGCATACCGCCGAGCCAACGATGGTTAACATAATACTGTCCGCATCTTTCAGCGTTTTCTTTAATGATGTCCTGAGCCTGTCTTTTGGTTCCGACAAACAAAACCTTGCCGCCGTTTGCCGCAATATCTCTGGCAGCAGCCAGGGCTGTATACAGCATCGGGTAGGTCTTCTGCAAATCGATAATGTGAATGTTATCTTTTTTGCCGTAAATGTACGGAGCCATTTTCGGGTTCCAGCGGCGGGCATGGTGTCCGAAGTGAACGCCGGCCTCAACCATTTGACGTAATGTAAACGTAGGAATTGTCATTTTTATATATCCTTAAATTTTCCAGTTAAACCTCCGCAGATTTAAAAAACTGCCCGCAGGCAGCACCGGAGCGAAAGAACCTGTTGAGAGGTTTTCCGCCATATCTGCGTGTGAAATGAACGGGCACAATTTACCCGTCCGCTGTCTTTTTATACGCTATTTGTTTAATTTGCAAGAGTTTTTATGCAAAATTTTTTAGTTTTTACAAAGATATTTGTGTGAACGACAAAGGCAGATTCTTGTTCACGCGGGGGAAATTTGGGCTTGTAAAATCGGCTTTGATGTTGTATTTTAACGCCAATTGTTAAGGTTATGAGGAAAAAATGACAGATTTGTTTGAGAGCACGGCTCCGGTTGTAAAAGAATATAACGCGCAGGAAATTGAGGTTTTGGAAGGTCTGGAGCCGGTTCGTTACCGCCCGGGTATGTATATCGGCGGCACTGATGACACGGCGCTGCATCATCTGGTGGCGGAAATTCTTGACAACTCAATGGATGAGGCTGTTGCCGGTTATGCCAACCATATCGACATTACATTGAACGCCGATTATTCGATTACGATTGCCGACAACGGGCGCGGCATTCCGGTTGACCCACATCCCAAATATCCCAATTTGTCGGCGCTCGAGGTGATTATGACTATGCTGCATTCCGGCGGCAAATTCGGCGGCGGGGCATATAAAGTATCCGGCGGGCTGCACGGTGTCGGATTGTCTGTCGTTAATGCTTTGTCCGAAAATATGATTGTGGAAATTGCCCGTGACAAAAAGCTTTATCGTCAGGTCTACAGCCGCGGAAAGCCGCAAACCGCGCTTGAACTTATCGGCAATGCACCAAACCGCCGCGGTACGTCAATTACCTTTAAACCCGATCCGGAAATATTTGGTGCTAATTCCCAGCTGTCGCCCAACCGGGTGTATCGTATGGCGCGTTCAAAGGCCTTTTTGTTTAAAGGGATTAAAATCAACTGGAAATGTGCACCGGAGGTTTTGGCAGAAGGCGATTTGACGCCGCCGGAAGCCGAATTGAACTATCCGAACGGTCTGAGCGATTTTTTGAACTATCAGCTGGGCAGTCGCACAACCATTAATCGCACGGCTTTTACCGGAGATTCCGAACTGGCAAATGACGAGGGGCGTGTTGAATGGGCAATCACCTGGCCGGAAGATGAAAACGGCTTTTGCTATTCTTACTGCAATACCGTTGTAACGCCGCAGGGTGGTACGCATGAAGTCGGGTTCAAGACCGCACTGGTACGCGGACTGAAAGAATACGGCGAAATGGCCAATATCAAAAAAGCCGCCAACATTACCGCCGAAGACTTTTTGAGTGATGCCTGCATTATGTTGTCCGTGTTTATCCGCGATCCGCAGTTTCAGGGGCAGACCAAAGATAAGCTGACTTCCGTTAAGGCAACCCGTTTGGTCGAGCAGGCGGTTAAAGATTCTTTTGACCACTGGCTGACTTCGGATGTGGAAAATGCCTCGGCGCTGATTGAATATGTGATTGAGCGGGCCGAAAGCCGCCGCAAAAAGAAAGAAGAAAAACAGCAGGCGCGCAAAACGCCGACCAAAAAGCTGCGTCTGCCCGGCAAATTGGCCGATTGTTCACAGGCGTCTGCCGAAGGAACGGAAATTTTCATCGTCGAGGGAGATTCCGCCGGCGGCTCTGCCAAACAGGGGCGCGACCGTTTTACGCAGGCGATTTTGCCTTTGCGCGGCAAAATTTTGAACGTTGCCAGTGCCTCTTTGGACAAGATCCTGCAAAATCAGGAAATCAAAGATATGTGCGAGGCTTTGGGCTGCGGCGTTAAGGAGCATTATAACGAAGACAATTTGCGTTATGAAAAAATCATCATTATGACCGATGCCGATGTGGACGGTGCCCATATTGCCTCCCTTTTGATGACGTTTTTCTATCAGCAGATGCCAAAACTGATTGAAAACGGGCATTTATACATTGCCACGCCGCCGTTGTATAAAATATCGGTCGGCGGCAAGAATTTTTATGCCCTCGATGATGAGGATAAAGACCGGATTTTGAAAAAAGAAGTCAAAGGCAACGCCAAACCTGATATCAGCCGTTTCAAAGGCTTGGGAGAAATGAGCGCCCAGCAGCTGAAAGAAACGACCATGGATAAGAAAAACCGTATGCTGCTGAAAGTTATGCTGCCGAACACCAATACGGAAGAAGGCAAGGAAGAAGCCTTTGAAACCCGCCGTCAGGTTGAGCGCCTGATGGGCAAAAATCCGGAACTTCGTTTCCAGTTTATTATCGAACGCGCCAAATTTGTAGACGATTTGGATATTTAATATTTAACCAGAAGACAGGAGCCGGAAGATGATTAGAAAGTTTCAACCACAGGATACGGACAAGATTATGAAAATCTGGCTTGAAAGCAGCCTGGACAGCCACGATTTTATTCCGGCATCTTATTGGCAGAAAAATTTTGCATCCGTGCGAGATGATTATCTTCCTGTTTCAACGACTTATGTTTGGGAAGAAAACGGCGAAATCAAAGCTTTTGCCAGCTTGAAGGAGGAAGATAAACTGGGAGCGCTTTTTGTTGCGGCTTCCGCCCGCGGGCGCGGAATTGGCAAAGCGCTGATGTTTGAGCTGCAAAAGAACCATAACCGCCTGAACCTTCAGGTCTATTCGCAAAACAAAAAAGCCGTCCGTTTTTATCACCGTTGCGGATTTCAGATACTGCGCGAAGATATTGATACGGCCACCGGTGCGCCGGAACTGTTGATGAGCTGGAACAAAGGCAATGTAACCGGAGATCTGATTTATAACTATTCCCGCGCTGCAGCCGGAAAATAATTTTAGACTTTTCCCTGTATACTGTCATTAACCCGCTGCACCGACCATTACCGAGCATTCCTGTTGTCTTTTCTCTTTCTTGTTATTCCCGGACTTTGTCTTCAGTCATTCTCGGGCTTTCCCCGGGGAACCACATCAAACAAATTTTCTTCTTTGTCATTGCCGGGCTTGACCCGGCAATCCACCATTCAAGGCACAATCTTGACCGTGGAAAACAATGGAGCAACGCGGTCTCTGTAGCATAATTTCAACAACCGACCGCTCAGGCCGTTGCCTGTGGATTCTCGGGTCAAGCCCGAGAATGACAAAACTTTAATGCACAATCTTTCTTCCGGCACTTTTAACTGCCCTTTGCGAATGGCTTAGGTTTTGGAGCAAAAACCGAAAGAAGCACTTTACCTCCCCCTCTTTGCTAAGAGGGGGACAGGGGGAGTTAGCCCCGCCCGATTACCGAATGATTTCTTAGCTTTTGGCCCAAAGGGGTAATAGTGAAGCACTAAGCCTTGGAACGTAGTGACCTTAACTTTGGGCTGAAAGCTTAGAAAATGAGGTTGGGCTTGACTTTTGCTTACTTTTGGTCAAGCAAAAGTAAGAAAAAGCTTTTTTGGCACCCAAAAAGTAACAATGAAAAAATAACCAACTCTATGAAGAAAACAAAACAAGAAATAAGAAAAGAAAAACAAGAAAAAATTAAGGATGAATTCAGAGCGGAGGAAATAATCAGGCAATATGCTCGATCGCCGCCGTATCATCCTCCAGACGTTCCTTGCGCTCATCTCCCAGCTGAATATCTTCAATCCGTTGAATACGCTTGGCAATTTTACCGGAAGAAACTTTGATATTGTCAATATCTTCGTTTGCCTGCTTAAAATGCCGGCTCAAACTCTCGATTCTGCCGTCCAGCCGTCCGATATCTTCGGTCAGCGTGCCGACTTCTTTTTGAATCACGCCGGCCATCTCCCGCATTTTGGCATCTTTCAAAATCGCACGTACGGTGTTTAAGGTTGCCATCAGCGTTGTCGGAGACACAATCCAGACTTTTGCCCGGTAAGAGGCCTCGACCACTTCCGGAAAATTGGCGTGCAGTTCGGCATAAATAGCCTCGCTGGGCAGAAACATCAACGCGGATTCGGCTGTTTCGCCGGGCAGAATATATTTCTCAGAAATATCTTTGATGTGTTTAAGAACCGAGGCCTTAAAAAAACGCTCCGCCTCAACTTTTTCTCTTTCATTGGCGGCGATTCTCAAGGCATGATAACTTTCAAGCGGAAACTTGGAGTCGATAACGATTGTCCCTGGCGGATTCGGAAGCCGGAGAACACAGTCCGCCCGTTTCTGATTGCTCAAAACGACCTGAAAAGCATAAGCGGAAGGGGGCAGAGTAGATGTAACCAAGTCATTAAGCTGAATTTCCCCGAAAGCGCCGCGCGCCTGCTTGTTGGAAAGAACTTCCTGGAGCGAGACGACTTGTTCCGACAAGGTAGAAATTTTTTGCTGCGCGGCATCTATCTTTGCCAGTCTCTCCCTCAAATCCGTCAGAGTCTGAGTTGTTTGTACCGTTGTCTTTTGCAGCCCTTCGCCTACATTTTTGGTAACCTGCAAAAGTTTCTCGTCCATCATCTTCAAAACAGAAAGCTTTTGCTCGGCAATGGCCTCGGAAATTTTATTTTGCTGTTGCTGACTGGTTTCTGCCAGTTGCGAGAGACGGCCGGCCAGTTCGGCCTGTCCGCGGTAAAAGACATCGGCGATAGCATGCAGTTTTTTATCGTCCTTATGCAGAAAAAAAGCCAGCAAATTCAGCACAATCAAAATGCCGACGGCAGCAATCAGAACAATCTGCAAATCTATCGCCATAATCCTGTTGTCCTATTTTTTATATTCGAGATCGCGCCCCATTTTAAGGAACTTCTCCGTGCGCAGACGTTTAAGGTCTTCCCCGCTCAGCGGCAAAAGCTCTTTCAGATGGCGCAGCAAAGCATCTCCGACGCGTTCGATTGTCATTTGCGGGTCGCGATGAGCGCCGCCGGTCGGTTCGGGAATAATCTCGTCAATCACGCCGAATTTTTTCAAATCCTGCGCAGTCAGTTTCAAAGCCTCTGTCGCCTCTTTGACCTTGTCGGCGGAACGCCACAAAATAGATGCACAGCCTTCGGGCGAAATTACCGAATAAATAGAGTGTTCAAGCATCAAAACCCGGTTGGCGGCCGCAATGGCGATTGCACCGCCGGAACCGCCCATTCCGATAACAATGGAAACCAAAGGCACTTTAATCTGCAGACATTTTTCAATAGATGCTGCAATAGCCTGCGCCTGTCCGCGCGCTTCTGCCTCTACGCCGGGAAAAGCGCCGTCGGTATCAACAAAAGCCAGCACCGGCATATTAAACTTGTTTGCCAAATCCATCAGACGTTGAGCTTTGCGGTATCCTTCCGGCTTGGCCATACCGAAATTATATTTGACGCGGCTTTCAAGGTCATGGCCTTTTTCCTGCCCGAGTACAACAACGGAAATCCCTTTGAAACGGCCGATTCCTCCGATCATTGCCTCATCATCGCCAAACACGCGGTCACCGCATAACGGTGTAAAGTCCTCAATCAGGGCATGAACATAATCAAGGCAGTGCGGCCTTTGCGGATGTCTGGAAACCTGAAGTTTCTGCCAAGGCGTAAGGTTAGCGTAGGAAGCTTTCATCTGTTTCTCCAATTTCTGTTGCAGCCGGGAAATTTCGGGAGCAATATCCACATCTCCGCCTTCGGCCAGGTGTCGGAGCGCTTCCATTTTGTCTTCGATTTCAACAATATTTTTTTCAAAATCTAAAACCAGAGTATTTTCACTGTTCATTATATTCTCTTTAGCTATTCAAACTGATGTTTTGATACCACAATTTTTTTTATATTTCGACTCTTATTTTGCTTTATTGTGTAAATATTGCATACTTTTTCGTTGAAATCTAGCCAATTTGTAATAGTATAATTTCAGATTGGCACAACACTGGGGGACAAAACTTGCTGGCATTATCGTTTTTTGTTTTGATATTTTCTTCGTTGCTTTGGATAATCTACGCCGTCATGCACATTTTGGAGACTGTCGGCGCGGCGGGTTTTCGGGCGGCCGGCATAGCCGATGTTTCATTTTACGCAGCTTATGTTTTGCTTCCGGTTTTTGCCGTTTGGGTAATTTTTGCCATTATCAGCCAATTTTTGCACAATTACCGTTTTAACCGCAATCTGAACCGTCTTTTTATTCAAATGAAGAAAAATCAGGACTATTCCGACCTGATTGCCCGCATTATGCTGGAAAGCGAACAACAGATTCGCGACGGATTTGTCGTTCAGCAGTTTGACTTGTTTGTCTCCGATATGAACGAGCTGATTTCAGAAATCATCCACCGCAGTTCGCTGGCGTCGCCGGAACAGATAGACCGCCTGTGGAGCAAGGTCAGAAACGGCGGAAAATGGTCTTTCGGCAAGGTGATTATCGAGGTCAACCAGAATCAGCCTGCCTTTCAGATGCGGATTTTTGAAAAAGCCGGGCACGATAATGTGCTGGCCGGGACGATTATGGAATTTTGTGCCAGATATCAAAGCATTGTCGAACTTTTTGAAAAACATGATAATGAAAAAATCTTCTTAAATATCATCGAAACCGGCGTATTGGGCAAAGTCTTTTCCATTTTTGCGCCAATCTCCGACGAGTTAAAGCGCAAGCGGGAGGCAGCTCAAAGCTTTTCTTCATTAACAGAGCCGCGTTACGAGGCAATGGCTGCCCCGCAGAAATATGAAGAACCGGAATACCGGGCGCCGGCGGCCCCGGAATCCCGTCCTTTTGTCGAACCGGCCGCACCGGAAGTTTCTCCCCGCCGGGAAGATTCGGAAAAAGAAGAGACGCATTCCGGCTCATCCGGCAAATTCTCCCTCGGCAAAAAGTTTCCGCTGTTCAAAAAGAAGAAACGCGAGGATGAAGAATACATTGATTACCGTTTTCAGGAAGAAAACAACCGGGATCCTTTTTCAATGGCCTTAGAGCGCAGCTTTGGCGAAGAAATTGCCCTGCAGCCGGAAGAACCTTCTTTTGAAATTTCCGCACCGGCAGCGGAACCGGAAGAAAAAAACGAAATCTCCGTTGCTCCGGAAAAAGAGGAAGAAAAAGTTGTGGTGGAAGATGACGTTATCCCTGTTTTGAGCAACACGCAGCGCACATTGGACAGCCTGCGCCGTGAATGGGAGCAGATGAATGCGGAGACCCGCGGCCGGGAAGACACCCGAAAACAAGAACCGACCCTGCAGGCACCGGCTGTCGGGGACGATGCTTTCAGTTCGCCGTTCCGGGGCTGGGTAAATGAAAAAAATTATAAGTAATTTTCTGTTTTTCCTGACCTTAAGCTTTGCCGCTTTTCCTTCTGCTGCGGCGGCCGGAACCAAAATTCTGCCCTATTTTTCCCTTTACGGCGAGCCCAAATATGCCCCCGGTTTTACAAGTTTTGACTACGCAGATACCAAAGCCCCGAAAGGCGGACGGATTGTGCTCCCGGCCTATGGCAGTTTTGACAATTTCAATCCCTATATCTTCAAAGGCATTGCCTCGCCGGAAACGGCAGCGTTAACGTTAGATACGCTGGGCTTTTCGCCGGCGGATGACATTTCGACGGCCTATCCGCTGATTGCCGAAAAGTTTGAAATCCCCGATGACGGCAGTTTTATCGGTTTTATTCTGGACAAGCGGGCAAAATTCCAGGACGGCAGCCCCGTTCTGGCCGATGATGTTATTTTTAGCTTTAATGCCTTAATAGAAAAAGGCTCTCCGATATATAAAGTTTATTACGGCGACGTTGTCCGGACGGAAAAAGTCAATGACCGTCATGTCCGTTTTCACTTTCGTCCCGGTTCGCAGAACAAGGAACTGCCGCTCATCTTAACGCAGATTTCCGTTTTTTCGGCCAAAGACTGGCAGGGCAAAGACTTTTCCACCCCGATAACCACGCCGCCGCTCGGCAGCGGGCCCTACAAGGTTGACAATTTTTCCTTTGGCCGGTTCACGGTTTTGAAAAGGGATAAAAATTATTGGGCGCAAAACATTCCGAGCCGCGCCGGATTCTTTAATTTTGACGAGATCCGCTATGACTATTACCAGGACACAACCGTCACGCTCCAGGCGCTTTTTGCCCGTAATATTGATATGCGGGAAGAATACATTGCCAAAATCTGGGTAACCGGTTACGACAATGACTTAATCAAATCCGGAAAGATAAAAAAAGAAGATATCGCGCATAATCGGGCAGCCAATCTTCAGAGCTTTGCGTTCAACCTGAGGCGCCCGCAGTTTCAGAACAAAAACGTCCGCCGGGCAATCGGGTTGGCTTTTGACTTTGACTGGGCGAACGAAAAACTTTTTTATAACCAGTACCAGCGGATAGAAGGATATTTCCCAAACAGTGGACTGGAGGCTTCCGGGCGTCCGCAGGGCAAAGAGCGGAAACTGCTGCAAAAATACAAAAAACTGCTGCCGGCAGAGGTCTTCGGCGAACTTCCGCAAAATCCGCACCACGGCGATTATCTCCAGTCCCGGCAAAATCTGCGCCGGGCGGTTGCGCTGCTGAAACAGGCCGGATACGACTTTGTTGACGGCAAAATGACCAATCTGCAAACCGGCCGTCCGCTGGAGTTTGAAATTTTGAGCAACACGGCCAACGGCTCGGCCTTTACGCGGGTAATGCTGCCCTTTCTGCACAATTTGCAAAAAATCGGGATTAAGGCCGTTTTCCGCAACATTGAAACCAATATCTTCAAAAACCGGCTGGATAAGTTTGACTACGACATCGCCATCATTTCTTATCCGGGCTCGTCCAACCCCGGCAACGAGCTGAAAGAAATCTGGGGCTCGGGGTCAGCCGGCATTAACGGCAGCTTTAACATCATCGGCGTGCAAAATCCGGCAGTTGACGCACTGATTGCCGAGATTGTCAAAGCGCAGCACAAAGACGACTATATCGCGGCCGTCAATGCGCTGGACAGGGTTTTGCGCCATGAATACTACCTGATTCCGCATTGGTATTCGCCGTATCAGCGGGTAGCTTATTGGGACAGATTTGCCCATAAGCCGTCCAAAGAGCCGATAGGCCTGCAGATTTTCACCTGGTGGGAAAAAGCATCGGAGGGCAAAAAATGAGAAATTACATCATCAAAAGGCTTTTGCTCATCCCGATAACGCTGTTGGGCATTTTGGCGCTGAACTTTGTGATTGTGCAGTTTGCGCCGGGCGGGCCGGTAGAACATACGCTGGCCAAATACCGCGGTTTTAATGTTGACGGCAAATCGCAGTTTTCTTCCACCGCCCAGATGAATATGTCCAATGCCGGCTCGCAGTATCAGGGAGCGCAGGGCGTTCCGGACGAACTGGTCAAAGAACTGGAAAAACAGTTTGGCTTTGACAAGCCGGCGCATATCCGTTTTTTGAAAATGGTAAAAGACTACCTGCTTTTTGACTTTGGCAAAAGCTTTTATCAGGACAAAAGCGTGATTGCGCTGATTGGCGAAAGGCTTCCGGTATCGGTATCGCTCGGCTTGTGGTCAACCCTGATAATTTATCTGATTGCCATTCCGCTCGGCATCAAAAAAGCGGTACGCGACGGTTCGCCGTTTGATGTCTGGACATCTTTTGCGGTAGTAATCGGCTCGGCGGTTCCGGTATTTTTGTTTGCGGTTTTTCTGATTGTGTTTTTTGCCGGCGGCACATATTTCCAATGGTTTCCGCTGCGGGGCATAACGTCGGACAACTGGGAGCAGCTTGGCTTTTTTGCCAAGATAGCCGATTATTTCTGGCATATCACGCTGCCGGTTTTGGCGATGGTTATCGGCGGTTTTGCCAGCTTGACGATGCTGACCAAAAACTCTTTTCTTGATGAGATAAACAAGCCCTACGTCCTGACCGCCCGCGCCAAGGGCCTGAGCGAACGCCAGGTCTTGTACCGTCATGTCTTTCGCAATGCCATGTTGATTGTAATTGCGGGTTTTCCGACGCTTTTAATAAAAATGTTGTTTACCGGCTCGCTGCTGATAGAGGTTGTTTTTTCGCTGAACGGACTGGGACTTTTGGGCTACGAGGCAATAATGAGCCGCGATTATCCGGTCATCTTCGGAACATTGTATATTTTTGCCCTGCTGGGGTTGGTGTTAAAACTGCTTTCCGATATTACATATTCCCTGGTAGACCCGCGGATAAACTTTGAGCGCCGCGGTTAACCATAAATTTACCCCCGGCCGCTAAAATAGGGAGTAA
Organism: uncultured Alphaproteobacteria bacterium; assembly: GCA_944391715.1. Classification (GTDB taxonomy): domain Bacteria; phylum Pseudomonadota; class Alphaproteobacteria; order RF32; family CAG-239; genus MGBC133411. Next base: position 22,760 of record CALXUP010000013.1, read on the forward strand.
AACGAAAAAAAATAAAAAGGCAGAAAGATATGGTAAAAATTAATGACGTCAAATTCTCGGATATATACATCACGCCGGATCGAATAGCGTTTATTCCGGACGGACAGACCAAAAACGGCCTGACGATTTTGGATGCCGAGGATTTTGACATATTTTACAAACAGCTGGAAGACAAATGGGACGGGCACAATCCGTCTTACTCGCTGTTGTATGAAAATATTTTTTACCGTGTCGAGCGGACAGAAAGCCTGTACGGCATACAATACTGCGCCCGCAAAATGCCGGAAAAAGTTCCGCCTTTCGGCAGTTTGGGTTTTCCGCACGAGCTGACAAAACACTTGTTGTCGTTGTCCAATGCCTCGGGGCTGATTTTGTGGTCCGGACCGACCGGCGCCGGCAAAACAACGGCCATTTCTTCTTTGCTGAAAGAATTTCTGGCCATTGAGGGCGGATTCGCTTATACGATTGAAGACCCGACCGAAATGCCGCTGGACGGGATTTACAAGTCCACCAAAGGCGGATTGGGCTTGTGCAAACAAACCCAGCCGAAAAATGACGACTGGGGCGCATCGTTAAAATCGGCGCTGCGTTCAAAGCCAAATTACATTCTGGTCGGCGAGATAAGAACGCCGGATACGGCCAGCGAAGTCTTGCGTGCCGCCACATCCGGACACTTGGTTTTGTCAACCATTCACGCCAATAACATCACCGACGCCATCTACTCCGTTGTAAAATACGCCGCCTCGACCTCTATGAGTGAAGAGCTTGCTTATGACCTGTTTTCGCGTGGCATTTTAGGCGTCCTGCACCAGGGGCTGATTGGCACCAGCGTAAAACGTCCGATAGCCACCTACCTCTTTGCCAACCCGAATTCCTCGCACGGTGACCAGGTTCGCGGCATTATCAAAAGCGGCAAATTAAACCTCGGCACGTCAATTGAAACCCAGATGACGCGTCTTGCCCGCGGTATGAGCCTGTTCCAGGAATTTTAATAAAACATCCAGATAATGGCGTTGGTCGGGTCGTTTTCGGCCTGACAGACGGTATCGGCCAGTTCTTCGGTCATCGGCAGGGCGGCTTTGTCAAACTTCATTTCGGCAGTTTCCGGAATATCGGCCTCCATCGGCTTCACATCCACGCCGATAATGCCGGTCAGCGGAAAAGGCGTTGTTAACAAAGAAACGCAGGCTTTTTTGCTCAACCCGTTGTAAATAATGGAAAAAGCGGCATTGTCAACGTTAAAATAAATCGCCGGCGCAATAAAAATCAAACCGCCGTAAGAGTTAACAAGCCGGCCGTCTTTATTCAGCATATCGTCCGGAATCAGCGACGCCGCTTGCAAAGCCTCAATATTCAACCCGGCATAATCGGGCGTTGCGGCATAAGCCGTATGAATATTGTTGTTAAGCGTTTGCAGGTCGCTGACAGCCTTGCTCAGCTTAAACTTGTCGGCCGAGCTGTGAATTGAAGAAGAAAACAGCAGATAAGCCGCCAGAGCCAAAAGCGGAAACCCGACAATCTGCGCAATCAGACGATGCTTTTTGTCTGCAAAATAACCTTTTTTCTTCATCACATTCTCCGTTTTATTCGCCGTTGATAATGTTTATTGCTCTCAACCATATAATATAATAGTAACTTTCCGGTTAAAAACAGACAAATATTTTTAGCTTTAAAATATTTATAAAATTGTAAAATGTATTTTACAAAAACAAATAAAATATATAAAATGTAAAATGCGTTTTACAAAAATATTGATTTTTTGCTTTTTGATAATTATAATTAAAAGCAGGAGAAAGGCTATGCAAACAACATCAGAAAAAATAATCGACAGACCGCAATATATAAAACAGCTGAAAAAATGGCAAAAACAGGCTGATTTAATAAAAATCATTACGGGCGTCAGACGTTGCGGCAAATCAAAATTGTTTTATCTTTATCAGCGAGAGTTGCTTGCCGATAAGATTGCCGATGACAGCCAAATCATTAATATCAATCTTGAAGATCTTGTGCAAACCCAAAAAATCGGTTTAACTTATGACCATGAGGGCTTTTTAACGGATTATAACAGATTGCTGGAATATATTATGGCACATCTTGCCCCTCAAAAAATGCATTATGTTTTTATTGATGAAATCCAATTGTTAAGAGAATGGCAAAAGCTGGCAAATACATTACGTCTGCGTGATAATGTTGATTTATATTTAACCGGCTCAAATGCCTATATGTTTTCCAGCGACCTGGCAAATCAGCTGGGCGGAAGATATGTAGAAATCAAAATGCAGCCCTTGTCGTTTAAGGAGTATTTTTCGTCTTATTCCACATTTGCACAATCATTTATAAAAACAAAACAAGACATAGCCGACATACATAATCCGACAGCCGTATATTTTCAGTATATCCGGGAAAGCGGCTTTCCGCAAACGCTTAATCTATTGTACGATAAACAAATGATAAGCGATTATTTGCTTGATACGGTTTATTTAAACACAATTCAAAAAGATGTTGTAAAAAGGTTTAATATTGCAGATACAAACAAACTGGACGCCGTTGTTAAATATATGTTTGACAATATTGGCTGTGAAACTTCTGTCCGTAATATATCAAAAAGTCTGGAAACAAGCGGTCGAAAAATATCAGTACCGACTATAGATACATATATTCAGGGACTGCTGGACAGTTTTTTAATATATAAATGTGACCGTTATGACATCAAGGGGAAACAATATTTAGACAGCAATTCAAAATATTACGTCGCAGATATCGGGTTGCGCACGGCTCTCCTTGGCATAAAGGACATGGATGCCGGTCATATATTGGAAAATGTTGTCTACTTGGAGTTGGTTCGGAGAGGGTATGACGTTTCTGTCGGCAAGCTTTTCAAAAACGGAAAAAACGTAGAAATAGATTTTGTCGCCAAAAAAAGCGGAGGTATTATTGAATATTATCAGGTTGCTTTGAGTGTCCTGGAACCTCAAACATTGCAGCGGGAATTAACGCCGTTAGAGGCAATAGATGATAATTATCCCAAATTTTTGCTGTCTATGGATTATGGAACGGGTGAAAATAATGGAATAAGCAGAATAAACGTTTTTAACTGGCTGTTGTCAGAAGATTAAATTTTATAATAATCCGGCAATATTCCGATAATCCCAAACAAAAACACCCTGAGTACTGTCAGGGTGTTTGTCATTGATGTGCCACTGTATCTTAGTAATAATACCAGGTGATTGAAGCTTTTGCTGTAGAGACATTACATTGGGTAGCAGCAGTAGCTAAAGGAACAGGCATATTTGCAGTTGTTATAGCCGGATTAGCATCTCCACTCGGATTTTTAGTTTTGGCCTCTTTCGCTATATCCATTCCTATCAAACCAGCAGAACCCCAGTCGGCGGTTGCCAAGCCCATGCAAGCCTCTTTGTCAAGGCCGTTATACGTGATTGCAAAACCCGTATCTGTAATACCATTATTATTGACAGCTCCGATAAGAACGTTACCACCAAAAGCGTTAACCAAATCAGTAGATTTAGCCGCAAACATATCTCGTGATGCCAAACCATACTCCCGAGCTGTTGCAGTTGACAAACCTGTATAAGTCGCCATCGAGGCATAAGTCGTCCGGATGTTGGCCACCATCATAGACATCTGGTCCATCGCCTTGGACATTTTAAATTTTGCCATTGCTTTTGAATATCCGGAAATACCGCCGACAGACAGCACGCCGATAATCGCCAGCACGCCGAGCATCTCGACCATTGACCGGCCGCTTTGCTCACTATTCATAAACCTTTTCATGACACATCTCCTCAAAATACGTTCTGTTTATGATTTTATCTTAGCAAAATTATTCTCTTTCTGCAATTTTAACTTTAGTCATACGAAATATATAACTTTACCAAGGCATTATAACTTTTGTCATAGCACGACTATATAACTTATTAGTTAAAAAAGCTTAAATATTCCCATATTATTCATACCCGAATATCAAAATATTCTGCCGCCCGCAGGCCTTTTCCGCCGCTTTGCGTTCCACCGGCAGCGGATGTTCTCCGCCCCAGCTGAACGTCTTTTCTGCACCTTCCGCGGCAATGGTAATATAATTCAGCCCCAGGCGGTCTTTTTCGCCAATATGATAAGTCGCAATGCCGATACATTCTTTTTGGCTCAAGCCGGTATAAACAATGTCAAACCTTCTGGCACCCGGCATCAGAGCCGCTCCTTCGGCGCCGCTGCCGACCAAAACCGGCTGCCCGAGTGCGTTTTTCAGGCCGTCTTTGCCGAGCATTTCTTCCGGCGCCGCCTTAAGCCTGAGGGCTTCTGCCGTATTCAGGCCGCGATAATCACTGCGCATCTGAAACTTTTGCCGAATGGCTGCTGCCAGCTGCGGAACCTGTTCGGCCGCCTTGCCAAGCCGGGGATCCGGCCGGAGCAACATCATCAGCAGCCCGATAATCCCCAGTGCCACCAAGAGGTAAAAAGCCCCCTGCTGCGGCGAAATCTTTTTGAGCTGTCCGGCCATGTTCGCTGATAGTTTTTTCCCTTTTTCTATAAAGCTGATCTTTTTTACCATAACTTTTTTCTCCTGCTGTCTCACCGTTTCTTGCACGGGCACTTTATTTTTTATTTCTTCTTCCCCGGGCTTGTTTCCTTCTTGTCATTACCGGGCTTGTTTTTTTCTTGTCATTGCCGGGCTTGTTTTTTTCTTGTCATTGCCGGGCTTGTTTTTTTCTTGTCATTGCCGGGCTTGACCCGGCAATCCATTTGGTGTCATCCTGAGAGTATAACCAGGGGATCCAAAACAATAAAAGCATGCAAAAGCCTTACATTCGTCCCATATTGCTGGTAATCTGATCCTGCATCTCAAAGGTGCCCATAACCGCCCAGGCAATAACGCCGGCAATCGTCAACAGAGCCACCATGTTCAAAATAGAGGCCTTTTGCTCAATCATATACACGCTTTCGTCCAGCCAGTCATTGGCCAGTTTTTCCAGAGCCTCTTCAAAGTTGTCCAATTCGGAATAAATTTTAAGGTCGCCGATGATTTCCGGATCCGGAAAGTCGAGTTTTGTTTTGGCAAGCGCCTGCCCGAGGTTTTCACCGGCATTAATATAAATCAGCGTCTTGTCAATGCGTTCTTTCAGATAGCGGTTGGAATCTTTGCGCAAAGCCCGCAGGGAGTTGGAAACCGGCGTGCCGCCTTTGACCAGGGCAGAAAGCGCCAAAAGCCAGCTGATGCCGGTAAAGACCTTATACAAAGACCAGGGCGGCAGTTTGTCAAAAACGGCGCGGATAGGCCCGGTCCAGACCCCGATTGTAAAATAAATAATCATCATCACAATCGGCAAAGCGGAAAAGGCCACAATCCAGTAGTCTCTAATCCAATAAGAAATATCGACCAAATCTTTGGCCAGCCCCGTCCAGACCACGTCCGGCGCCGCGTCAATCATCGGCGGCACCATATAGGCGCCGATGGCGTAAATAATCAGAACGGCCATCATACACAAAAAGCTCGGATAAGCAATGGCGCCGATAATCGGGCGTACCATTTTGGCCGAACCTTCGGTAACGCGGATAAGGTTGAGCAGGGCGTTTTCAAGGTCGGAAACGTCGCCGACGGAAAGCATCAGACGTTCGCGGTCCGGTGCCCATCCTCTCAGCGCGTCAGAAAACGGAATACCGTTTTGCAGTTTTTTTGACCATTCGACCAACGCAATGGCAAAAGGTTCGCCGGCATTCTTTCCGCCGTTGGAAACGCCGTCATGCAAACGGTCAAGCGCATCCATCAAAGAAAAGCGGTTGCGCATCAGCGACGCAATTTTCCGATACATTTTGAGCCGCGCGGTATTCGACATACTGACCACCAGCCGGGCATATTGAATCTCCACCGCGTTCAAATGACGCATGGCCTTTTGCAGCGAAGAGGATAAATTGTCGTATCTTGCCATAATTCCGAACTCCAAACAAATTTTTTTTAATAAGACGGGCGCTGGTCAAGCAAACCGCACCAGCGTTCAATTTCTTCCAAATCCAGATAGCCTTTGAGCATTCGTTCAATCGCCGCATCGCGCAAAGTCCGGCCGCCCAGGTCTCCTGTCCAGTAGTCAATGGCTTTTCTGGTCTCGCCGGATGTCATCAGCTCCAAAAACGTGGCATCGGGCAGCACAATCTCGGGCACGCTCATTCGGCCTTTAACGCCTTGGTTTGCACAATATTTGCACCCCGGGCCGCGCATATAAGTGTTTTCGATTCCAAAATCGCCCAGAGCAACTTTCAAACGCTTAACCGAAGGCTGATCCAGCCGGTCTTTAACCGAAATCCGGCAATGCGGGCAGAGTTTGCGGAACAAACGCTGGGAAATCAGCCCTTTCATAATACCGGGGTCGGTCAGCTTAAAAGGCTCAACGCCCATATCCAGCAGACGCGTGATAATGGCCGGCGCGGAGTTTGCGTGCAGCGTCGTCCACATTCCGTGTCCGGACAACGCGCCTTTAAACGCCAGCTGCGCCGCCGCCAGAGTACGCACCTCGCCCACCATAATAACGTCCGGGTCGGAACGCAGCGCCGCCGCCAGAGCCTTGTTGAACTCTTCATCTTTCTCTTCTTCGGTATTGGCGTTGGTAACCGGCATTTGCCGCGCGCCCGGGATCGGATATTCCGGCGGGTCTTCCACGGTCAGCAGGTTGATTTCATAATTTTTTTCCTGCAAAAGCTTAATCATATTTCTCTGCAGGGTTGTTGATTTTCCGGAACCCGTCGGGCCGGCAATAATGGAAATGCCGACCGGAACCGCCCGCAGCCGGTAAAACATATTTTCTTCATATTCGCCAAAACCCAAAGCCTGCAAATCGCCGGAACCATCAGGGTTGTCATCGGCGTACAAAAGACGCATAACCAGATACTGCGAACCAAACGCAATCGGGTTAAACTGCAAGCGAATGGCCAGCACGTTATGCGGCAGCATGAGCTTGCCTTTAGAACCGCGCAGCGGAGTAGAACCCAGTTTTTGCGCCGCCTGAAACTCGTTTTGCGTATAGTTTGCATCGGAAATGTCGGAAGACGCAAAAGCCGCGCGCACAAAAGCCTCGCCCCAGTCTTTGTTATATTCCATCATTGTCTGCATCATACCGTTGATGCGGAACAAAATCTGCGTACTGTCAGCCACAACAATGTGAATATCCGACACTTTCAAAACCGCCGCCCGCTCAACCACCTGCACAAAGTCTTTCTGCATTTGCATCTGGTCGGCGCTCAGATCGACCGTATCGGCTTCCGACGAGGCAATGTTCGCCGCCCGTTCGCCGTAAGTATAAATAGCGTTCAGCTCGTTTTGGGAAACATAAGTCGGTTTGTTAATGGTAACTTTTTTCTTGCGCGCCAAAACCTCAAAGCTCAGAACGCGGCCGTCAAACTTGTGGGTTTCCGAAACCAGAAACAAACCGTTGGAAAACAACGCCAGCAGACGGCGCGTATCGTCATTGATGATAAATTCTTCGCTGTTGGGAAGTGTCAGAAGAGTAACGCCCTGCGGAAAATAGTCTTCTACCTTTTTGCTGGAACGCTGGCTGGCATCTTCTTCAATAACGCCGCCGCTGGTAACAATTTTTCCGGAATTGTCGGGCGTTTGTTCTGTTGCGTCCTCTTCTGCCATTTTAAGATTTTACCTCAACATCATATCTTTGCTGACGCCGGGAATACCTCGGCTCGAAACGACCGATTTCTTCCGGGGCTGCTCAACGGCTTCTCTAAGCTTGTTTTTTTCCTCGGCGGCTTTTTCAAGCGCTTTGGCCGCGCCGTTCAGCGGTTCTTTGTCAATAACGCCGCCGGCCGAGAAATAAAGATAATCTTTCACGCCGTTTTTATCAACCCGGACATGGGTTGTGCCGATTTCATCAACCTTTTGACCGGTTTGCAGCGTGGTACCGACTTTGGTCAGGAAAGTTTGGCCGTCGCGGTTCATCAGTTTTGCAATCAGCTCGTCGCCTTGTCCGGTAATTTCCATAACCACATAAAGGTCGCTGATTCTAAGCTCTTCTTCCTCGTCTTCCTCCGGTTCGGCAGCGGCAGCAGCAGGTTGTTGACCGTCGGCAAACGGATTCGTTTTTTTCTCCGCCTCCAGTCTGGCTTTCAAAATCGAAATCTGCGTCTGCAATTCGTTAACTTCTCGTTTATGGTTTTCAACCGTTGTTTCTGCCACTTCGTTAGCCTTGTTCAAAGCATCCATCAAACGGGTCAGCCGCTCTTTGACGTTTTTTGTAAACTCTTCGCGGTCTTTCTTTTCATGAGCAATCTGCTCATAAATTCCGGCATTGTTCTCAATCCATCTTTGCTGTTCTTTCAGCATATCTTCTTTATAGGCGTTCAGCAGCCCTTCCTGCCGGATTTTTTCATAAGCGATTTCAACCTTGCGCAGTTTGATCTGTTCTTCAATAATTTTTCTTTCCTGCTCTTTTTCCCATTCCTGTCTTTTCAGCTTTTCGGCTTCTTCTTTCTCTACAACCTCGTTTTGCGCTTTCAGCCTTTGCGCCTTAATCGCCTCAATTTCGTTTTTGAGTTTTTCTTTGCGCAGTTCCAAAGACAAAATGGCCGTTTGTTTTTCAATATCGGTCATCTGGGAGAAAATTTCATCATCCAGCTCTTCCAAAACGTTCATAGCCGGCTGCGGGGCAGGTTTAGGCGTTCCTTGTTCCGGAGGCAGCAAACCTGTTTTCGGCACAATGCCGCCGGGCAGAGCTCCTGTTTTGGGCACAATGGCACCCGGCTGAGCGCCCGTCTTGGGGACAATGCCGCCCGGTAATGCCCCGGTCTTCGGGACTATCGGAGCCTCTCCGGTTTTCGGCACAATGGGAGCGTTGCCGGTTTTGGGCACAATCGGAGCCGCCCCTGTCTTGGGAACAACACCAGTCTTAGGAACAATGGCACCCGGTTGAGCGCCTGTTTTGGGGACAATGCCGCCCGGTAATGCCCCGGTCTTCGGAACTATCGGAGCCTCTCCGGTTTTTGGCACAATGGGAGCGTTGCCTGTCTTCGGCACAATCGGAGCCGCACCGGTCTTGGGAACAATCCCTTGTGCCGGCGACAACAAACCGCCTTTATCGGCATTCTTATCAATGCTGAGCTGGGGCTGGGGAGCTTCCGGCGTTCCGAGTTCATCGGCCGAAATTCCGAATTCGTCGTCAAATCCCAAATCTATGGTTGCATCACTGTCGGCAGCCATTGCGCTTCCGGAAAACATAATTCCGAAAGCAAGTGCGGCCAAAGCCTTCCGGCTAAAATCTTTTTTGTTATAACACATAGATTGCTCCTTCATAATCCCATTGTTTTGTCGACGGTGTATAGGTTATACTTTTAATCTCAAGTCCTGAAAATTTCATTAACAAATCCCGCCAAACCACCGGTTTGTATTTTGATGAGAACTTAAAAACGATTGAACGGTAAACATTATGCTCCGGTGATGTGAACGACGAGTTAGTCATTGAAACTCTTTGCCCGATTCCCTGGAAAAAGTCGTTGATAATCAACCTCAGCTGCGCATTGGAATATGCTGGGGGTGATTTCTTTTCCGCAACCGGCCCAAACTGCAGCGAAACCGTCGCCTGTTCGCCGGTGTCCGAATAAATAATGCCGCCAAATTTAACGCCGGAATCTTCCAAGGCCTTTTTTATCCAGGAAACCTGGCCTACCTTTCTTTTCCAGGCAGTTTGTGCCGCATTGTCGGAACATTTTATCTGACCGATCTCCCAGCCGGGCGTTACCACACCCAAAAGCTTAACAACGGCATTCTGACAGCCGGTCATAACTTGAAACGGGTCTTTAACCTTTTCCCAGGGCTTGATTTCCGGAAGTTTCTGAACCGGCGGCGCAGCCTTGGGAACAATCGGCACGGTAACCGGCGGCCGTTTGGGCGGTGCAAAGAAAATTTCTGACAAGATATTGGAAAGCAGATAAAATCCGACCGAAATCGAAATCACGACGACCATAACCAGCTTGGTACCGCGCAGGGCTTTGATTTTTTTCAGCTTTGCTTTGCCGCCGCGCGCCAAAATCTTTTCAAGGTCAGGATATTCCGTATCTTCATAACCCCATTCCGGCGGCGCAATTCTGCGTCCCCAATCCGGAACGGCCAACATCGATTCAAACTGGTTTCTTGCGTCTTCTTCGTTCAAAAACAGCATATCGCCGTCAGAAAGGATAATATCGTTTCTGATACAAACATACCACCAGCCGTTTTCGACTTTGAACACCGCTACCAGGGAAGAACGGTCAGACAGTGCCGTCGCCAACGCTACCGCGGCAACGTCCATGCCTTTTCGAAAACCTTCTTCCGAAACGCAAATACCAAACTGCGGCGCTTTGCCCGGCTTGATGCAGAAGAGATCCGCGCCTTCCATAATCCCCTGAGAGGCCTCTTCAACCTCCTGATAAGGATCGTCGCGGTTTTGCAAAGGCTGCCAGAATAAGCTTGTTGCATATTCCGTCCCGGCAACGGTCATCATGGAACTCCATGTCCGCTCGTTGCTTTTCTCTACGTCTTCTTCTGTCAGATTTGCGTCTTCTAACACTTTAAATGGCCTTTCTTATAAGGTTAGTTTTTAACCATCCTGGATTCCGGCGTCAGCGGAGATTCAAGAACAACCGGCGTCAAGATAATAACCAAAACGCTTCTTTGTTTTTCCGCCATTGCCGAACCGCCGAACAAGGAGTTGGTTGCTGAACCAATGCCTTCTTTTGACGTCGAGCTCTCAACCCTTTCATATCCGGTCAAAATCAGGGATTCCCCGGAAGACAACGCAACTTCTTGTGTAAAGCCGCGAGATTGAATGCGCGGGTTCTGAATATATTCCGAACCGTCGGAAGAAGCCGTACCGTCTGAATTTTCATTCAAATAAACTTTTTCCAGCTCAATCAGATCTGACAATGTCAGGTTAAACATCAGAAGCATCCGTCCGTGTTCCAAAATTCTCGGCAAGACATCCAGGGTAAAACCGGTTTCAATTTCTTCTGTTTCTGTAGAAATATCATAATCGTTATCGCCGCCGTTTGTCTTGGTGATTTCCGAAATATAGTTCTGTTTTTCAATAACCTGAATAGGTGCAGGCTTATTGTTCAGTGTCGTAACCGTACCGCTGGTAATCAACGTTGTTGCGCCCTGGGTTGACAACGCTTTTATAATTGCACTTGCTGTCCAGTTTTTCGGAGTGATAGCCATCGTCAGGTTATCGGCAATATCATCGGCAAGGCCTCCCGTCGGGCTGGCTATGCGGAAATTAGTATGTCTGTCGTCAAACATTGCTGACAAATTTAGACCATAATTGTCGCTGTCTGAAATGGTAACCTGCAAAACCTTCACACTGATGGCAACCTGACGGGACAAACGGTTGTTTTGTTCAGTAATATAACGTCCGACTTTCTTGATATCCGTCGGGGTTGCTGTCAACGTAATCGTACCGTTGCCCTGATCGATTGTCAGTTTTGAATCTTTTGAAATCATTGATGTAATTGAATCTTTGATCTGTGTCCAAACCGCAATTTCTGCCTCTGAACTCAGGCTCAATGACGAGCTTCCGCCTTCTCCGGCAGAAGACGATCCGCCAACCGTAACGTTAAGTTTCGGTTTTGTCGGCAAAGAATACAAAACAAATGTTTTTGTAATGTATTTATAAAAATGAATTTCTTGCTTTTCGTATTTCCACCAAATGCCGAAACGCGAAGAAATCTCGTCCAAAAGCCCGCTCAACGGCCCGCGGTAAGAAACCAGCATTTTATCTGCATCTGTCCAGTCAGCATTAATGGTTGCAACATCGGGTTTGTTTTTTGAACCTTGTTCACGAATGTCCTTTTCCAGATTGCTGTCAAAACGAACGCGCAAAGAAGTAACTTTATTAATCATATCGCCGATTTCAAATAAAGTAATCGGGCGGTTGCTGATTAATGTAACACCGTCGGCTGTTTCCAAATAAGCAGGAACAGGTTCTCCTTCATATTCAATTTCGCTGGTATCGCCGAGCCAGATGTCATTTTTAACCTTAACCAAATCTGTATTCTCAATCGGTGTCGGTGCCTTGGCCATTTCTTTCATTTTGGTCGAGGCCTCGACTTCGCGTTCAATCGTGGCATCCAGGCTCGTAGACATGGAGCATGAAGCGGCTAAAGCTGCCGCTGCCAATATAATGCCGAATTTTCTGTTTCTAATCAAAAGCATTCTCATCCTCCATCGTTTCTACAACCAAGACGCGATTCCCTTTATAAAAGGTGGCGACCGGCGCCGGTCTGGCTCGTCCGAAAGCCCGGATTAATGCTGCGCTGACATCGGCAAAACGCCCGCGAAACATTGCGCCGGCACTCAAAGTATAATTCCGATTGCTGTTCCAAATCAGTCTCCAGCCGGACTCATCGCTCCATTCAGTCAACAAAGATTTAAGAGATTGTCCTTCTTCAGCCAGCCAGTCTTTGACCGGATCGTCGGCGTCATCCATTCCCGCACTGCTGCTTCCGCTGCCGTCAACACCGGAATTATCGGCTAGTTCGGCGCTGCCAGTCGATTTGATTTCTTCTTCATAAGCACCGACTTCCTGATCAATCGTCGGGGGAATTGCTGCCGACATATTGCTTCCCGGAGCAGTTTGGACAATACGCTGATCCCGCGGCGTTCTCTCGCCGTATTCGCGATAATCGGCTGCAGTCCGCGTATAGTCGACATATTCCTGCGGAGCGGCAGGAGGAACAACACACGGGCCGCCGTCGTTCGGGCAGGTTGTTGTCATGGTTTCGCTGACGGTTTCTTCTTCCTCATAATTATAGTTAAGCGGCCGGAACATATAGCATCCGGTCGTTGCCAGCAAAACGCCCAAACAAGCAATCAAGCGTATTTCTTTGTTCATTTTTGCAATCCTTAAATCACTTTTTTTCATAATTTTTTTCCTATCATACATTTGGAAAAATAAATAATCAAGCGCAAGCCTTAACTTATTACCATTGAGTAACGCCGGCTTCCGGATTGTTATAGTTTTCCATTGTATCGTAACCACTGTCTTCGCTTGTTCTCAATGTTCTGATAATAAACGAATTCGGTTCTCTTTCCGTAAAAACGACCTGAACGTCTCTGGCGTCAACGCCTTTGCTGTTAAGGACGTTGCTCAAAAGATTGAGGCGGCGGCGCTGCAGGTGTTGGTCGGTTGTTCCGTCCAGCCGGATTTCGAGCACGACGGATTTATCTTCTATGGCCTTTTGGGCAAAAGCATCAATCCAGCGGAGCGTATTGCCGGAGATTTCGGCACGGTTGGGCTGAAAAGATAGTCTGATCTCGGCCGGCAAAATTTTTCCGGTCGTTTTTTTGCCGGACAATTTATTCTTGATTCTTTCTGTCAGACTTCCGGAAGATGTATCGTCATCCTCGTCATCTGAAGAGCCGGAGAAAATAGAAGTTATACTGGAAAGCAAATTTCCTCCGGAACTCTGTTTTTGGGGTTTTGCAATATTTTTTCCTTGGGCATCCAAAATCTTAACTTCGGATTTCTGTTTGGCTTCTGCTTCTTCTGCTTTGGTCTCTACTTCAGCATCTTCCGGAAATTGCAGCCGTGGTTTCAGATCGCCTTTTTCCTTGATTTCCTGAGGAATTGGAATAAGCAGATTGTCGACCATGTCATTGGCTGCTACAGTCTCTTTGCCACCGGCTTTTTGAACGCTTTCTAGCTTGATAGCTTTCTTGTCGTTTGTGTCTTTTTGCTCATCGCGAAACATTTTGTTCTTGGCATATTTGGCGCCGGAAGCAACAACCCAGGGACTGTCGCTTTGCCCGTTCTTTTCTGCCATGCTTTCCCATTTTACCGGCTGTGTGCTGTTGTCCTCTTTTATACCGTCAGAAGGCTGCTGCAGTTGCTCTCTTGTAGCTGAAATGTTCTTTGTTGAAACTTTTGCATCAGCCAGTGCAACCTGATTTTCTTCTGCTCCGTTGCTGATTTTGATTTTTTTGCCTGCGGCAAAAGCTTTGGTATCTGAACGTTCAAGCGGAATAAGCAGCTGCGGTTGTCCGGACATTTTCTGAGAAACGGAATTTTTTTCTTTTTTGATGCTTTCAGATAAAGCTTTTGTGGGCTCAGGCAGCTTTTGAGGTGTATAAACGGCAGTCAGTTTAACCGGTTCCGGTTTCGTTGTTCCGGTAATGTCGGCAGGAACGTCAAGTTCTTGTTTCTGTTCCGGTTCCGGGCCGTCATTGATGGAAATAACCTGAGCTCTGACCGGGGCATATAATGCCGGTACGTCGGGTTCTGTTTGTTCGTTGGCGGCTAAAAGAACCGGAGCTGTCGGTTCTTCGTCTGTTCTTTCAATAATGTCCGGCGCTGTTTCACTGAATTCAAGCGGGATTATATCTGAATTGTCTGCCATAATGATTTGATTGTCATCAGGGGTTTCGTAATAATCAGCAGTAATAATACCGTCGTTTTGAGAAATATCCGGCAAGACGCTGAGTGCAATCTTTTTGACCGGCAAGGGTTTGGTAGAAGGTATTGCGTCGTTTTTCAAGAATAATGTGATGTTTTTATTGGAAATTTTAAGATTTTGTTCTGCTGGGCGGGTATCAAAAAACAAGCCGTTTATGCCAAAAATCATAAACAGAGAAAAAACAAAGCTGTAAACAAAAGTTTTAAAAGCCGTATTTTCCATAAACAAAACCCTTTATAAATTAGATAAAACAAAATGCGAATCTTGGCAAGCAGATATAAAATTATGCCCAGAATTTGTGGATTCTTTTAAAAAAGTCGATAAGCTGATTTTTATTTAGCCGGACAAATGAATGAAAAAATGTAACAAAATTGTAAAAAATCACGTCTTTACAAATTGTTAAGTTGTGTGAATTTTTTGTTACAGCCGATTTTGTGTAGTGTAAACAATATGTTAAGAATTTTGTAGTATACAAGATTTTGCTAGAAAAAAATCAAAAAGTTTAGTATGCTTAAAGTATTGGGTTTACTTGCATAAAGGAGAAAATTAATGAACTTTTTAAAGAAAAACTTGTGGACAATCTGCCTGATTGCTGTGGCGTCCGTATTTTTTATGTGCGATCCGGCAATGGCTGCTAGCGGCGGAAGCCAGTCAAGCCTTATGGGCACGGCAAAAGCCAAAGCCTTTACCACTTTTAACAACGTAAAGAGTATCATCTTTATCGTCGGCGGTTTCGGTCTGGTATTGCTGGCCTTCGGTGCTATCTTCGGCAAAATCAAATGGTCTGCCTTTGCTTCTTTGGCTGTAGGCTTGGCTATTCTGGCTGCTGCCGGTGCAATTGTCCGTTACGCAACAGGTGATACAAACCTGAGCGCTACTGGTACGGGATCAAGCGGTTTCGGCGATACTTTCCAGGAATCTGCTGCTGATACTTACTAATTTAGGCCTATGCCTGATGTTAAAAAGGAGGGGAGACAATGTTTGGCGAAATTATAAATATCTTGCCAGTGGCATGTGTAACCCTCCTTTTTGTTTTTTTGACCAAAAAGGTGTCGGGGCATAAAGTAAAAAAACTGATGCTTTTTTCTTTGTGTTTGGCTTTCTCCGTATTTTTTGTTTCGGGGGCTGCCTGGGCGGACAGTGGTATTTTTTCTGAACTGACGGAAAAAGGTGCCGAAATTTTTACCGGTATGCGGGATATTGTTTATGTTGTTGCCGGTTTTGGTATTATCGGTGTTGCTGTCGGCGGTTTTTTTGGTAATCTGAACTGGAAATGGTTGAGTGCCATTATTATCGGTTTGGTCGTATTGGCGGTAACAGGAGCTTTTGTAAAATATGTAACGGGTGAAGAAGTTCAAAACATTACTGATACGCTCAAATAATTTCCGGAGGCGGCCATGCTGATAAAATTAAAATCTGTATTAAAATCCAATCTTTTCCTTTCTTTGTTGATTATTGTTGTATTGGCGCTATGTCCTCAAGATGCTTGGAGTGCTTCCACTGTTTTTGAGAAAGTCCGTCAGAAAGCGGCGTCAAGCTTAAAAGATGTCAAGCTCGTAGTATATATTTTGGGCGGTTTTGGCTTGATAGGCTTTTCTTTTATGGCTATTTTCAACAAAATCAGCTGGAAATGGTTTGCCAATATTGCCATCTCTCTATTCTTGCTTTCGGTAATGGGGTTGTTTATTGATGACTTTACCGGCACAAGCGAGCACGCAAGCCTGCTTGACTATGGTGACTATTTGAATAATGATACGCCGTATGACACACCGGGAACCAATAATGAAATTCCGGTGAGTGAGCCGAGCAATGAAGGTGAAACTTCGACGGAAGATGAACAATCCGAAGAAACGCAGAAAGACGAGTGTGAGGGAATTGATGTTGCACGGTGTGAATTAAGTCCTGATGCATGTTATGCGTCTGACTATTGTACTGCCTATAGAAATGGAACGTCCGGAGGAAGTGGTGCTTCAGGAGGTGCTGCTACAACAGGAGGCGCTTCCGGCACCGAACAAAATAATGAGGGAGCTGGCAGTGGGTCAGGTAATTCCTCCGGCGAAAATACTTCTTCTGAACAAAATAATCAAAACTCATCTGATGATTTACAGCCGGTATGGGATCCGGAAACGCAATCCTACAGGTTGCCGGAAGTTGAGGTCGTCGGCAATCGGGTAAACAATGAAAGCGGCACGGGTAATCAAAACTCATCTGATGATTTGCAGCCGGTATGGGATCC
>CALXUP010000014.1 GCA_944391715.1 uncultured Alphaproteobacteria bacterium
GAGACGTGAACCAAACCTTCAATACCGTCTTCAAGTTCTACAAATGCGCCGTAATCGGTAATGTTGGTAACTTTACCTTTGTAAATTTCACCAACTTTGAACTTGTCGGCAACGTGAGCCCACGGGTCAGATTCGAGTTGTTTCATACCCAGAGAAATGCGTTGGTTGTCTTCGTTGAATTTGATAACCTGAACTTTAACCGTCTGACCGACAGACAAAACTTCTGCCGGATGGTTAATTCTCTTCCAGGAAATATCGGTAACGTGCAACAAACCGTCAACGCCGCCGAGGTCAATAAACGCACCGTAATCGGTAATGTTTTTGACAACGCCTTCAAGAACGGAACCTTCTTTGAGGTCGTTAATCAGTTCGGCGCGGGCTTCAGCTCTGGTTTCTTCCAACACAACGCGGCGGGAAACAACGATATTGCCTCTGACCTTGTCCATTTTCAAAATCTGGAACGGCTGAGAAATGCCCATCAACGGCGTAATGTCGCGGATCGGGCGGATATCAATCTGAGAACCCGGCAAGAATGCGATAGCGCCGTTCAAATCAACGGTAAATCCGCCTTTGACGCGGCCGAAGATAACGCCGTTAACTCTTTCGCCGGAGTTCAGGCATTTTTCAAGGTCAATCCAAACTTCTTCGCGGCGTGCTTTTTCGCGGGAAAGAACGATATTGCCGTCTTTGTCTTCATATCTGTCAACATAAACTTCAATTTTGTCGCCGACTTTGAGTTCGGGGTTCTGCCCGAATTCACGCAGCGGAATACGGCCTTCGGATTTCAATCCGACGTCAACGATTGCAAAATCCGGAGTTAATCTGATGATGGTGCCTTTTACAACCGAACCGGTAATACCGTTATCACCGAACTGTTCATTCAGCAGGGCTTCAAAATTTTCGGTCATTTCAGGGATTTTAATTTCTGTATTTGTCATAAAATATATATATTTCATAAAAATGCCAGCCTCGCAAACCAAAAAGAGGCGGACTTGTGCGGGGTTAAAAACACATATCGGCTTATCGCACCCTGAGCCGATGGCTCTTTTATACACGCAATTTATTATTTTTCAAGCATTTTTTTATTATTTTTGCTTGCGAGACTCGATAATCTCCACGGCCCGGCGCAAAACATCTTCAATCGTATCATTGCTGGTATCGAGAATAACCGCGTCGGCCGCCGGTTTCATCGGCGCAACGGCGCGTTTCATATCTCTCTCATCGCGAGCCTTGACGTCTGCCAAAACCTCTTCGTAAGAAATTTTTTCACCTTTTGCCTGAAATTCTTTAAAACGCCGCTCCGCCCGAACTTCCGGCGAAGCCGTTACAAAAAACTTTATGTCGGCCTGCGGGCAGACAACCGTACCGGTATCGCGTCCGTCATAAATAGCGCCTTTCGCCGGCGTGCCGTCGGCAAAAACCGGATTTTTTGAAAAATCCTGCTGCATCTTCAAAAGACTGGCGCGTACGGACGGGTAAGCCGAAACAATAGAAGCGTTTTTGCCGCCCAGAGCAGAACGAAAATCCGGATTCGCTGAAAGCTCGTTCATCTTTGCAAAAGTCAGATTATCGGCAATTTCCAGAGCCTCCGCCTCGTTGTTCAGATTTTTTCCCAGCAAAGCCATTTCAAGCCCAACGGCCCGATAAACCATTCCGGTATCAAAATAAGCCAAGTCGTATTTTTCTGCCAAAACCCTTGACAACGTTCCTTTACCGGCCGCCGCCGGCCCGTCTACCGTAATAATCATAACCGCTCCTTATGGCTAAATGTCACAAAATCTTAACTTTATTTTTTCAAATATATAGTATATAATAAAATTATAAAGCGAAAGTATTACTTATACAAAAAAATAGGTGATAAGATGTCTGGAGCAAAGGTAAATATATGTTTTTTGGCGGCGGCCGTAATAATGGTCTGGCCGTGCGGATATGCCAATGCAACGGTATCTTCCCTTGCCAAAGCACAGTCTTATCAGATGTTTGCTCCGGCCGATACGGTAGAAAGCGGGCGTCCCAAACATGCCACCTCTTACCGGACAGAAGAAAACCGGGCAAAATATGCCGCCAAAAAAGCGGCTCAGGCAGCCTCGGAAGATGTAGAGACGGAAATCGCCATCAATTATAACCGGATTATAGCCCAAAAATTGTTAAGCAAAGCCAATGACGACGTAATGATCGGCGTAAACTCCAAACGACGCAAAATCTCTGTTCCGCTGGGCAAAGATCTGACAATTAAGCTGATTGAGGAAAACAATCAGACCTGCACCTATGAATGTAATGACAAGATTTTGAAATACGAACGCGGCAGCAAAGAGGGAAACGAGCTTTCAATCGTTTTTAATGCCGAAAATCTCGGACGCTCCAAACTGTATGTCGACTGCATAACCAATGTTCCGGGCGAGGGCATTAAAGTTCATTCCAAAGTATTTAATATCAGCGTGGATTAAAAATTTTATGGCAAGTAAACCAAGATTGTATATACCGCAAGGGCTCCGTGAGGATATGGAGCTCTTTTTGACGGATGCCCGGGCACATTATTTATGTAATGTATTGCGGCTGTCTGCCGGAAGTTTGTTTTGGGCTTTTGACGGTCAAAACGGCGAATTTGAATGTGAAATTGTGGAATGCGGCAAAAAGCGGGTTTCTGCCCGCATTCTCCGCCGAACCAGACAATTTGAAAAAGGGCCGGACATATGGCTGCTGTTTGCGCCGGTAAAAAAAGACCGGACGGATTTTATTGTTGAAAAAGCCACGGAACTCGGCGTGTCCAAAATAATTCCGGTCATTACCCGCCGGACTATCAGTGAAAAAATAAAAAAAGAACGTTACATTGCCCAGGCGGTTGAAGCAGCGGAACAATGCCGCCGGCAGGAAATTCCGGAAATAGAAGATGCCCGGCCGTTGGAAACGGTCTTGAAAAACTGGGATACCCGCCGGATTTTATATTTTATGGACGAAAGCGGCAAAGGACGACCTGTTTCCGAAGTTTTCGGTGCTGCCGCCGGAAAAGACGGGCCGGCCGCGCTTTTGATTGGTCCGGAAGGCGGATTTTCCGAACAAGAGTTTGATTTTTTGCGCCGGCAGGATTATGCTGAAAGTGTTTCATTGGGAAAAAGGATTTTGCGGGCGGAAACGGCCGTTGCGGCAGCGCTTTCATGCTGGCAGGCCTTCTGCGGAGATTGGAAATAAGGAGAATAAGATGCGGATTTTGATAGCGGATGATCATGAGTTGTTTCTCAAAGGATTGGAGTTTATTTTGCGGGATATCTTTCCCGATGACGAGTTTGTCTTCGCCCACAGCTATACGGACGTCTTCAAAATCATTGAAAAAGAAAAAAATTTCAAGTTGGTCTTGACCGATTTGGCAATGCCGGGTGCCAATTGGCTGCAGGGAATCGAACATATTCATAAAAACTTGCCCGAAACGCCGATTATTATTCTTTCCGCCGTATTTGAAAAAGACGTTGTTCAAAAGACGATAGAAATCGGCGCCGCCGGTTACATTCCGAAAACATCGCCGAATGCCGTCATTATCAGCGCCGTTAATCTGGTTTTGTCCGGGGGTGTTTATATTCCGCCCGAGTTGCTGAATGTAACCAAAGAATCGGAGTTCGATTTGTTGAAACAAACCGAGGAAGAGGTGCAAAAAAACAATCCTGCGGATAAAATAGATATGTCTCCGCGCCAAATAGACGTTTTGAAACTGATGAGCAAAGGCCTGTCAAACAAACAAATTGCTTTTGATCTTGGAATTACGGAAGGAACGGTTAAATTATATGTAACGGCAATTTTAAAGATTTTAAACGTCTATAACCGGGTTTCTGCCGTAAACGAAGCCCGCAGACGGGGGCTGATCACGGATGAAAGATGATTTGTTTGATGAAAAAGAGGCACAGCAGTATTTAAATATTTTCGGTGCCGATAAAATGGGGTGTTTGTGGGAAGATTTTGTAAAAGATACTTCTCAGACGCTGGAAAAGGTTGGAAAGCAAAGCCGGGAAGATATCCGGCTGAAGTTTCACAGCTGGCGTTCTTCGGCCAAAGTTTTTGGACTAAAAAGCTTTGTGCAAGAGTGTGAAAATATTGAAAATATGGTTTTAAATGGCGAAAATATCGAAAATATAAAAAAAATTGTAGACAAATGCAAAAAAACTTTCCATAATGCACAAAAAGAAGCCAATCGATTCTTTGAGAGGTGTGCAAATGGAAAAAACAGAAAATAAAAAGCTGCCGCCCTATTTAAAAGAAGTTTATGGTTGGATTTACGGCAGCAAAAGAGTAAGCGGCATTTTGGACAACGCGATTGTGCAAAATGTGCTTTCTTGCGGATACAGCAAAAAATTAACCGAAGCTTTGGTTAGAGAGATAAAACCCGGCGCAAGGGTATTGCAGTTCGGCGCGACTTTTGGTCCCCAGATAGAAGCCGTCGTTGAAAAAATCGGCGATAATGGCATTTATGACATTGTCGACGTCAGCAATATGCAGCTGCACCGGATTCGCGAAAAATACCAGTATATTTTCCCCAATATCAGGCTGGCAAACCGCGATGTTTCTCAGGATCTGGATCTCAGGGATTATGATGTAACGATTTGTTATATGCTCCTTCACGAGGTTCCGCCGCAAACCAAGGCTCGGATAGTGGACAATGCCCTGAAAAGCATTGCTCCGGACGGGAAGGTTATTTTTGTGGACTATCACAGCCCCAAAAAATATCACCCGTTACGATATGTGACAAAGGCGTTTAACCGGTTATACCAGCCCTTTGCCGAAAAACTCTGGGAGCGTGAGATATACGCTTATGCCCCTGAGCGGGAGAAGTACAACTGGCGGAAAGCAACCTATTTTGACCGTATGTATCAAAAAGTTGTTGCAACAAAAAAATATTCCGCGTATTAAGTTTTGCCAATCCTGAAAAAGAAAGCTCAAACAGCTTTCGATTTTTTACCAAAAAGAATATCCTCCGAGTCCAAAAGACAAGGAGGATATTTCATTAATAATTTCAACGAGTGTGGCTCGTTACTCTGATGCCGGTTCTTGTTGTCGATGTTGTCCGGCTGTTGGTATAATAGCCTTCCTCAATCGCCTTCCGTGCTTTACGACCCTTGATGGCATTGGTAATGCCAATTACCGTACCGACTGCGCCGCCGATTGAAGAGCCTATGGTTCCGCCGATAACCGCACCGTCAACCGTACTGTGAACAATACGTCCGACGCCGCTGTGAGGAGAACCGCAACCATAGCCATAACCGCCATAAACACCTGCATAACGGCCGATACCTGCGTAGTTGTAATAACTACCGCAATAAGCGAAACGAATTCCGCTCGTACAGCCATACTTGGGCATCTTATTTACTTTATGTACATATCCGTTATTATCGCATATGTACATTCCGTAATTCGTCGTAAAGAAATACCCGTCCCGATAGAGCTCAACGCCATACAGAACTTCGTCTGCATAGAATTGGATGTCCATTTGCTCAAACGGACGGATATAAATTACATCCAGACGTCCTGAACCGACTGGTCCGTAATAGTACTCGTTGCCGCGGCCGGTCCATTCCGTAACCATGCCATCAACAACTACTCTCTGTGCACTCATTGTGTTAGCTATTGCGCTGAGCGCCAAAATAACCAACAAAGTTATCATTTTTTTCATATTTTTATATTTTGTGCTTCAGGCCGAAAACTGTTAAGTTTTAAAGCCGTCGGCGGTTAATAATAATAAGAATATCTATATTTTTACCCTTTCATCATAACATTATTTATAGTTTTTGTCAAATTAAAGACGTTGACGTCCAAAAATGTCATAAAAGGGTTACATTTTTAACTGACGAGATGAGAAACAGCTTTCTCAATTTTAACCTCAAACCCGCCGGAAGTATTGGCAAAATGCAGGCCGCAGCCGTAAAGCCCGGCAATCCGGGATACAATCGCCAACCCGAGACCGCTGCCGCTTTCTTTTTGTCCGGCCGGGCGGAAAAAGCGCTCACTGAGCCGTTTCAAATGTTCGGGCGCCACTTTGGTTCCGGAGTTTACTACTCTGATTTTGTTTTCATTAATCTCTATTTTTACAACGGCGTCTTTTGGGCTGTATTTCACGGCATTGTCAACCAGATTGCGCATCATCAGGGCGCACAGAACCGGATTGGCGGAAGATATCACGCTGCCGGAACCGGTTTTGTTCTTAAAAACAATCCCTTTCTCTTTTGCCGCCGGCGCATATTCCTCTTCAATCTGCTTAACAATATCCGCCCAGTCAATCTGCTCATAAGTCTCGTTTTGCGTCTGATTGGATTCCAGGCGCGATAAAGCCAAAAGCTGTTCAACCAGGCGGGTTGAGCGCTCAATTCCCAAATTAAGTTTTTGAATGGCCTCGTTGCGCATTTTTTCGTCATTGCCGGCCAGCTCCAGAACCTCCAGTTGGATTTTCAGAGCGGTCAGCGGTGTCCGCAATTCGTGCGCCGAGTCAGAGATAAAACTGCGTTCTCTTTTTAATAAATCGTCAATCTGTGCCATTCTCCGGTTGATTGCCGCAATCATCGGCCGGATTTCGGAAGGAATCCCGTCCGTCT
Organism: uncultured Alphaproteobacteria bacterium; assembly: GCA_944391715.1. Lineage (GTDB taxonomy): Bacteria > Pseudomonadota > Alphaproteobacteria > RF32 > CAG-239 > MGBC133411. Next base: position 6,573 of record CALXUP010000014.1, read on the forward strand.
GCAAAGCCGACAAGTCGTCTTGCTCACGGTTTTCCAAATCCGATGCCAGTTTTTTCAGCGGAGAAAATTCTTTTGAAATAATAAAAATGGTCAAAAGCAGCAAAAACAACAAACCGCCGAGCCACGGCGCCAGAAATTCTTCAACCATATCCATTGTAATGTCGCTTCGGTAATCAAGTTCCTGCCCGACCGCAATATAAAATTTTCCGTCAGCGGATTTGACCCGCACAACACGCCACCATTCCCCGTCAACCCGTTGTTTTTCAAAACTTCCGTTCTCGGTGCTGAAAGAAAAGTCCTTGCCGTTTTCATTGTCGTGAAAAATCATCTGTCCGCCGGCATTAAAAACGGCAAAACCGATTGCCTCGTCTTCGTCGTCGGCGTTGCGGATATTTTTGATGATTTTGTTGGTAATATTTTGCGTCTGGGGAGAAATATGGCTCCAGTCGGCAGACGCCATCTGACGCGCCAAAAGCATCTGATAGCTGTCAAAAAATTCGTCGATTTTTTCTTTGCTCTCCTGCCAGCAGATAATTCCGGCCGCTGCCCAGATAAGGCAGGAAAAGCCGATGAACAAAATCATCAGCCGCAGGCGTAAACTCAAATTTTTCATTCTTCACCCAGTATATATCCGATTTTATTAATAGTCTTAACAATATCCTTGCCGAGTTTTTTGCGCAGATGATGCACGTGAACTTCGACGGCATTGCTTGAAACTTCTTCTTCCCACGAATAAATTTTGTTTTCGATTGTTTCTTTGGAAAGAACTTTGTTTTTGTTCATCAGCAGCAGTTTCAAAAGGGCGGTTTCCTTCGGTGAAAGAACAATCTCTTTTCCGTCGGCGGTAACCTTGAGCGTCTGCGGATTAAACGTAATGTTTTTATAACTGATAAGCGGATTATTCTGGCCGTTTTGCCGTCGGATGAGGGCATTCAGCCGGGCCTGAACTTCTCTTAAGGCAAAAGGCTTGCCCAGATAGTCGTCGGCCCCGCTGTTCAAGCCGATAATTCTTTGGTCAACGTCTCCTTGTGCGGTCAAAACCAGCACCGGTTCGTTGCGTCCGCGGTTTCTCCAGTTCTTCAGCACGGTCAGCCCGTCCTGCCCCGGAAGCCCCAAATCAAGGACGACGGCTTCGTACGGCGCCTGCATTAAGGCTTCTTCTCCTTCCAGCCCGTCGGTAAACCAGTCAACGGCAAATCCGAGCTTTTCCAATCCTGTCTTCAATCCGTCGCCGATAAGCCGGTCGTCCTCAATAAGTAAAATCCGCATTTTTCTGCCTTATTTGTTTATTTTTTCAAAATAACTCTTTCGGCGTCTATTTTAGTATTAAACATATCTTTGTCAACTTCACCGTGAATTTCGATGGTGTTTTGCGGAGTAACGTTTGCGCCGTTCCAGTCTTCGTCGTCAATCTCCACAACAATTGTTCCGGTGGCGTCTTTGAACTGATATTCTTCATTGCCGAGACTTTTCTCGATTTTACCGACCAAAACGACGGCAGTGTCATCGCTGAACTTCTGAGCTTCGGCTACGGTAGAAGTTGCAAGCCCCGGTCCCTGAAAACCGCCGGCCGGCTGAGCGGCATTGGCAGCGGCACAAATGCCGGAAGTGAAAGCCAGAGCGGAAATTGCCAAAAACATTTTATTCATATCTTTTCTCCTATATTAAAGTTGTTAAATACATTAGCTGTTTACAATACAACTTCAACATTCCAAACTTAAGTAACGCTTAAGGCTTTAAAAATTTTTTTGAAAAAATAAAAAATCTATACAAATCAGGAATAAGGTGTATAATAAGCGACAGAAACAAAACCTTTGCAACGGAACAAAAATGCTGGCACTGAAACATATTGCAATCAATTCTTTTAATGAAAACATTGTTTATCTTCATAGAAACTGCGTCGCTTATAAAATGGACGAGATTCGTTTTCTGACCAAAGTTGAGGTGCACGGAGGAGCCCAGCCTCTCCACGGCTTTTTGCAGATAGTTGAAGATGAAAATATAGTAACGCCGGATGAAATCGGACTGAATACGGAGGCTTTTGAACAGCTGAACCTTCCGGAAGGTACGATTGTCACGCTTTCGCTGACGCCGCCCCCTCCGAGCCTGAACTCCATCAAACGCAAGATAGCCGGCAATATTTTAAGCCCGGCGGAATATAATAATATTGTCAATGACATTATAAACAAGCGCTATTCCAATATGGACGTTGCCTCTTTTCTGGTTGCTTCCGGTGCTTTTATGACGCCGCAGGAAGTCTTGTCCTTTACTCAGGCGCTGATTGGTAATAATACGGTAAATTGGGATAATGAGAGTATCGTTGTCGACCATCACTGCCTAGGCGGCGTCCCCGGCAATAAGACCGACATTATCCTGACGGCAATCGTCGCGGCTTATGGTCTGCCGATTCCCAAAACGGCCTCCCATTCGTTAAGCGCCTGTGCTGGTGTGGCCGATACCATGAGCGTGCTGGCAAACGTAGATCTGACGGAAGAAGAAATCCATGAGATTGTCAGTGAGAACCGCGGTGTTTTGTCCTGTTTGCGCAATTTGGAGATTGCTCCGGCTAACCGCACCATTTCCACGGTAGAACGCCAAATCGGCATCACCCAGCAACAACACCTTATTGCAGAAATCCTGGCCATAAAAGTGGCAATGGGTGTTACCAATCTGTTGATAGACATTCCCGTCGGCCCGAACTCCCGCATCAGAAACACCCGTGAGGCCATGCAGATTCGTAAATTGGCGGAATACGTCGGCGATCAGATCGGCATAGAAGTCGAGGCGGTAATTACGGACGGCAGTGAGCCGATTGGCAATGGAATTGGTGCGGTATTGGAAGCCCGCGATATTATGAAAATTCTGCGCAATAAAGATGACGCCCCGCAGGATTTGCGGGAAAAGTCGCTGTTCTTGGCTGGTCGGATTTTGGAATTTGACCCGAAACTGCGCGGCGGGCAGGGATATTTTGTTGCCAAAGAACTGCTGGATTCCGGACAGGCGCTGGAAGCCATGAACAAAATTATTCATGCCCAGGGCAAGGCGCCGCAGCCGGTGCTCGGCAATCTGGTCAGAGAAGTCATCGCGCGAGAAGAAGGCACAGTTGAAAGCATTGATAATTCGCGAATTAACAAAATCGGCGTCTTGGCCGGAGCAATCCAAAACCCCGGTGCCGGGATTGATTTGTTGAAAAAAGTCGGCGATCATGTTGAAGAAGGAGAAACGCTTTTCCGGATTCATTCCATGTCGCAATCCGAGTTCGAGTATGCCTGCAGTATGGCGGAAGGCAATAACGGCTATACAATAGCTTAGTTCAAAACTTGTTATTCTGTCATTGCGGCTTTTTTCAACGGAATTTTTTTTACAACATTTCGATATGGTGCATTGGCAAGTCTTGATGCCCCGAAAGGGGAAGCCATTGCACCGACCGCTTCAAAAGCTGTGGTTAATGTCGGTGCATTTTGGCGTGCTTGTTCGAGTTTTTGCCTTTCCTCATCTCTGTGGGTTATATATCCCCGCTTAAATGCCTCAGACATACTTTCGTTATTTTTATTCCAACTGGGGACAAGACTGCCGACGGCATATCCAACCCCGCCGAGAACACCTTCAACTTCATCAGACCAGCCATAAGATAATCTCAAGAGGAACAACTTTTATAATAATTTTTAGTAAGATTGTCTCATTTACAGTATGTTGAGCAAGCGTTATATGTTGTTTCCAAGCATTGTTGACATTCTAAAGCCATTGAAATTTCAGGATTAAAAAATCTTAACAATATGTATCCACCAATGAGCAAAGCCAATCCGATTATGTTAATAGAGGTGATTTTTATAAACATAATATAAAATAAATCCAGCATGATTAAGCACAACAGAATCAGAGTAAGCTGTACAATAAGCGATGTTGGCTTTTGGGCATAAGAGTAAATATCATATTCATGAGTATTTTTAATGCCTTGCTGAGTATTTGCATAAATAATTACCTGATTTATTTAACTATTGAAAAATTAATGGACCTAATATTTGGAAATATTTAACAATATACAAAAAGACAGGTGTTAAAGATAGTAAAATATGTATATAAAATTTATGAAGCTTGGATAACTGCGGCCAGACTTTCCATATAACGACACAGAAAATAACAGAATAAAGAAGTTCAAGCTGCCAGAAAATATATTGATATACTTGATCTCCTTTGTAATATTCAACATATTCAGAACCATAGTTATGTATGAAGACATAACTAATTTCATATATCTGTAAAAGGCCTAATAATCCTAAAAGGATTTTAGTACTGATATTCATTAGAATTTTTGTGTATCTGACTATATTTTGCATTGTCTCTCTTCTTTTTTTTAATCAGCTTTTATCATTCTTAAAAAAATAACCTTAATGGATAAAATATAATAAGGTTACAATGCCGTAGAACATTCCCCCCATAATAAAAGGCAATAACAAGAGTATAAAATGCTTGAGAAAACTATGAAGCTGAAACAATGGCCGCCATGCTTTCCAACATACAAAAGTATATAAAGCAATACCACTCAGCCAAATCGGCCAAAATATATAAGGAGAAAAACAATCATAATTAAAATATACGCAATAGCGCGTGGTTTCTCTCAAATGAGAATACCACACGTCAAAACAAAGTATAATATATTGAGCATACAATAACAAAAAGCTTATTGCATTCATGAGTATTTTTAATGTCTTGCTGAGTATTTGCATAATTTTTTCTTTATATATTATCATAAACTAAAATACATTACTATAAGCAAAAAGGCAAGAGAAATCTTGCCTTTTAGTTGCCTTATCCTACCAACATTTTTTAGGATATTTGACGGTTAACGGCATATCTTTACCGTATTTTTTATAGTCTTGAGCAAAATCATCCATGCCATCGGCCAAATCAATACATCCAGCAGAACCAAAATCACTGCCACCATGAATTGTTATTCGTGTGCGTCCATGTGTATTTGTTTCGTCCTTAGGCTCAAGCCAAACCCGATGTTTTCCCCAAGCCCAAGTTCCTCCCGGCCATTTACCAACCTGTTTCCCAAAAATCTTGGCAATAGTTCCTGCCTGACTAATAACCATCTCATTCATTGATAAATCATCAAAATTTTGATAATTACTTTGTTTTACTTGCCAAGTTCCTTCAGGAATAGGACCGCTATTGGGAACATTTTGATATTCGGCACACTGGTAAGCTGGTTGTCCTGACATCGCTTTCCACGACTTCTTTTTTTGATTATTTTCGTACCACGATAATTGTTCTCCGTCAAATTCCAAATAAGGACTGGCCGCCGCGCCGTTTGGTCCCGTTGCACCGTATGTTGCCTGACCGGCCGGCACATAAGAACGCTGCGGTGACATATTCGCATTCTGCTGCGTCCCGTAAAAGCCCTGCGCCGGCGCATAAGATGTTTGCCCCGAACCGTACGGCCTCTGCATTTGTGCCTGCATGGCCTTCTGCTCTTCCTCCTCCCGCTCCTGGGTGCGAAAATCCTCAACTATCCGCTTTACCGCCTCTCTGGTAGACAGATGAGAATAATCCGGCTGCGGATTGTCTTTTTCCCATTGGCGATAGTCATTAATAAAATTCATTATGTTTTCTTGAACCGAAAGTTCGGGATTTACGGGCTTTGGCGTAAACTTCAGCCCGAATTTGCAGCGCGTCGGCCGCTGTCCGTTATTGGAATTGTGATTATCAAACATTTTCCGCTCCTTTATTAAGTTAATGAATAACAAGGAATCTTTCTCCCCGTAAAACGGTCAAAATAAATTCCTTATATATTCAAATAGAGAATAATATTCCAGAAGTCAAGCCGGCAACCCATAAAAATCAAATTTTTTTCAAAAAATACAAAAAAGTCTTTCCAAAACTTGCATCCGCAAATTTGTTTACCTATATATGAATATAACAAATGAGGTAATCATTTAGTAATGTGAAAGAAGGACAAAAATATGAGCAATAAAGTATTAGGTATTGACTTGGGCACCACCAACTCCTGCTTTGCCGTTATGGAAGGCGGAGAAGCCAAAGTCTTGGAAAACTCCGAAGGCGCCAGAACAACGCCGTCAATGGTTGCTTTTACCGATAACGAGCGCCTGGTTGGTTTTCCGGCCAAACGTCAGGCCGTAACCAATCCGGAAAACACGTTGTTTGCCATCAAACGTTTGATTGGCCGCCGCTATGATTCTGCTGAGGTCAGCAAGGACAAAGGCCTTGTTCCGTTCAAAATTATCCCCGGCGATAACGGCGATGCCTGGGTTGAAGTCAAAGGCCAGAAATACGCTCCGTCGCAGATTTCGGCAATCGTTTTGCAAAAGATTAAGGAATATGCCGAGAGCTATCTGGGTGAAAAAATTGAAAAAGCCGTTATTACCGTTCCGGCATATTTTAACGATTCCCAACGTCAGGCTACCAAAGACGCCGGTAAGATTGCCGGACTTGATGTCTTGCGTATCATCAACGAACCGACGGCTGCTGCTTTGGCTTATGGTTTGGATAAAAAAACTTCCGGCACCATCGCGGTTTATGACCTCGGTGGCGGTACGTTCGATATCTCCATTTTGGAAATCGGCGATGGCGTGTTTGAAGTAAAATCCACCAACGGCGATACTTTCCTCGGTGGTGAAGATTTTGACCAGAGATTGGTAAACTATCTGGCTGAAGAATTCAAAAAAGAGTCCGGCATTGATTTGAAAAATGACCGTCTGGCTCTGCAACGCTTGAAAGAAGCTGCCGAAAAGGCCAAGATTGAGCTGTCTTCGACGACTCAGACTGAAGTCAACCTGCCGTTTATTACCGCAGACGCAACCGGCCCGAAACATCTGAACATCAAGCTGACCCGCGCTAAACTGGAATCTTTGGTTGACGATCTGATTGACCGTACGGTTGAACCTTGCAAAAAGGCTCTGGCCGATGCCGGTTTGAAACCGAGCGACATCAGCGAAGTCATTCTGGTTGGCGGTATGACCCGTATGCCGAAAGTTCAGGAAAAAGTAAAAGAAATCTTTGGCAAAGAGCCGCATAAAGGCGTTAACCCGGATGAGGTCGTTGCCGTCGGTGCTGCTATTCAGGGCGGTGTCTTGATGGGCGATGTCAAAGACGTTCTGCTGCTTGATGTAACCCCGTTGTCTTTGGGTATTGAAACCTTGGGCGGTGTCTTCACGCGTTTGATCGACCGCAATACCACCATCCCGACCCGCAAGAGCCAGGTATTCTCTACGGCTGAAGATGGTCAGACGGCCGTAACCATCCGTGTCTTCCAGGGTGAACGTGAAATGGCTGCCGACAACAAACTGCTTGGTCAGTTTGACTTGGTTGGTATTCCGCCTGCACCGCGCGGTATGCCGCAAATTGAAGTTACCTTCGATATTGATGCCAACGGCATTGTAAACGTTTCGGCCAAAGATAAGGCAACCAACAAAGAGCAGGCCATCCGCATTCAGGCCAGCGGCGGTTTGTCTGATGCCGATATTGAAAAGATGGTCAAAGACGCCGAGGCTAATGCCGATGCCGATAAACGCAAGAAAGAATTGGTAGAAGCCAAAAATCAGGGTGAATCTCTGGTTCATTCTACTGAAAAAACGTTAAAAGAACACGGTGACAAAGTCAGTGCCAATGAAAAATCTCAGATTGAAGAAGCCGTAAAAGCTTTGAAATCGGCTCTGGAAACCGATGATATTACTTCAATCAAAGAGAAGACAGAGGCTTTGATGCAGGCTTCGTTAAAACTGGGCGAGGCTATGTACAAACAGCAGGCTGAGGCATCTCAGGCTGCCGGTACGGCCGGACCTGATGCCGGTGCCGGAGCTGAACAGGCTCAAAACTGCGGCAACAGCGATGAAAAAGTTGTCGATGCCGACTTTGAGGAAGTAAAATAAACCTGTCCTTGAATCACAAAAAGAGGAGACGGTGTGAGCCGCCTCTTCTTTTTTTTTTCAAAAAAATCTGCCACAATTCCGTTGCAAGAAATAAGAAAATAGAAAAAATCTCCCTTGGGGGAAATTAAAAAAGGGGGAAAACAAACGCCCCCTTTTCCTCTTCCTTTCCTTACTTTCCAAGCTTCTCCAGAAACTTAATCTGAATATCGGCAATTTGCTTAATCGATTCGATTTCGGCATATTCCCCTTGCGTGTGCATACCTTCACCGGTACCGGAATGCATAATCACAATCGAGCCGCGAACAGCAAAAGAACGGGAATCCGTCGCCCCGCCGATATGCTCAAATTCCAGCGGCCGCCCCAGAATATTCTCGGCAAATTTTTTATAATCAAGAATATACGGGTTGTTCTCGTCCATAACAACCGGCGTGCTTTCGGAAACAATTTTGTATTCCACGCCCGGAACCATACATTTATCCAGATTCTTGCGCAGATTCTCAACGCTTGAATTTTCGGTCAGTCGGAAGTCGAGCAGAGCTTCCGCCTCGTTGGAAATAACGTTGGAAACCTCACCGCCGCTTATTTTTGCAAAATGAACGGTGTCAATCCATTTGTCATCCGGAATAACGCCGTTTGCGGAATAATACGGATAAGTTTTACGAATGTTAGCCCAGGTCTGCATAAGTTGCTCATTGGCGTCTATGCCTTCCCAGGGCGTTGAACCGTGCGCTTCTTTGCCTTTGGAAATCAGTTTGACAAAGACCGGATTTTTGCACTTGCTGACAATTTTGGTAATATCGCCGCCAACGTCGTTGTCCAAAACGATTTTTGCCCGCAGATCAGGATGAGCATTCATAAAAGCATGAGTGCTGGCGCTGCCTTTTTCCTCATCAGTCGAAAGAATAACCCCGAATTTGAGGTTCAAGTTGTTTTTGAGCACATATTCCAAAGAATTAAGGGCGACAACGGCAAAAGACTTCATATCCAGCGAACCGCGCCCGTAAAGTTTTCCGTCAGCGATTTTGGGCTCAAACATATCGTCGCTGGCCGGTACAACGTCCAAATGCCCGAGGCAGAGCACGTCAAAATCGTTTGTATCGGCATTGGCCAGAAACAATACCGGGGAGGTTGTCGGATATTCAAAAATTCCGCCTTTGACGGCCTGTCCGGGAAACAGATTTTTGCAGTATTCCAGACATTTTTTTATCTCGGAAATATTGCCGGTTTCGGTGCGAAAACGCATCAAATCCTGAGTCGTTTGAATAATGTCCATTTATTTTTTCCTTATGACAATTTTTTACGTTTTATTCATTTTATTTAGTCATAATATCTGCAAATAAAATAACAAATGATTAAAACGAGGGGATAAAAATGAAAGCGGTAGTTTTTGCTTTTCTGGGATTGTTGGCGTTTGCCGCGCCGCATTCGGTTCAGGCGGCCGATGACGAAAGCGAAACCGGACTCAAGTTGCCGCGTTTTGTATCCCTGCGCTCCGAGCTGGTAAACGCCCGTTCCGGTCCCGGCAGCCGCTATCCGATAGAATGGGTTTATATGCAAAAATATGCCCCGGTTGAGATTATTGCCGAATTTGAGCTTTGGCGCAAAATCAAAGACTGGCAGGGGTCGGAATCCTGGGTGCACCAGGCTATGCTGACCGGCAAACGGACGGTTAAGGTTTCCACACCGGGAGAAAACAATATTTATGCCAAGCCGGATTACAATTCCAAAGTAATTGCCAAGGTAGAAAACGAGGTTGTCGGAGAAGTCATAAAATGTCCGGAAGAAAAAAGTTTCTGCCATATTCGTTTCGATTCGATAGACGGGTGGGTCAGCCGGCAGAATTTGTACGGTATTTATCCTAAAGAAATAATTGAATAAAATATTTTTCGGGGCTCCGCAGAAAGGAGCCTTTCTTTTTAAGAAAAATCGCAGAATTGCTTGACTTTGGCATTTTTAACCCCTAAATAGTAATTAACCACGGAACCATAAAATTTTTAGGCGGAAAATGACGGAACAAGATTACTATGAGCTGCTGGAAGTCGATAAAAACGCCAGCGGCGAAGAGATAAAAAAAGCCTATCGCAAAATGGCCATGAAATATCATCCGGATCGCAATCCGGGAGATAAGGAGGCCGAAACCAAATTCAAAGAAATCAACGAGGCTTATGAAGTTTTAAAAGACGAGCAGAAACGCGCGGCTTATGACCGTTATGGACATCAGGCCTTTACGCAGGGCGCCGGTATGGGCGGCGGCAATCCGTTCGGCGGTTTTGAGTTTAATTTCGGTTCTGGCGGTTTTTCCGATGTCTTCTCCGATATTTTTTCCGAATTTATGGGCGGCGGCAAACGTGGTGCCGAGGGTGGAAATTATGCCGAACGCGGTGCGGATTTGCGTTATAATCTGGAAATCAGCCTGGAAGAGGCTTTTGCCGGTGTAGAAAAAGAAATCAAAATTCCGACAACGGAAGTTTGTGATGAATGCCACGGACATGGCACGGCTGACGGCAAAGAGCCGGAAGTCTGCCCCACCTGCCACGGCAGCGGCAAGGTTCGCAAAACCCAGGGCGGATTTTTTATTTTGGAAACAACCTGCCCAAAATGCAAAGGAACCGGGCGCATTATTAAAGAAGCCTGCAAAAAATGCGGCGGCCGGGGCGTTAATCCGAAAGAAAAACTGCTTAAAATCAAGATTCCGGCCGGGATTGAAGACAATACCCGTATGCGGATAGCCGGAGAAGGGCAGGCCGGCCTGCGCGGCGGAGCGAACGGCGATTTATACGTTTTCATTACCGTGAAGGAACATAAGCTGTATGAGCGCGACGGAGCCAATCTTTATGCCCGGATTCCAATCTCTATGGCCTGTGCCGCACTGGGCGGAAAAATAGAAATACCTTCTATCGATGGTGAGAAAATCGAGCTGAGTATTACGGCTGGTACGCAGAATGATCAGGTGTATAAGGTCAAAGGGCAGGGAATGACAATCATCCGTTCGCAGCGCCGTGGTGATTTGTTTGTTAAAATGCGGGTTGAAACGCCGGTTAACTTAACGCCCAAACAAAAAGAACTGTTGGAGGCGTTCCGTGCCGAAAGCGAAGATGATAATTGCCAGCCCGAGGCAAAAGGCTTTTTTGACAAGATTAAAGACCTGTTCAAATCTGTGGCCTGAAGGCTTTTATCTCCCTCTTAACGCGGCATATTTGCGTAACATTTCATTATTGTAATTAATGGCTCTGGTTCCGGGCTTGATATTTTGTTCATTGCCGGAAGACGACAAGCCGCGCAATTCTTGCAAGCGTTTGAGAGCTGTAGTTTTATTGGAAACAGTATCTGTCTGCTGAATTTTTTCTTGAGGCTTTGTGATAATTTCTTTATCCATGTCCAAAACTTTTTCTTCCAAAACCTTAGAAACGCGTCTGTCTGGATTCCAGCCAAAATGAACAACATTTTCTCCGCGTTTTAAGCTTTCTGTATCTTCTTTTGCTGCAGATAAGAATAAAAGCTCGTCTTTTGTTAATTCATCAGGTTCTTTTTCAAAAAATTCTTTCGCAACCTTAGGAAGTTCAAAATTATCTTGATTATTATATTTATTGAAGTTAATTCCCCCCAAAGTATACATCAAATCAAGTTGCTTTGAATACTCTTTATTATTAGAGGTCATATCTTTTCCGTTATTAAGAGCATAACAACAAGTAACAAAAGTATGATTTGAAGCATAAAATGGGGCGTATTTTTCCATCCACATTTTTTGTGTTCCGTTCATAATAAGCGACATATCTTTCTCAAATTTTTCCGGATCGGAACTTAAAGGATCAATTTCTCCTTTTTGAATGGCCTCTTTATAAAAGGTAAAATTGCCATCGCGTTTGTCAAACAAACTAATATCTTTTGTCTTAATATATTCTTCCCGCAAATAGATAAGCTCAGCCATATTGGCAGAAATTTCATCAGCCATGCAGAGTTTATAAAACTGTTCATAGTCAACATTGTTATTGGGATTAGAAGAACCGCAGCCTTTTTGAGCATTAAGATAATGTTGCGTTTCATGTTGCAAAAACACATCTAAATCTTTTGAAATCTGTTTTTGCACCTTTTCGTCTTCAAAATGCATCATAAGGATAGAATTATATTTGGGAATGTAACCGCCGGCCATTCCGTCGGCAGCACGCAAATCAGGTACGGTATCTTTTTGAAAATATACCGTTTTATACAAATCAATTTCTTTTTTTGTTTCCTTTTCCTGTTGTTTTAACATCTCTTCCAGTTCAGACATACTTATTCTCCTTTGGCGGAATCATATTCCATAACCATTTCGTTTTTTGTCAGCCAGACCTTTCTTTCCAATATGAGCCCGTTTATTTGCAAAATTTTTTCTTTTTCAATATTTAGAGTTTCTGCAACGGATTCTATAAATTGAATTTCTTCTTTTGCCAATGTATCGTCAATGTTAGCAATGGTCAGAAGCTCTTTAATCAGAAACAATCCGTGAACACGATTAGGAACACTCTCTTTTAGTGAACTTAATAAGCTTTCTTTAGCCGGAACATTATTAATCCCGGCAAAATATTGCGGAGCAATTTGATAACTTTTAATCAACTCGGCAATCAAGTCTTTTTCTGCCTGGTCAATTTTTCCGTCTGTTCGGATAAGATATATAAAAGACTGAAGGAAAACAATTTTTTCTTTAATGTCCATTTCTTGTATAAGCAAATTCTCATTCATAATAGGATCCTTCGCAAGTTGCAAATATAAATCAATACTAACATAAAAGGCTGATAAACGCAATTACAAAGCCTCTCATAACTTCTTCCGCCTATTTTATTCCCCGTCGAGGATTCTGAACAATTCGCGCAAATCCTTTGCCGATTTTATTGTAATAAAGCACTTGTCTCCGGTACTCAGATAATCTTCAATTTCCTGTCGGATGATTTTATTGTCGGCATCCCATTGCAGAAGTTTTTTCAGTGTGGGCTTGCGGTAATGATAAGCCTGAACCGGCAGCGCCGGATCAATTTGTTTGCCGACAAGTTTTCGAGCCTGAAAAAATCTTTTGGAAAAACGCCATATTGCCGTAAGACGGGATACTTTCAAATAAACGACCAATGTCGGTTTCAGTCGCTCATATAAATACTTCTGGCAGCCTTCCGCAATCCAGTTTTCATGTTTCAGCACAAAATCATCCAACTGCTGATATTGTTGTTCCAAAGGATAATAAGAATTGGTTTCTTTATCGCGGCTGATTTCATCGATTCTTAAAACCGGCAATCCGTGTTTTTGCGCCAGTTGATAAGCCAGGGTTGATTTCCCTGCGCCGAGCATACCGATAATCAATAGTTTCATTTTGCGCTCCTTGTCTTGGCAATATTTTAGGATACCTCGGCAAAAAGGCAATAAAAAAATGCCTTGCAAAAAATATCGGCAAAATAGTTAAACGATTATGTTTTTCTTTATTACCGGAGTGCAGACGTATATTCAGAATTTGACAAAATAAATATTGCACGTTTTAGAATATTATGATATTATTTGAATATAATAAAACCTTAAGGAGAGTCCTAATGACTACGGAATATAAAATATATAAAGTTGGAGAAGCCGATTTTGGTGCCTCGACATCGCTTGCCGTAAAAATCGAAGACGGCAAAGTTACAGAAAGCCTGGATACCTCATCTTATGAAACAAATTGGGGCTGGGACGGTGGTTTTGAAGATGGTATGTTGAACGGAAAAACTAAAGAAGAGGCCGAAGAAATAATGAATCACTGGTTCGATGATTTTGAGGATGACTGCCGGCGCCCGTATATTCGGGAAGATGTCTTGGATGCCAGAGACTGGACCAGAATCAAAGCTCAACACTTGAAAGAAGAAAAAATCCGCGACAGTATTGAAAAAGGCGCTTTAAAAAGAAATGAACGTTACAAAGCCAGAAAAGAGCATAAAGATGTTCTTGCTGAAAAAGAACATTTGTTAGATGTAGCGGAGAAACGAGCAAAAGCGAAACCAAAAAAAGCTTATCAGAAACATTTAAGAAAACAAGATACTTCTGCCGAGAAAGAAGAAGATATAGAAATAACATCATCCTACACAATGCCTAACACAAAATCAGACCAAGTAAGAATAGATAAAGCACGACTTGACGCCTATCGAAAATTTTCTCAACGCACTAATTAGATATAATTAAAAATAAAAAAACCTCCCGAAGGAGGTTTTTTTATCTTTGTTCAATGGCCAGTGTATTAAGCCGTGGTTTTTGATGCATCAAAATACTGATAACCTTAACCAGCTCGTTTTTCATCTGTGAACGTTCAACCACAATATCAACCATACCATGCTCTTTTAAGTATTCCGCCCGCTGAAAACCTTCCGGCAGCTTTTCCCGGATGGTCTGCTCAATCACACGGGCACCGGCAAAACCGATAATGCAGCCCTTTTCGGCAATATGAATGTCGCCGAGCATGGCAAAAGAAGCCGAAACACCGCCGGTTGTCGGATCTGTTAAAATAGAAATAAACGGCAGGCCTTTTTCTTTGACCATATTAATAGCTGCTGTCGTACGTGCCATTTGCATTAAAGACAAAATGCCTTCTTGCATTCTTGCGCCACCGGATGCTGCCACCGTAATCAACGGATGATTCCCTTTAGCAGCTAACTCGGCAGCTTTAACGATTCCCTCACCGACGGCCATGCCCATGGAACCACCCATAAACGAAAAGTCCATAATTGCTACGACGCAAACAATACCACCGATTTCTCCCTGTGCGACTTTAATGGCGTCATCATTGCCGGTTGCTTTGCGATAAGAACGCAAACGATCGGTATATTTTTTTGAATCCCGAAAGTTCAAAGGATCTTCCTTGATTTTCGGCAAAGAGATTTCGTCATATTCGCCGTTGTCAAACAGCATTTTCAGGCGCTTGTCCACATACAGGCGCAGGTGATGCCCGCATTTTGTGCAGACATACATACTTTTTTTCAGTTCTTTGGAAAAGAGCATTTGTCCGCAGTTCGGACACTTGGTCCAAAGATTGTCGGCAATCTCTTTTTGTGATATTTTTTTTACCTTCGGTCGAACGAAGTCTGTAAGCCAGTTCATAACATTATAACCTGATTGTTAATACAAAAATCAAATATCCTGCTTTTTCTTGCCAAAGATATTTTTGAGCCTGTCTTTGAAAGAAGGTTTCGGAGTTTTGCTCTCATCGGCTTTCAGGGTTTCAATATTCTCATGGAGGCCCTGAACTTCTTTCACCAGTTTTTCCTGTTCTTTATTAAGCTTTTTGTTTTGCTTTTTCTGCTGGCGCAAAGCCTTGCGGACAGGCGCATAAGACAACCATGTGAACAGCCAGCCGAACAAAAAGCCGAACAAGATGAAAAAAACAATGGCCACGCTGAGCGAAACGGTAATCTCAATATAAAAAGGCCATAAGTTAAACACAGCCAAATCATTGTTTACAAAAGCAAAAACCAAAACAATGGCAATAACCGGCAAACCTATGAGCATTTTTATAAAATTCATGTAGCGGAGCCTTTTCTTCTGAAGTTATTTATTATTCAAGAGTTCAAACAACTGCTTTCCGATTTTGAAATGAGGAATTTTTCTTTCTTCGACGCTGACCTGTTCTCCGGTACGCGGATTCTTTGCAATGCGGGAACTGCGGTTGCGGACGGAAAAAGCGCCGAAGCCGCGAAACTCGACTCTCTCGCCTTTTGCCAGCGAAGCAATAATCGTATCAAAAATAACCGCAACAATTCTTTCAACATCTTTCAGCATCAGATGCGGATTTTTGTTTGCAATTTTTTCAATTAATTCAGATCTAGTCACTTTAACTCACCTCTTTAATATTTATTACACTATAACCTAACGTCATTTAATCCAGAAATCAATAACGTAATTTAACAAAAAGCAAAATTTTTATTTACCGGTTATCCCACAGAAAGTTTGATTATATTACAAATATGGAAAATTTTTACGAGCCAGATCGAACCTTGGTTCGAATCCCGCAGAAAAGAAAGTGTTTTTCAGATACAAAAAAAGCCCCAAAAAGAGGAGCTTTTTTAATGGCGCACCCGGCGGGCTGGAGAAAATAAAACAACCGTTGCTCCGGTTGTTTTATGCCGACAGGCGAAAGTTTGTTAGCTTGCTGCCGAGAGAAAACGAAGGCAGGCAAGCGTTACAAACGGAGTGACCGCAGCGAGTTAGGGAGCGCGCAGCGTGAGCTTACGAGCCAGATCGAACCTTGGTTCGAATCCCGCAGAAAAGAAAGTGTTTTTCAGATACAAAAAAAGCCCCAAAAAGAGGAGCTTTTTTAATGGCGCACCCGGCGGGATTCGAACTCACAACCTTCTGATCCGTAGTCAGATGCTCTATCCAATTGAGCTACGGGTGCATTTAACTTCAACAACAGAGAAGTTAATACAGCTTTTATTTTTAATTTGCAAGCATTATTTTTCAAATTTAAAAGAATTTTAAACTATTTTCGCTATACAATGACCCCAAGCCAGGGTGCTTATTCAAAAGGGATTGGATTTTTTATATTTTTTTCAATTTCTTACTTGTTATTTTATAAAAATTTCTTTATAAATTAACTGAAATAAGCAGCAGATTGCACACCAACTTTATTAAAAAAAGGTCATTATTAATGAAACAAGTATCAAGAAAATTGTTTGTATCCCTGATTTCCGCCATAGGAATGAGCGGATGTTCATATACATCGGATGCAATTTTTCCTTCGCTTTTCGGCTCGGATACTCAGGAAGAAGTTGCCGCCAACTCTTCTGTGCCTCTTCCTGAATTGGGCACTACCAATTTTGAACCGTTGGAAATCACCGAAGGAGGAAACACCGGAACTTTTGTCGGTCAGAAAGTCATCGGTTTCCGCAGCGAGCTGACCCAGCTTCAGGATTCTATCCGCAAATATAATGACGAGCTGCAAAAAATCAGAACTTCTGTCATTAATAATGCCCTGCAATATCATAAAGTCATCGGCGCGATAGAAGCCAAACTTCAAGTCGGCACAACGCCGGGCAACCCGCAAATGTATGCAATGTTGCAGACGGCTCAAAACAATATTCAGGTTATGAGCGCCAATACGAATGCTTTAAATCAGCTGGCAGCAAAAGTTAACTCTGATGCCGCAATGACGACCTATTTGCTCGATTCCATTAAGGCAGCTTATGGCGTTTCCGGTGCAGTCGATGAAGATCACCGCCAATTGCGGATTCTGGAAAATGAGACCAATCAGACCGCCATTTTGTTCAACAGCCTTTCAGCCGAGCTGAATAATGATATTCTGCGCCAGCAGCAGTATGTTGAAACGGCTCGCAATAATATTGTTGACTTAAACAGTGCCATCAAAGTCGGCAGCTACAATTCCGTCGGCTATTACCGCAACGCCTCTGCTGCACCGACATTGCTGACAACTTCTCCGTCAGTGGCAAAATCGGGCGGTTATTCTGTTTCGCCGTTGTTTGTTGCCAAATTTAATAAGCAGGACGTTCGTTTTCAGGATGGTTTGAAACAGGCTGTCAGCAGCGCAATCCAGAAAAAGCCGAATGTGATGTTTGAGGTTGTGGCCGTCAGTCCGGCCGGCGGCAGTCAGCTTTCCAAAAACAATGCCCAAAACAATGCGGCAATGGTCTTTCAGGAGATGGTAAATATGGGCGTCGGTGCCGATAAAATCTCTTTGGCAGCCCGCACCAGCGATACGGCCAAAGCCTCCGAAGTCCACGTTTATGTAAAATAATCTTTTGCGAAATGTTAATGCTCCGGCTATTGTTATGATACCGGAGCTTTTTTTTATCGGAAGTTTTATGCTGAGAATAAGTAACATCAAAACGCCCCTTTCTTTTCCGTTATCCGGATTACCGGGCGTTGTCTCTGAAATATTAAAGGCCTCAAAGCCTTTCAGCCGTTTTCGCATTGTTAAAAAAGCGGTTGATGCCCGCAGCCGGACTCAGGCCTTTTTTGTTTATACCGTTGAGTTAGAAACCCCGGAAGAAGCAAGGATTCTGGCCGAAAAGCCCTATCCCTTTGTTGAAAAGGCGGCTGTTACGGAAAATTTGACGATTCCGCATTGTCAGAAAGAAGAGCTCCGCCCGATGATTATCGGTAGCGGCCCGGCCGGAATGTTTGCCGGACTTGTTTTGGCAAAAGCCGGATTGCGGCCTTTGATTATTGAACGCGGGCGTCCGGTTCTGCAACGTCAAAAAGATGTTGAAACTTTTTGGAAAAGCGGCCGCCTCAATCCCGATTCCAATGTCCAGTTCGGAGAAGGCGGCGCCGGAACTTTTTCCGACGGCAAGCTGATGACCGGAATAAAAAAAGACTGTTATACAACGGAGGTTTTTGCCGAACTGGTCGCAGCCGGAGCGCCGGAAGACATATTATATCTGGCCAAGCCTCACCTGGGAACGGACAAACTGGCACTGATTGTTCCGAAAATCAGAGAAAAAATCGTTGCTTTGGGGGGAGAATATCTGTTTGAAAACCGGTTGGAAGACCTGGTCATAAAAAACGGAAAACTGCAGGCCGTGCAAATTAAAAAGCCGAACGGAAGTCTGGCGGAATATCCCGTTCGGGAGATGATTTTGGCAATCGGGCACAGCGCGCGCGATACTTTTGAAATGTTGTATAAAAGACAAATCCCGCTGGTACCGAAAGCTTTTTCCGTCGGAGCCCGGATTGAACATCCGCAAAAACTGATTGATAAAGCGGTTTATCATGCCTTTGCCGGCCATCCGGAACTGGGAGCGGCCGATTATAAATTGTCCGTCCATTTGCCGAACGGAAGATCGCTGTATACATTTTGTATGTGTCCGGGAGGCGTTGTCGTGCCTGCCGCTTCCGAGCCGGAAAGAGTTGTTACGAACGGAATGAGCTATTACGCCAGAGATAAGAAAAACGCCAATTCGGCCCTGTTGGTAGGAGTAACGCCGGAAGATTTCGGCGGCAGCCATCCGCTGCAGGGAATGTATTGGCAGCGGGAACTTGAGCACAAGGCCTATCTTGCCGGCGGCAAGAGTTACAAAGCACCGGCGCAGCTTCTGGGGGATATTTTGCAAAATCGCCCGTCAACCGATGCGGCCGGCGTAACGCCCAGCTATTCCCGCGGTGTTGCCTGGGGCGATTTGGGAGCTGTTCTGCCAAATTATGTTATGGAAACTTTCCGCCTCGGCATTTTGGAAATGGATAAAAAACTGCACGGATTCGCAATGCCGGAAGCCGTGTTGACCGGTGTGGAAACCAGAAGCTCGTCGCCGGTAAAAATCTTGCGTGACGAACAATTTGAAAGCCCGGTAAAAGGAATTTTCCCTTGCGGCGAAGGTGCCGGTTATGCCGGCGGGATTGTTTCTGCCGCGGTCGACGGGTTAAAAACGGCTTTGTCAATCATCAACCGGAGATTCTAAAACCAAAATTTCCGGCAGACAGTTAAAACGGACGGGCAAAATGCTGGTGCCGAGACCCCGGCTGACAATAATCCGCTTGCCTTCTTCATAATATTCTCCGCCGGCAAAACGACGACCGAACTTTGACGGTACCAACAGCGGACCGTAAAACGGAACGGCGACTTGCCCGCCATGCGTATGCCCGGATAAAGTCAGCGGGATTTCCTGCGGAATAAGGTCAAAGATGTCGGGCGTGTGAGAAACCAACAGCGTTTTTTTCATATCCGTCTTGGCAAGTGCTCTGATAAAATCCGGCGAGCGGGTTTTGTCATCGGCCAGTCCGGCGATAAATAAGTCCTTCCCGTCAATTTTCAAACGGATATTTTCGTTCTCCAAAACGGTAATGCCGGCTTTTTCCAGCTCCTGACGCATTTTGTTCCCGTCCATATACCAGTCATGATTTCCGAGCACGGAAAAAACGCCGTATTTTGCCTTAAGTTCTCCGAGTGCAGCCGCAATTTTTTCCATCTTCATGCTTGAGGCATGCTTATGCCCTTTGACGTAATCGCCACCCAAAATGATAATGTCCGGTTTCTGAGCATTGATTTTACGGACGATTCTCTTAAGACGCCAATTTTCCCACGGGGCAATATGCCAATCACTGGCAAAAACGATTTTCAACCCTTTAAAATCGCTAAAACCGAGCTTGTAGCGGCGGACAGACAAAAGATACGGCTCTATCAAAAAAGCCCAAATCAAACCGCAAATTCCTAAAATAATGGCCGCTGTAAAATATTTTTTCATAAAAACATACCTTTATTCATTGCAATAAGAAATATCCAAATTCACAAGTTCCGGCGGATAAAAATCTTTATCACATATAAAAACCATCCAGCATTTATGCATTTCCAGTTCTTTAAAACCATATTTTCGGGCTAATGCCGTAGAGGCGCTGTTTTCCGGATGAATGCAAATGCTTTTTTGAAAACCGGCCGAACTGTCAAAACACAATTTTACAAGATATTTTGCGTATCCTTGTTTACGGAATTTCGGAAAAATGCACCACTCCAAAAAATGAACCCCGCCGCGATTGTATTCATGAAATTTGAAATTAATAAAACAACAGCCGATCCATTCTTTTTCCGGCGTCATAAGAACCCAGCCCTTAGTGCTGTTCCATCGGTTAAGCAGATAATCACGACTGCAAAAATCTTCCTCGGAAAATTCAGGTTTGGCCAGTTCTTCCCATTTGGCTAAATCTTTTTTTTCAAGTGAGCGATAATACAATTTCATCCGTTTTTCTCCCAAAATTGATTATGCCCGGTTGGAAAAGTAAAGGGCAAAACCGAAAACAATCAATTCCAAAACAACAAAAACAATTGTTCGAATGTCGGTATTAAAAAAAGTTTCTAAAATTCCCTTTTCTTCCATATTATTTTTCCTGAATCAAATAATGAGAAGGAATAATTCCGTCTTTTAAAACCAACATATAATGACGGACGGCGGCAAAAAAAAGCCCCTTACTTTTGTCGCATTTTTCCCATTTTAGCGGGGAAAAATCAATTTCTTCTGCTGAAACTTGATAAAATTTTTCATTAATGCCACCTGCTTCAGAACCATCTTTACACCATATTGACTCAATGATTCCGTCTTGTAACAGTTGCATTGCATCAAAAGAAAATAATACTCTGCTGTCAACAAAATCCTTAAGCATCGGGTCATTTCCCTGCCACCTGATTGGCTCGGTCAGACAGGAAACAGAACGTGAACGTCCTGAAAAACTGGCGTCCAGCCATTGCAAAATGTCGTTTCTGTTATCCGATTTTGCCCGATGAGCATAATAAAATAAATCACGCGAGATACGTGAAACGGATAATATCCCATCTTTCATTATAGTGTTGTCTCGCGGAGCATAGTGATAAAGCTTTATTGTCATGAACAACATTCTATTTGTAAAAGTTTAATTTTTTTATAATACAACAAAACCCTCCGCAAAGGAGGGCTTTTTTGTAAAATGGCGGATAGAGTGGGATTACTTTCACTTCGTTCAAGTTGCACGGGCGCAATTTTTGCCTGACGGCAAAATCGGCGGTACCCGCGTCCCGCCTATTGCTGGTAGTCAAACCCACTTTCCCGTGGGTTCAAATCCGCCCATCCTCATCATTTACAACAAAACCCTCAACAAAGGAGGGCTTTTTTGTAAAATGGCGGATAGAGTGGGATTACTTTCACTTCGTTCAAGTTGCACGGGCGCAATTTTTGCCTGACGGCAAAATCGGCGGTACCCGCGTCCCGCCTATTGCTGGTAGTCAAACCCACTTTCCCGTGGGTTCAAATCCGCCCATCCTCATCATTTACAACAAAACCCTCCGCAAAGGAGGGCTTTTTTGTAAAATGGCGGATAGAGTGGGATTCGAACCCACGGTACCCTTTGGGGGTACACACGATTTCCAATCGTGCGCCTTCGACCACTCGGCCATCTATCCAAACTGACGCTAACTTATATTAAACTAAAAATTTTTGCAACAGTTTTTTTACGGCGGCAAAATGCTGTGATAAATTTTGCCGGAATAAAACAAATGGCGTCAGCGGCGGGACTCGAACCCACTACCCCCGGTTTAGGAAACCGGTGCTCTATCCTGATGAGCTACGCTGACAACCTGATTTTGAATTATAATCAAAAAAAATAAAAAGCAAGTTAAATTTATGTTATCGGAAAAAAGAATTTTTTTATTGTAAAAAGGCCCATGATAGAATCAGGCAAAAGCTGACCCGGATTCCGATTGTTCTGTACTTTGGTGATTATATTCCGGAAGAGCCAAGCAAAAATCTGGGCGATGAAAATTGGCGCGTCCGGCTGCAAATGGCCAGAAAATTTGTAGAAACAATCAACAAACACGGCGGCAACGCCACGCTTGTCGAGCTGCCGAAAATCGGAATCTATGGCAATACGCATTTCCTGATGCAGGATTTAAATAATGACGTTATTGCCGGCTTGTTTGACAAATGGCTGAAAGAAAACAAGCTCGATTAGTCTTCCCCGTCCCCCAAACGTCAATCAGGCGCTTTTGATCTGGTTGACGTTTGTTTTCGGCGGCGTGCCGAACATTCTTTTGTATTCGCGGTTAAACTGACTGGCGCTTTCATACCCGACTTCATAAGCCGCATTTGCCGCATCAAAATTTTCAGAAAGCATCAGACGCTGCGCCTCGTAAAGGCGCAATTGTTTCTGATACTGCAGCGGGCTCAGGCTCGTTACTTTGTTAAAATGGCGGTAAAAGGACGATTCCGCCATGTTGAATTTTCGAGCCAGCTGGTCTATTTTCAACGGCTCACGATAATTTTCCTTCAGCCAGGCAATAGCATTGGCAATCTGGTTGTTCTGAGAACCTTTGGTGTTGACCGAACGCAAAATGTCGCCAAGCGGAGAGATCAAGAGCAGATAATGAATTTCCTTAATAATCATCGGGGCCATAATTTTTTGCTTTTCCGGTTGTTTCAAGAGCAAAATCAAACGATAAAAAGCATCAAGCAGCGATTCATCGGCTTCGGCCACGCCCATGCCACGCCGGACGTTTTCGGCCAGAGAAGAATTTCCTTCTCTCAAAAGCTGGCTGATAATATAATTATCAAGCTCCAGAATGAGTGTCATAAACGGTTTTTCCGGACTGGCTTCTACAATGCTTCCGACCGTCGGAATATCAATTGACGTGACCACAAGCTGATTTTCGTTATACGTAAACTTTTCGGAACCAAGCGTTGTCTGTTTCTTTCCCTGCAGAACGACAATCGCCATCGGTTTGTAAAAACAATGCTGATTAAATGTCGGAGCAGTTCTCAGCGAGGCACTGAACCCTTTAATGCAGGTTTGCAGCATTCCGGGTGTCGGAAACAGTTCCTGCACTTTTGTTTTTAACAAATTCCGTTTTTCTTCCAGACTGTCCATCATTCCTCTCTTTCTTAAAAAAGATGATATAATCCGTTTTTGTTAATGTAAATAAAAAATGATAGAATTAGGCAATTATTTGAGAGCTTTATATCTGGTGGAATTATTTTTTTGCCGTTAAACTGTAAAATGTCTGCTAAAAAACAAAGGAGAAAAATATGAAAGTCCTGTTGATTAACGGGTCGCCGCACAAAAACGGCTGTACTTATACGGCATTAAAAGAAATTGCCGATCAGCTGGCCAAAGAGGGGGTCGATTCGGAAATTTATCACATCGAAACGGAGGCTATCCGTCCTTGTCTGGCTTGCCGCGCTTGTGCAAAACTCGGCAAATGCGTTATTGATGACAAAGTTAATGAATTTGTAAACAAAGCAGCGGAATTTGACGGCTATATCATTGGTTCGCCGGTTCACTACGGTTCTGCCAGCGGTGTTGCCGTTCCGTTTTTGGATCGGGCATTTTTCTCGGCATTTATGGCCGGCCGCGATATCTTTCGGCACAAACCCGGATCAGTTATTGTAAGCGCCCGGCGTGCCGGAACGACGGCAACCATAGACCAGCTTAACAAATATTTCCAGATTGCGGAAATGCCGGTCATCTCCGGCCGTTATTGGAATATGGTTCACGGCGCCGTTCCCGATGAAGTCCGGCAGGATAAAGAAGGAATGCAGAATATGCGCATTTTGGCCAAGAATATGGCTTATCACTTAAAATGCAAAGAAACTGCGGCCAAAGCCGGTATCTTGCCGCCTGCCGCCGAGAAGGTCGAATTTACAAACTTCATCAGATAGGGAGTTTTGCAATGATGAAAAAAATTTTGGTTTCTCTGTTTTTGGGAATTATATTGTCTTTAGGAGGAAATGCCATGGCAAACGATGCTTTAAATGCTAAACAAAAATCAATCGCCACTGCTGCGTCTTATGCCGCCCGCGGAGATCAGGCCGGATTAAAACAGGCGCTGGCAGAAGGTTTGGACGCCGGCGTAACGGTCAACGAATTTAAGGAAATTTTGGTACAGGCTTATGCTTACTGCGGTTTTCCGCGCAGCCTGAATGCCTTGAACACGTTAATGCAGGTTGTTGACGAACGCGGCAATAAAGATGAACAAGGCCGCCTGCCGGGAGCCAAACCGCAGGGCAGCAGCCTTGAATATGGCGCCAACAATCAGACAAAACTTGTCGGTGCACAGGTACAAGGTAAAATTTATGACTTTGCTCCGGCAATTGACGAGTTCTTAAAAGCTCATTTGTTTGGCGATATCTTTGCCCGTGATAATGTCGATTGGCAGACCAGAGAGCTGGCAACAGTTGCGATGCTGGCTTCTCTGACAAATGTTGACAGTCAGCTGAAAAGTCATATCAATGTCGGCAAACATAACGGTCTGACCGATGAACAAATTGCCGAGATTTTGGAAATTGCCGGCCGTACGGGCGCACAAAATGTTCTGTTCGGATTCGGTAATGAAAACACGGCTTTTGCCAAATACTTCATCGGCAAAAGCTATCTGCAGCCCTTGGCCAAAGAAGGAATCAGCGCCGCAAATGTTACGTTTGAGCCGAAATGCCGCAACAACTGGCATATTCACCACAAAAGCGGCCAAACGCTGCTGGTTGTTTCCGGTCGCGGCTGGTATCAGGAATGGGGAAAACCGGCTCAGGAGCTGAAACCGGGAGATGTTGTTGAGATTCCGGAAGGTGTAAAACATTGGCACGGTGCGGCCAAAGACAGCTGGTTTACACATATTGCGATTTCCGTTCCGGCAGAAGGAGCTTCGAGCGAATGGCTGGAAGCGGTCTCCGATGCGGAATATAACAAATTAAAATAAAAAAGAGCAGAAGAACTGCCGATGGCAAAGTCGGCAGTTTTTATATTGGCTCTGCACAAAAGTTTTCAACTTACCTTAAATTTTTCTATAATATCTTTACAGTTGCTTTTTGGCAGGAGTTTATAAAAAAAGAGAGCCGCAATCCGGCTCCCGAAAATTAAAAGTAAAAACGCAGACCGACGGTCAGTTCTTTAATATCGTCCACCTCTGTCACGTTGGTCAAAGCATAGCGAAACATACCGCGGATGGCATAATTTGGCGTGATATTGATTTGGGCACCGACACCGAGACGCAAAGCCTCAAAATCGGTAGAAATTTTTTCTTTTTCACTCACGCCGCCGAGCGTATATGTTCTTGTCGTATCCATTTCATACCTGGCAACGCCGAGAGAACCGAAAAATTCAAGATAATGCATATCAATAATCGTACGAACAATGTCCACACCGTAAGCCCGCAGCTTCATCTTTGTTTCCAACTTGTCGCCGGTGACCATAAAATCAGATATATGGGAGTTGTTTCTGTCCGTCATCTGGTAAAAACCTTCAATCGCCAGATTCTTAGTCAGTTCCAACCCCAAAGAAGCCGCCCCGCCGTTAAATTCCGGCTCCAGCCAGCGTCCGTCCGTTCCTTCGCTGTCGTCAAAACTATAATCGGAATACATATAGTCAAATCCGATATACGGCCTGATGGCTAAAGCTTCCGGCAAAAAAGAAAAAACGCCGGCAAACAGGGAAATTGTCAAAAAAAGGAATTTTTTCATTATGATATATCCCATAAAAACATCACTATTTACAAGCATATTAACGATTTATCGCAAAAAGTCAATCCAAAAAAGTAAATATTTTGACAAATTTTCGCAAAAATATCTTGACTGTTTCCGGATTTTGCCTAAAATAACCTTATATTCAGGGAGCTTTTTATGGAATTATCAGATATCGTTTTTGGACGGACAACAATTACGGAACCTGTTTTGCAGGAGCTTTTGCTTTCTCCCGAACTCAACCGCCTCAAACACATTTCTTCCGCCGGCTACTATCCTGCCGTTCCGGGTTTTCATCATGAACAGGTAAACCGTTTTGTGCATTCCGTCGGCGTTTTTATGCTGCTCCGTCGTTTTGGAGCACCATTGGAGGAGCAGATTGCCGGTTTGCTGCACGATGTTTCTCATTCCGCTTTTTCTCATACGGTTGATTATATCAAAAAAGACGCGGAAAGCCAGAAAGTTCAGGGAGAACAAGATAAAGTCCACGAAAGCTTTGTCAAAAATTCCTCTTTGGCGCCGATTTTGCAAAAATACGGTTTTGATGTCGATTATATTTTGGATGATAGTCATTTTCCGCTCAAAGAAAATGAGCTGCCCGACATTTGCGCCGACCGGCTGGATTATACGTTGCGCCAGGCGCTGATTTTTCAATGTTTGAAACAAGAACAGATCGAGCATATAATAACCTCGCTGACCGTTTGTGACGGCTCTTTTGTTTTTGGCAGTCCCGAGGCTGCTTTACACTATGCCAACGCTTTTATCTGGCTGAATGAAAACTGTTGGAGCGGACTGGCCTCTGCCGTAATGTTTTCTGTTTCCGCCCAACTGTTTCGCCGTGCCATAGAACAAGGCTTTGTAACTTTTTCAGATTTTTACAAACACGATGATGATTATATCATTACGCAAATTAAAGGGCATTTGCAGCAAGATACCAAATTGCAGTATTTTTATTCGCTGTTGCAAATGGAGCCGGAACGCTTTGCCAATTATGCCAATGATGATATTGAGCCGGTCTTTGTCAAAAACCGGATTGTCGATCCGCTGGTTTGTATTCGTAACGGCTGTGTGCGCTTGTCGGCGTTGAGCAGAACCTATAAAGAAAAAATCGCCGGATTGCCGAAGTTTAAAGAATATCGCATAGCGCCGAAAATTTCTGCCGCCCAGGCCGTCTGACAAGACAAAACCCGCCAGATACAAACTGACGGGTTTTTTAGTCCGGATTAAACGGACGATTTTTGGCTCTTGCCTCCCAGAATGCATTTTATCAGGTCTTTTTCTGTTGTGTTCAGAATATAAATAACCAGATACCAAATGCCGAGACAAAGCCCAAATCCGATAAATACCCAGGCAGCGTTACACAAATAATACCCGAAAAAGTTAATTTCTCCGAAACGGTTTAAGAGTGCATCTTTCCAGATTTCCGGTGGAAAAATAAAAACGCAAATAGTTCCGGCCACCTGAATAAAACGGCAAAGACGAACCCTGATAACCGGAAAATCGCCATAATCCATTTTGTTATTACTTGCCGTAAAATGAGCAAAAGACGTTATCAAAATGAACGCCAGCCACAATCTTGTATCCATAAGACATAAAGTTAATTATACGAATAAAAATTATTTTTTACTCATCATAAATAAAAACAAAACGGAGTCAAGAGCATTATAACGGGAAAACCTGATTATTTTTTACGTTAAGAAACAAGGCCTCTCCATTAAGGGAGGAAAAAAGTTCCGCATCGGTAGACGTAATCCAGGCCTGAACTTGCAGCTCTCTGAGCTTATCAAGCAAGGCCTCTCGTTTAACATCGTCCAAATGTGCCGCCACCTCGTCCAGCAGCAGCACCGGCGCAAATCCCTGATGCAGCGTCTGGCATTTGCTCTGCGCCAGAATAATGCTGATGAGCAGCGACTTCTGCTCTCCGGTAGAGCAGAGTTCGGCCGGCATTCTTTTCTTTTTGTAATAAACTTTAAAATCCGTGCGGTTAACGCCGTCGACCGTGTCATTATAAAGCACGTTCTTGCGCTGGGATTTCAACATTTGCATATAGGCATCTTCAACCTCGACGGCCGGCATTTTATCAAGCATCTTTTCAACTTTGCCGTCAAGTTCCATACTGACGTTCGGAAAAATATCGTCGGGTTCGTGTTCAATAAAAGAATTCAGTTTGGCAATCTGTTCCCGCCGCGCCGCCGCAATCGCCACACCCAATCCGGCCATTTGCTCTTCCAGCGAAGACAGCCAGGTATTGTCATGCCGTCCGGATTTAAGCAGCTGATACCATTCCCGGTACAAATGCTCAAAAGAGGCCGTCCGTTTGGCATGTTCCAAATCAAAAGCATAAACCAGCCGATCCAGAAAACTCCGTCGTGGCTGAGAGCCGCCCCGGAAAAGCCTGTCCATCTGCGGCGTCAGCCAGACGGCGGAAAAATAAGCGCCGAGTTCGGCTTGTGAAGAAACTTTTTGATTGTTTATCTTAACGATTCGGCGTTCAAAACTTTTAACATCGTCATCGCCGCTTTCCCGAACGGATTTTTCGGCTGCCGTCCCGATATCAATCTCATCTTCCCCTTGCTGAACGGTAGCCGACACCGCCCAGCTTGTATTGGCAATTTCCGTCGGCTGATATTCGCTGGTAACCAAAGCCGGCGTTATGCGCTTAATATCGGCCAGCCTGGCGCCGCGCAGCCCCCGTCCGGGTGTCAGAAAAGAAATCGCCTCCAGGATATTTGTTTTGCCGGCTCCGTTTTCTCCGGTAACGATAACCGGTTTTAACGGTGCCTCTATCCGCAAAAACGGATAATTCCTGAAGTCAGTTAAAGTCAGGCGGACAACGCCTGACTTTTCAACTGTCTGATTTTGGATTTTTAAAGCCGGAACATTCATTCTGCCAAATTATACCCTCATCGGCATCAGAACGTAAATTGCGCTGGAATCCGAAGTATCATGAATAACGGAAGGAGAAGTTCCGTCTGTAAAGGAAATGCGAACGGCATCGCCTTTAATCTCTTGCAGAATATCCAGCAGATAACGGAAATTATAACCAATCTCAAGCGATTCCCCTTCGTATTTGGCTTCCAAATCTTCCGAGGCGCTGCCTAAATCCGGACTGGATGTAATAATCGTTACTTTGTTTGCGCCGGTCAGCATCTTAATCGCGCGCGTTCTCTCGGCAACCACGGAAACACGGTCAACGGCGGAAGAAAGTTCTTTAACACCGATTTCCAGATTCTTGTCATTGTCTGTCGGAATAACGCGCTCATAATCCGGATAAGTTCCGTCAATCAGCTTGGAAGTCAGCGTAACGTCGTCCAATGCAAAGCGAACTTTGTTGTCAGACATGGAAACATTAACCTTTTCGGCATTGTTGTCATCCAAAAGCTTTCTGATTTCGGTAATTGTTTTGCGCGGAATAATCACGCCGGCAAGTTCTTCGGCGCCTTCCGGCAGCGGCGATTCAACGCAGGCCAAACGGTGGCCGTCCGTTGCAACGGCACGCAAAACTTTGGCCTCGCCTTCTTTCTTGGCATGCATATAAACGCCGTTCAGATAATATCTGGTCTCTTCGGTCGATACTGCAAATTTTGTTCTGTCAATAACATCTTTCAGTTCTTCTTTGTCCATAACAAAGTTTATCGGCAGTTTGTCGCCGGAGATAACCGGAAAATCTTCAACCCCGATTGTCGACAAAGCAAATTTCGAACGTCCGGAAGCAATTGTCAGCTGCCCTTTCTCGTCAGGGAAAGTAATCTCGACTTCCGAACCGTCGGAAAGTTTGCGGACAATGTCATACAGCATATGAGCCGGAGCCGTTGTCGCACCGGCCTCGCTGATGTTTGCATCGACGATTTCGGTAATTTCAGTATCCATATCGGTTGCCTTAAAGCTGATTTCACTGCTCAAAGCTTCGATTCTGACATTGGAAAGAACCGGAATGGTATTTCTTTTTTCAACAATGCTCTGCATATGGCTGAGCGTTTTTAACAAACTTGCACGTTCAATAGTAAATTTCATTTTCGTTTCCTATATAAAATATTTTTCTAAAGTCTAGCACAAACTTGCAAAATAAGAAGTCCAAACACGGAGTCGTCAACAAGTTTTTTAATGGATTCTTTTTTATTTTGTCGCTTGTCCGGCTTATCTTTTTCTGATGTAAACGGCATATTTCGAGAGCGTCTTTTTTGTTGCAAAAAAACGCCCGACAACAAAAGCCGGGCGTTGCAATAGAGGAGAATAAATTAATTTTAAGCCTCGAGGATTCTTCTCAAGGTATCAACATTCTCAGCCAGGGAAGAGTCTTCCAAAACCAGCTCTTCCACCTTACGAACGGCGTGCATGACCGTTGTATGGTCGCGGTCAAATTTGCGTCCGATTTCCGGCAGAGAGCGCGAAGTCAGCTGTTTGGCCAGATACATGGCAATCTGACGCGGGCGGGCAACCGTGCGGGCCCGGCGGGAAGACTGCATTTCCTTGACCGAAATATTGAAGTATTCGGCAACCTTTTTCTGAATCTCGTCAATCGTTGTCCGCTTGTCATAAGAGCGCAGCATATCTTTCAAAACGTCCTGCGTCATATCCAGCGTAATTTCCTTGTCGGAAAGCAGTTGTGAATGGGCAACAACCCGGCGCAAAGCGCCTTCCAACTCGCGGATATTGGAGGTAATTTTCTGTGCCAGAAATTCAGAAACCTTTTGCGGCAGCTCAACCCCGAGCTGACGGGCTTTGTTTTCCAAAATGCCGATACGCAGGTCAAAATCCGTCGGATGAATATCGGCAACCAAGCCGCAGCCGAGGCGGGAGCGTAGGCGCGTTTCGATTCCTTCCAAATCTGCCGGCGATTTATCCGCGGAGATAATAATCTGACGTCCTTCTTCAATCAGAGAGTTAAAGGTATAGAAGAACTCTTCTTGTGTTGTATCTTTGCCGCCCATAAACTGAACGTCGTCAACCATCAAAACGTCAACCGAACGGAACTGTTCTTTGAAAGCCGTCGTGTCTTTATAACGCAGCGCCCGCACAAATTTATACATAAACTTTTCAGCGGAGAGATATACGATATTGCGGGTCGGATCCTGCTGCTTGATATGCCAGGCGATGGCGTGCATCAAGTGGGTTTTTCCGAGACCGACACCGGAATACAGAAATAACGGATTAAACGAAACATTTCTGGATTCGGCAACTTTACGGGCAGCCGCATAAGCAAACTCATTAGTCTTACCGACAACAAAATTGTCAAAAGTAAATTGCGGATTCAACGGAACCGAAAGCGACTGGTCGGTATTTCCGGCAACAAATTCGTTGCTGTTGGCGTTTAACGAATTAACGCCGGATTGATAAATGTTTTGTGGTGCCGGGCTTGAAGAAATCTTTTTCAAAAGCGAGCGGCAGGATGGCGTATACATCCCTGTACCGGCTGTTGCGACGCCGCCTTCCTGAATGGCCTGAACAACAAAATTGACTTCGCGGATTGCCGGATTCTTTTTCTCCCAGATTTTATGGATTCTTTCACTGTAATGTGTAATAACCCAATTCCGCATAAATCTGGTCGGCACGCAAATATTCATAACACCGTTATTGAAAGTTCCCGGCGTTAACGGCTTCAACCAGCTTTCAAAAGCCGTTTCGCCGACTTCGTTTTTCAACTGGCTGCAAATTTGCCCCCATTGGTCTTGTACCGAGCTTTCAGTGTCTAATAATGCTTCTTCAGCCATTGTCTCTCCCCATTATAAAAAATATCAAATAATTTTTTTTGAACCTGTAATTTTTCAAAACAGGCTACCGTTTGTAAGGCGCTCAGAAAACTTTTGGAAAGTTCTTATAAAATTTCAAATCCCCATTTCAAAATTTTATCTCTGATACTCAAACCGGTTCAAACAATCTTCATTATTTTCGGCAGTATTTCTTTTTTACTGCCCCGATCCGAGAGCCTCACCTTTCCAAGCAAAACTTTTTCCATTCAAAATTTCAAAAGCCTGCCCGGAAATACATTCCTTTTCGCAACTCTTTTGAACCTTCTCCACCATTCACCTGTCGGATTCTGTTTCAAAAGTTCTGCTCTGGAACATACCCCCTTCACAATTCTTTCAAACTTTCTCCGCCATTCCATCAGCCGGATTCTGTTTCAAAAGCCTGCCCGGAAATACATTCCATTTCGCAACTCTTTTGAACCTT
>CALXUP010000015.1 GCA_944391715.1 uncultured Alphaproteobacteria bacterium
AGAAAAAGCTTTTTTGGCACCCAAAAAGTAACAATAAAAAATAACCAACTCTATGAAGAAAACAAAACAAGAAATAAGAAAAGAAAAAAAATCTCCCTCGGGGGAAATGAAAAAGGGGGAAACAAGTTCCCCCTTTTCCATTTTCTGTTCAGAGTACAAACCCTTTTCCGAAAGATATCGGAGCAACGCGGTCTCTTCAGCACAATGCTGACAATCGGGCGCTGCCGACGTTCGGCTAAAACAGTTGCAATACAGCCTGAGAAGCCTGAGAAGCCAAGCTCAAGGAGTTGACCGCCAGCTGCTGTCTGGTCTGCAGTGCCAACATGTTTGCACCTTCTTCGTTCATATCGGCCAAGGTCAGTTTGTCTGCACCTTCTTCCAACACGTTAATCAGGTTTTCCGTAAAGTCTTCACGGGTTTGAACGATGGAGTAGTTGTTACCAAAGTCACTGGCCATCGAACGCAGCTCGCTGATTGCACCTTCAACCTGACTGATTGCGTCATCAATCGCCGTATCCAGACTCCAACCGCCTTTTTCAATCGATTCAAGGCCGAGACCTTTAGAAGAGGCGTCAACACCTTTAATTTCGATTGAAGAAGAACGATCTTCATTGAAGACAACTTTCAGATCGTTTTCCTGCAACAGGTTAATACCTTTGTAGGAAGCGTCTTTAGCCAAAGCGTCAATCTGCTCCAGAACCTCGTTGTATTGTTCAACATATTTGTTACGTTCGGCAATAACATCTTCATCGGTAACTTGTGTATCAATTACACCACCAAAAGAAGAACCGAGAACTTCATCGGCAACAGCATCCCCAAATACCTGAATTCTGTTACCGGCATCCACACCATCATCAGAAGCCTCAACAACCAGTTTGCCGTTTTCATCAACGGAAGCTTTAATGGCACCATTTGCGTCAGTAATTTTTTTTGCAATTGCAGCAGCATTATCACCAGCAGCAATATTTATCGCTGTTGCTTCTCCTGTGGTCGCAATAGTTGCACCATCGGAAACAAAAGAAATCGCCTTACCTTCACCGCTGATTTTTACGGTACCATCATTAGCTGAGGTATCAACCTTAAGGCCAAGCCCCAATCCTTCAATAGCAGCTCCTATTGCGTCTGCACTACCCGCAACAGAAGTAGTGTCGGTGTAACTAACCGTATGTTCTTTGCCGTCAACAATTAAAGTAAAGCTTTTTTCCGCCGCAGTTGTTCCCGTAGCGGTAATAGTCAGCTCGTCCATATCTTTGCGGCTGTCAACATAAACCTTACCTGCACCGGAAGCAGTCCCGCTGGCTTCTCTGGTGGTTGAAACTTTGGTTTTCATGTTGTTGGCAACGTCACGCGCAGAGTTGGCAATAGATTTTAACTGCTCGGCAAAAGAGGTAATGGATTCAATCGCCTCGTTGGCAGCCTGAATCGTCTGAATACCCTGACCCATGCTGTCCAACAAAGAGGACAAGTCAGAAGCGCGGTTGGTCAAGGATTGTGCGGTATAATAAGAAGACGGATTATCAATCGCGGAGTTTACCTTTTTACCGGTAGACAACCGTTCCTGAGTTTGGTCCATCAAATCTTGGGTTTGTTGCAAGGACAGCAGGTTAGAACGCATACTTGCAGTAAGTGAAATATCAGCCATTTTTTTTCTCCAATTCTGGAACACATAACGTGTTACGTTAAAACTATGTGATTGTCATTCTAACAATACAGAGTTTAGTATATCACAAAATTCACTATCTTGCAAATTAAAAATGATTCGCAAGACAAAAAGTTATATTTTCTGTTCAGGAAAATATAATTTTATGAATAGGTTAAACAAAAAAGGTTAATTAAAACTTAAAGTCAGTTTTCGGCCGGTTTCGGGGCGGTTGCCGGACGTTTGGCTGCCGCGGCGTCAATATAAGCTTTAATGTTTTGCCCAAAGGTTTGGCGGATATATTGCGTCAAAGAAGACGGTTTTTCGCGATACGAATCGGCCTGCGCCTGGGCTTGCAGCAGCTGCTCAACGTTCAGCCGTTGTTCAATGGCGTTTCGTTCTTCCGCGGCATCAGGCGCACCCCGGACGGATGCCAGGTTGTAAAGAACATGCGCGGTCGGATAATTCGGTGTAACTTTCACGCCGCCGGTCAGCATATTGGCCAGCATCATCATCGCGTCAAGATTGCCCTGCCGCAGTGATTTTTGCAAATAAGTAATGCTCTTGCCGTAGTTTTGCGGCGTTCCCAGTCCGTCGCGGTACAACATTCCGAGAATCAACTGAGCATCGTCATACCCGGCGTCGGCCGAGGCTTTCATCAGTTCAAAAGCGCGCGCATAGTCCTGAGGAACAACATGCCCCTTAAAATAAGCATATCCGAGCATAAATTGAGCGGTCGGATTTCCAGCTTTGGCGGCAATAACAAAATAGTTGATGGCCTCTTTGCTGTCTTTGTTAACGCCGCTGCCGGCCAGATACAAAAATGCCAGATTAACGGCCGCCTCGGTATTGCCGAGCTGAACGGCCTTTCTGAAAAGTTCGGCCGCCATGGCAAAATTCTGCTCGACTCCGATTCCGCTGTAATAAAGACTCGCCAGATTGTTAACGGCAATATTGTCATTTTGCTCCGCCGCCAGCTTATAATAATGAAAAGCCTTGTCCGGATTGGGTTTGGTGTCATCTTCGCCATAGAGATAAATATAACCGAGCGCCATTTGTGAATCCAAATTTCCGGCATCAGCCTCTTTGGTGAGCCGTTCCACTTTGGTTTCTTTCGGGCCTTCTTCCGCTTGCTTTGCGGCAGTTCCGTCTTTGGCTTTTTTGTCTTTGCTGCCAAAGTTAAAAAACGAGAAAATGCTCGATTCTTCCTCTTCGGCCGAATCCTCCTGTGCCGGAGCCGGCTGATTTTTTTCGTTGGTAGTATCCTGCGCCTGCAGCGGAAAAGCCGCAACCGACATTAAAAGAGCCAAACTCAAACAAATTGTCTTTTTCATTTTTTGCCTTTAAATCAATAACTGACACGTTTGAATTATATTAACAGTTAAAACTTTCCCAATTATTAACCGGAGAGTTTTTATTTTATGTCATTCACAAATTCCGCCGGTCGCATCCGAAAAAAACAAATAAAAGGCGGCAAAAAATGCCGCCTTCGAAAGAGAATAATAATTGCTGATTAGCCAAACAGCTGCAATACAGCCTGAGAAGCCTGAGAAGCCAAACTCAAAGAGTTGACAGCCAGCTGCTGTCTGGTCTGCAGTGCCAACATGTTTGCACCTTCTTCGTTCATATCGGCCAAAACCAGCTTGTCGGAACCTTCTTCAAGAACGTTAATCAGGTTTTCCGTAAAGTCTTCACGGGTTTGAACGATAGAGTAGTTGTTACCAAAGTCGCTGGCCATCGTACGCAGTTCGTTAACGGCATCTTCAACATAGGTAATGGTTTCGTCAATATCCTTGTCCAGATTCCAACCGTCTTTTTCAATCGCCTCAAGGCCAAGACCTTTGGAAGAAGCATCAACACCTTTGATTTCGATTGTGGAAGAACGGTCTTCGTTAAAGACAACTTTCAGGTCATTTTCCTGCAACAGGTTAATACCTTTATAAGACGCATCTTTAGCCAACTGGTCAATCTGGGTCAAAATCTCGTTGAACTGAGAAACATACTTGTTGCGTTGTTCAATGGCGTCTTCATCGCTTGCACGGGTTTCAATTTTGCCGTCCAAACCTTGCAGAACTTTCGACTCCGGAATAACCGTTGCGATATTAATCTCAATACCGGCCTCGTCGGAAGCTTCCGTTGCTTTAATAACCAGTTTGTTGGTATCCGGATCAATTTCAGCCGTCAAAACAGCTGCATTATTTACTCCGTCAAGCTGCTTCTGATAAGCATTCAGTTTATCTACCACATCTTGAACAGTGTCGGTATCTGTTGTATCAATAGTTTCAATATTGGCATCTTGGGTAAAATCATTGCCTGTCGGACCGCCGGCAACTGTACCAGTACTGCTGGTAGACGTTGGTTGGGTATAACCGGTAATCATTACGGAGGAACCGTCAACAGAAGTAACAGTCAGAGCCTCGCCGGCTAAAGCTATATCAAATTTATCAGCTCCGAATTTAGTATCAAAAGCTGCCTGAATACTTTCTTGGGTAATGGTTGTATCACCACCGTCAATATCCAACGCTTGTGTAACGCTAACGGTCTCCGCTTCTCCGTCAATCATAACATCAATACTAAAAGAAGCGCTTCCCGTAGCACCGGTACCGGTATAGGCTGTGTCAATATCGGTAAGCGTAGCAGTTGTCGTTGTTTTATCATCTCTGATATCAACATAAATTTTGCCTTCGCCGACCAAATCATCAGCCTTAACATCGCGGGTAGAAGAAACTTTGGTCTTCATATTGTTGGCAATATCACGGGCGGAGTTGGCAACGGATTTTGCCTGCTGAACAAAAGACGTAATGGTCTCAATACCTTCGTTCGCGGCAGACAGGGTCTGAATACCCTGACCCATGCTGTCCAACAAGGCTGATAAGTCAGAAGCCCGGTTGGTCAGAGATTGGGAGGTATAATAAGAAGACGGGTTGTCGATAGCGGAGTTTACCTTTTTACCGGTAGACAAACGTTCTTGGGTCTGATCCATCAGGCTTTGCGTATTCTGCAAAGACAGAAGGTTAGAACGCATACTTGCAGTGAGTGAAATATCAGCCATATTTTATTCTCCAATTCTGTGAAACACAGTGTTAAAAAACTTTCGCTTATTAAATTCTTAATAATTGATTAAAAGATTAAAACAAATTAACAATTTGTAAATAACTTTTTTATATCTTTTCACAAGTATCTGTAAAATTTTTCTCCTTAAAAAGAAGACGATACAGTTTTTTATCCGATTTTTTTGACGAGTCTTGCCGCTTTGTCCAAGTTTTGTTTTTTCTTTGGAAAGGCTGCATTTTAGCGCCGAAATAACATCGATACCCGTATTCTGCAAAATTTGTGCCAACCTGACGCAAATGCCCGACCACACCCTCCGCCGCACAATGTTAACAACCCGCCGCGCGCCTGCCGTGCAGGTCAAGCCCGGCAATGACGAAAGAAAAGAAATAGCCCGGCAATGACAAAAAAACACCCGGCAATGACAAAGATAGTCCGGCAGGGAAAGAAAAATTTGAACACAGCTGCCGAAAAATAAGTGTTGTCTGTTGGCAAAAAACATATTACAACTAAAGTTGTATTCCACAACGGAGAATTAACAATGTTTTCAGAAAAATGGCATAAGCGTTTTATGGAAGTCGCGCGTTTGGTCGCCACCTGGTCAAAAGACCCTTCCACCAAAACCGGTGCGATTGTCGTCGGGCCGGATCGCGAGATTCGGGCAACCGGCTATAACGGACTGGTGAGAGGCGTGGACGACAACAAACCGGAACGGATGGAACGTCCGACGAAATATGACTTTTTTGAACACGCCGAAAGAAACGCCATTTACAATGCCTGCCTGACCGGCACATCGCTGAAAGGCTGCGTAATGTATGCCACGCATCCGCCTTGCACCGATTGTGCGCGTGCAATCATCCAGTCGGGCATAAAAGTTGTTGTAACCAACGAAATGGAAATAAATTCGTCTACCCCTACAAATACCTGGCGCGACAAACTATCTTATTCCAAGCAGATGTTTGATGAAGCCGGTATTGAATATATTGTACTACCTTTAAATTAGAAATTTTAAATATATATAAGTCCTAAAATTAGTATAGACTTGACTGCGTTCTGTGCTGTGAAAAATTATATATATTCAACCAAGAGCTGAAAAAAGAACCAGGAGATTAGGATGAAAGTACTTATTGCAGACGACCATGCCTTGTTCAGAGACGGGCTTAGCGTCCATCTCGAGCAGATAGACCCGAAAGCCGTTATCTTTCAGGCCGGAAATTTTTCGCAGGCGCTGAAAATTGCCGGTGACGAAAAGAAACTGGATCTGGTGATTATGGATTTGGATATGCCGGATATGAACTGGGAAGAGGCGATAAAAGACATTAAGGAAAAATCGTCTGACGCCCGTTTTGTGATTATGTCGGCCTCCGAAGACAACCGCAATATCCGCAAGTCTTTGGAATACGGCGTATGCGGATATATTCCCAAACGCTCGGAAACCAAAGTGATTACCGGGGCGCTGAAACTGATTTTGGACGGCGGAACCTATCTCCCTCCGTCGGTGATAGAGGCGGGGTCATCCGCCGGTGCAATGTCCAAAAACGGCAGTTCTTCCGCCAACGGCAAAAAGCTGACCAACCGTCAGTCTCAGGTTTTGGAGCTGGTGGCGCAGGGATTGTCAAACAAGCAGATTGCTTATGAGATGGGCGTCTCGGAAGCTACCGTCAAACTGCATATCAATGCGCTGCTGCGGGCAGTCGGCGCCACCAACCGGACTCAGGCCGTAATCATCGCCCAGAAAATGGGACTGATTTGAGGGGATGCTTTTGGCCTCTCCGCAATGCCAAAACGGGGAGGCTTTGTTTTTCCGCCGGCAGAAATTCACTTGCGCACCGGATAAAAAAGAATTAAATATAATAAGAATATGAACAGAATATAAAGGAAAAACAATCTTGGCGGATATAAAAAAAGGCCTTGCCGTTCTGACCCAAAACATCAAAATCGCCCCTGACAAGCCCGGTGTCTACCGGATGATCGGCGAAAATGAAAAAGTCCTTTACGTCGGCAAAGCCAAGAACATCAAAAAAAGGATTGTCGCTTATTCGCACATCACCAAACTCCCGGTGCGTCTGCAGCGGATGGTTTCCGAAATCCGCAAAATGGAGTTTATTATTGTTGAAAACGAGGCCAAGGCGCTTCTTTTGGAAAACGAGCTGATAAAAGAGCTCGAACCGAAGTACAATATCCTGCTGAAAGATGACAAAACTTTTCCCCACCTGATGATAGACATCGGGGCGGAATACCCCTGCCTGCGCAAATACCGCGGCAAAAGAAACGACGGCAACAAATATTTCGGGCCTTTTGCCAGTGCGCTGGCCGTAAACAACGTTGTCGACATTTTGCAAAAGGCATTTCTGCTCCGCTCCTGCACCGACAATGTTTTTCGCACCCGCACGCGCCCGTGTCTGATGTATCAGATAAAAAGATGTTCGGCGCCGTGTTGCGGCAAAATATCGCAGGAAGAATATAAAAAACTGGTCAATTCGGCAATAGCCTTTTTGGAAGGGCGCAGCACCAAAATCCAGGAAGAGCTGTCGCAGAAAATGCATGAGGCCAGCGAGCGCGAAGATTTTGAAACCGCTATGGTTCTGCGCGACCGCATTCGGGCGCTGACCAATGTTCAAAAGGGCAATCTGGTGGAATATGCCGACATCCGTTCGGCGGACTTTGTGGCCGTTGCCCGCAAAAACGGTTTAATCTGCATTCAGGTCTTTTTTATCCGCGGCGGACAGAACTGCGGCAATGTGCCTTTTTTCCCGCGCCAGGGGGAGGATGCGTCGGATTCGGAAATCCTGGAAGCTTTTCTGGGGAGCTTTTATACCACTCATATTCCGGCGGAAGAAATTGTCGTTTCGCACAAACTGGAAAATCACGACTTTCTTGAAAGCGCTCTTGAAACCCGGATTAATACTTACGAAAAAGGCAATAAGGCCAAAATTATCGGAATGGTCGCCGAAAACGCCATGGCGTCGTTGGAACGCAAAGTTGCCATGGAAATGTCGGTGATGAATAATTTAAAAGAATTGCAGGAAGTTTTCGGCTTAAAACGGATTCCCCGCCGGATTGAAATTTATGACAACTCGCACAATCAGGGGAGCTATGCCATCGGCGCAATGGTCGTAGCCACGCCGGACGGCTTCGATAAAAAGCAGTACCGCACGTTTAACATCAAAAATGAAGAAGTCCGGCAGGACGATTTCGGGATGATGAAAGAAGTCTTGTCGCGCCGCTTTGCCAAAATGACGGACGCCAACCGCCCGGACGTGATTCTGCTGGACGGCGGACTGGGGCAGCTGCATGCCGTGCATGAGATATTAAAAGATTATGACTTGAGCGAGATTGCGATTATTGCCATTTCCAAAGGGCCGGATCGCAACGCCGGCAAAGAATTTTATCATATGCTCGGGCGTGAAAGCTTTGCTTTGCCGTACCGCTCGCCGCTGGCTTTTTATATGCAGAATTTGCGTGACGAGGCGCACCGTTTTGCCATCGGAACACACCGTAAAAAACGTGCAAAATCAATGTATAAGTCAAAACTGGATGAGATTGAAGGAGTCGGACAGACCCGCAAGCGCGACCTGCTCAATTATTTTGGTTCGGCGGAAGAAATTTCTCAGGCCGGCATCAAGGATTTGTTAAAAGTAAACGGGATAAGCAAAAAAACGGCGGAAAAAATATATAATTACTTCCACAATTAAAAAAACTGCTTTACTATATCGCTAAACGGTTATTTTTTTTTAATTGTAGAGGAAAAAAACGTGTATAATTTGCCCAATATTCTGACGATATCCCGGATTGTCGTTATTCCGGTTATCTTCCTTTCCATTTATATCCACACTTATGTCTGGTCGCTGTTTGCGGCAATCTTGTTTATCATTGCCTCAATCACCGATTATTTTGACGGATATCTGGCACGTTCCCGCAACGAAACGTCTGCTTTCGGCCGGATGTTTGACCCGATTGCCGACAAGCTGCTGGTTGTTTCGGCTCTGCTTATTATCGTCGCCAACGGCCTGGTTGATGAAATCAGCTATATCCCCGTTGTCATTATCCTCTGCCGCGAGGTTTTAGTTTCCGGCCTGCGTGAGTTTTTGGCCGAAGTCAAAGTCGGAATGCCGGTAACGCGTCTGGCCAAGTGGAAGACCGGATTCCAAATGACGGCTTTGTCCCTGATTCTGATTGGCGGCTGGTTCCGCCTGCCGGGCGAAATTTTGCTTTGGATTGCCGGCGTCCTGACCTTTATTACCGGTTATCAGTATTATGAAAAAGGCATGGATTATGTCCGTAAAGAAGCGCGCGAAAAAACAAAACCCGCAGCCGTAAAAAAGGCCGAAACGCCGAAAGCTGCCGCTAAAACACCGGCTGCCCGGGGCGCTGCCAAAAAGGCCGGCGTCAAAAAATCTCCGGCCAAAAAAGCGGCCAAAGCCAAAAAGCCCGTGACTAAAGCCAAAAACAAAAAATAAGCCAAGGGGATACCTGTAACGAATATGGAAGATGTAAAAGCTCACATACTGGTCGTTGACGACGATAAAAGATTGCGCTCGCTGTTGCAGCGCTTTCTGCGTGATAGCAGCTTTTATGTTTCAACTGCCAAAGATGCCGAGGAAGCCCGCCTCCAGCTCGGATATTATAAGTTTGATCTTCTGATTGTCGACATTATGATGCCGAACGAAAGCGGGCTGGAGTTTTTGTCGTCTTTGCGGCAGGAAAGTAATATCCCCGTCATTATGCTGACGGCAATGGGTGAGACGGCAGACCGCATTGCCGGCTTGGAACAGGGGGCGGACGATTATCTGGCCAAGCCTTTTGAGCCCCAGGAGCTGGTCTTGCGCATAAAAAGCATTCTGCGCCGCGCACCAGGAGAGAATAAAGAACATGTTGAAAAGCTGAATTTGGGCTTGTGCGTTTATGATATGGTCAAAAAAGAACTGGTCGGCAAACAGGGGCAGATTATTCACATTACGCCGCTGGAACAGTCGATGCTGAGTATTCTGGGGCAGAAGTCCGGACAGATTTTTACCCGGGAAAAACTGGCGGAAATCTTGGGCGCCGGCCAAAGTCCGCGCTCTATCGACGTTCAGATTACCCGGCTGCGTAAAAAAATTGAGAAAGATTCAAAAAATCCGCGGTATTTGCAAACCGTCCGCGGCAAAGGTTATATGCTGCTGCCCGAATAAGGCGCAGGATTGGAAGAGGAGAAGATAAATGCGTTTGGTATTTCCGGAAAAAGTTGAAAATGCTTTACGGTATTTGAAGTTAAAATTTTTGCCAAAGACATTGTTTTTCAGAACGATGCTGCTGATTTTTATTCCGCTGATTGTGGTGCAGGTGGTTTCTATCTTTGTCTTTTTTGACAGCAACTGGTGGCGGGTCGGCCGGCAGCTTTCGCAAAACCTGACGGCGGACATGGCATATGTTATTGAGATGGTCGAGAAAAATCCCGGCGAAATTAAAGAAATCAAAGAGACCGCGGAACGCTTGTTTAAACTGGAACTCAGCGTTTTTGACAAAGACGAAAACTATACCGGCGTTGACAACAGCGATGAGACCCGCCGGGTTGTTACCAAATATTTCCGCAAAGCGCTGGATCGGCAATTTGCCAAAGAAAACGTCAGTCTTTATCTGGATCCGAAGTCCAATGATATGGTGATTGCAATCAAAGGGGAAAATCATACTTATCAGTTTGTAGCCAGCGAGAAAAAGATTTTCAGCTCGTCAATGTTCCTCTTTGTAATCTGGATGGTCATCACGTCGTTGTTGCTGTTCCTGGTCGCTGTGTTGTTCCTGCGGGTTCAGGTGCGTTCAATTGCCGAACTCGCACAGGTGGCGGAAGATTTCGGTAAAGGCATTGATAATAAAACGTTCAAACCCTATGGCTCCTCCGAGGTTAGAAAGGCCGCGTTTGCCTTTATCAAAATGAAAGAGCGTATTCAGCGCCAGATCAGCGAACGGACGCAAATGCTTGCCGGCGTATCGCATGACTTGCGCACGCCGCTGACCCGGATGAAACTGCAGGTTGCTCTGCTGCCGGACGGCGAAGACAAAAAAGATTTTCTCTCGGATATTGAGGAAATGGAAAAAATGCTCGACGGCTATCTGTCTTTTGTCAGTGGGGAAGGCGGCGAAAAATCAACCTTTGTGGATATTAACGAGATGATTTTGAGCATCATTAATAAATTCCGCAACAAAAAGGCTCTGATTCGCTATTCCACCAACGATCAGGTCAGTGCCATTCAGGGACGCGAACAGGCACTAAAACGGGCTTTGACCAATGTCATTTCCAATGCTTTCCGCTACGGCAAAACCATTGCCGTCAAACTGGAAAGCAACGACCGCAAACTGGAGATTTCGATTGATGACGACGGTCCGGGCATTCCGGCGGATAAAAGGGAAGATGTGTTCAAAGCCTTTTACCGGCTTGAAGGTTCCCGCAACAAAGAGACCGGCGGCGTCGGGCTCGGATTGTCGATTGCCAAAGACGTCATTGCCTCCCACGGCGGCACGATTGAACTGGGCGACAGCGAGCTTGGCGGCCTGAAAGTCCTCATTAGTATTCCGTTGTAAAGGAAGTTTTTGAAGTATGGCCGATTCGGAAAATACCATAACCGCAGAAGACCTGCCCGGAATGACAGAAGTTTCGGATGATCCCTTGTCCTTGTCGGATGCCGATTTGGACAAGCTGGATTTGTCCGATATTTCGGATGACGGGATGGATGGTTTTCCGAGTTTTCTGACCGATAAAAAAGACGATGCCGATATTGTTTTTGATGATGTCAATAATCCGGATCTTGGTCTGGACGACATTAATCTGGACGAACCGGTTGTTCAGATAACGGAAACGCCGGAAGAGGGCGATATAGAACTGGAAGAGGGAAATCCCGGCATCAATCTGGATGATGTTGCCGCAGATACGCCGAATTTGCCGGCGGACGATTGGCAAAAAGAGACGGAAAATCCGATAAATCCGGACGAATTCTTGGATACGCCGCTGCCGGAAAATGCCATTGAGGAAGCTGGTGAGTGGCCGGATACCGAAACGCCTTTGCAGGAAGCGGAAGAAGAAATTGCCGAAACTTCGGACTCCCGGGCGGAGGAACCAGCCGTTCAGGAGGTTGAAATAGAAGAAACGCCGGTTGATGAAGAAAGCATCTTGTCCGAGGAACCTGGCGAGG
Organism: uncultured Alphaproteobacteria bacterium; assembly: GCA_944391715.1. Lineage (GTDB taxonomy): Bacteria > Pseudomonadota > Alphaproteobacteria > RF32 > CAG-239 > MGBC133411. Next base: position 11,860 of record CALXUP010000015.1, read on the forward strand.
CAGATTTGACACCGGTGGCCGAAGAATATTCCGAAATCCCCGAACCGGAAGAAAAAGCAGATAAAACATCGGAAGAGCCGGAAGAAGAAGTCATTTTGGAAAAAGAGGCGGAAGAAGATTACAGCGACGATGAAATTGCCAGAGAATTGGGTGATGAAGAGTCGGCTGCTGCCGAGACCGCATCTCCGGAGGATAATATGCCGGCAATAACGGTCCCGGATTCAGACAGTGGCAATCAAGAGCTTTCCGACAAAGACTTGAACAATTTCCTGAAATGGTATTCCGGCAGATTAAGCGATGAATATATTGAATTTTCTACCGAATACGAAAGCGGCGAAATTGAAGGAACTGAAGAATGTAAGGCATTGAATGTCAAAGTCGGCAGTTCTTATTACGGTTGGAATGTCAAATTTGATAACGGTTTGACAATGAGTTTGAGAGATGTTCGCGATTATCAACTGCATTATGGAAAACTCCCTGATTCGGGAGGGACAATCAGCTTCGGAGAATTAACGCTGACATTTAAAAATATCGAGCGCATAGTCAGTTATGAAAGCCCGGAATATTACAGTTACGGTATCGCTGTTTATGAATAAATATTATAGCATAACAAAAAACGCTTAGCTGTCAAAAAGCCAGCTAAGCGGCGGGGTATTAAAATTAAAGAATTTATAAAGCGATAAAAATTATTTTTTTCCGTTAGTTGAGCATCTTCCACTCATAAATATCTGCCCTTCAGGACATCTATAGCATATAATGCAGCCACATTGATCTCCCATAAAACATGATGCATTGGAGCCAGTACATTCTTCTCTTACAACTCCGGCACAAGGATCTGGAGCAGGTTCCGGCTTGCATGAAGTACACACCGAAGAACAACAACTTGTAGCGTCTGAGTAGCTTGCGCAACCGTAATCACAACTGATCGCAGTCGGGCAGAATACGCCGTCACAAGGGGCTGCAATTGGTGGCATAGAAACGTTTTCGTTGCTTCCTGAATTACCGTTTCCTGTAGATGTTTCTGGCTTTGTATCCGGTTCGGGGTCGGGACAGGAAGAACAACAGGTTCTGGTGCCGCCGCAGCCGTCAGAGCAGGAATAGGTTCCGCAGGAACATCCGGTTTCGCTGGAATAAGGATAACAGCAGGCTTCATAAGGATAATAACAGGTTTTTGTGCCGCAGCCGTTTCGGGTCGAACCGCCGCAGCCTCCCGGATTGGACGTTGACGTGCCGGACGGGCAGTCCATATCGCAGGTGTAATAGCAGGTGTATTCGCATCCGTCGGTGCCGTTAGTCCCGTAAGAAGAATAAGATGTAGAGGTATAACTCGGACATCCGGAAGGTGTGCAACAAGTCCCGTAAGAAGAATCATAAGCGCAACGTCCGGAATTTTGATAAAGTTTCTGCCCGGAAGAACAAGTTTTGGTGTATCCGAGTTCTTTACAAGCCCGGTCATTATCTGTTTTACATTGTTTATAATAAGGTTTTCCGTTCGGACATTGCCCGTCGACATATTGCGGAATGGAACAGGACGTGGTGTTATAACCGTTATCTTTGCACCATTTGACGGCATCGCATTTCAGATAATGGTCGTCGCGGGAACAGGTTCCGATTTTGGCGTAATATTGCGGACATTCGCCGGAAGAGTAATAGGTATATCCCTCTTTCTCACAATATTCGGTGTCAGAGTTAATGTTCATATTAACATCACCGAACATCACATCTTCATCCTGACAGTCCGGCAGAAAACAGATGCCGCCATAGGCATTGGAAGGCGGGAGAAGAACCGAGAAAGCGGCGGCCACAGCAAAGGCTGACACCGCGGAATTAAGTTTCATGTGTAGCATAGTGTTATCGTTTCTCATCGGCTTTCTCCCTTATAAAAATTCTTTTCTTTACTTGTCATCAAAGACCACTATACCACAACAAAACAGAACAGTCAAGTATATTTGAAAAGTATACAGGGGATTTTGGCTAGGAAAATAAAAAATCCTATACCTTATGAGGTATAGGATGAAAGTAAAAATCAGACATATAAATTTATTTTGCAGCCCGGACTTCGGCAACAGAGCTCCACATTTTTTCCAGATTATAAAAATCACGAACTTCGGGTCTGAAAATATGTACAATCACATCAAAAGCGTCAATCAACACCCAGTCAGCTTTTTCCTCGCCTTCCGAAGTTGAAGAAAAACCGGCTTCTTTAAGCTTTATCTGGACATGTTCGGCCAAAGAGGCAACATGGCGTTGGGACGTTCCGCTTGCAATGACCATATAGCTGGCAATAGATGTTTTTCCTTTAAGGTCGATGGTAACAACATCGTCTGCTTTGTTGTCCTCCAGGGTATCAACAACAATTTTCAATATTTGTTCGTCAGCGTTTTCAATATTGGAATTCGTTTTTTTCTTCACTAATCAACTCCTTGTTTAATCTAACGGAGACCAAACTTTACAGGATTTTTCTTCCTGAGGGGCTGTCTCTTCCGTTTTGGCTTTGCGGTCGCGGGAAATAAATTTGCTCAAGTCTCTCAGGCAATCATAAACGCCTTGTTTGGCAACGGCAGAAATATCAAATACTTTTTTGCCGATAGCATCTTCCAAAGCCAGCGTTTTTTCTTTTATTTCCTTTTCGGTCAGTGCGTCGCATTTGTTAAGGGCAACGACTTCCGGTTTGTTTTTTAATTTCTCGTTATAAAGTTCCAGTTCGTTTCTGATGGATTTATAAGCGCCGATAACGTCTTCCTGTGTTGCATCAATCAAATGCAGAAAAGCGGCGCAGCGTTCTACATGTTTCAGAAATCTGTCACCCAGTCCGACGCCTTCGTGCGCCCCTTCAATCAGTCCGGGAATATCGGCAATAACAACCTCATAATTATCAACCCAGGCGACGCCCAAATGAGGATGCAGCGTTGTAAAAGGATAGTCGGCGATTTTGGGACGAGCCTGCGTAACGGCCGATAAAAAGGTCGATTTTCCGGCATTAGGCAGACCGATTAATCCGATATCGGCAATCAGCTTCAGTCTGAGCCAAACCCAGCGTTCTTCGCCAGGCCAGCCCGGTTCGGCGTAACGTGGCGCCTGATTGGTCGAGGTTTTAAACTTTGCGTTTCCTCTGCCGCCGTCGCCGCCTTTGGCAATCAGATAAGTTTGTCCCGGCGTAACCATATCGACAATCAGCGTTTCGCCGTCTTCGTCAAGAATCTCTGTACCGACCGGAACTTTGATCACGACGGTCTCGCCTTTGGCGCCGGATTTGTCAGATCCCATGCCGTTGCCGCCGCGTTTGGCTTTGAAATGTTGATGATAGCGAAAATCAATCAGCGTGTTGAGGTTGTCAACCGCTTCAAAGATCACGTCGCCGCCTCTTGCGCCGTCACCTCCGTTCGGTCCGCCGAATTCAATATATTTTTCTCTGCGGAAAGAAACGCAGCCTGCGCCGCCGTCGCCCGATTTTACAAAAATTTTCGCCTGATCCAGAAACTTCATTTTACTGCTTTTAAGATTTTCGTTGTTATTAAGATAACGCCGGATTTAATAAAAGTAAAGGGGATGTCATCGCACCCCCTCCGCCTTTTGATATCTTCGTAAAGCTTATTCGGTAACTACAGAAACATAAGTTCTGTCGTTGGCTTTTTTCGAAAATTCAACCTTGCCGGATGCAACGGCAAAAATGGTATGGTCTTTACCCATTCCGACATTGGCGCCCGGATGATACTGAGTGCCGCGTTGACGGACAATAATGTTCCCCGGCATAACGCTTTCGCCGCCGAACTTCTTAACGCCCAAACGACGTCCTTCAGAGTCGCGTCCGTTATTGGAACTACCGCCAGACTTTTTATGTGCCATGATTAATTCTCCTTAAAATACTCTTATTTGCCACAAATATCGGTAATTTTAACCAAAGTGATATCTTGTCTGTGGCCGTTCTTGCGACGATAATTTTGTCTTCTTTTCTTTTTGAAAACAATAATTTTAGCATCTCTGGCTTGTTTGAGAACGGTAGCCTTAACGCTGGCACCGGCAATCATCGGAGTGCCGTAAGTGTCGTCCAGAGCCAAAACTTCGTTAAAAACGACTTCAGAACCTTCATCGCCGGCAATTTTCTCAATTTTCAATACATCGCCGGATGCAACTTTATATTGTTTTCCGCCTGTTTTAATTACTGCGTACATTTTTTTCACCTTATCATTTTAAAATAAAACGTTGATTGCAATATACATAAGTTTTTTCTGCTGTCAACAGAAATCTCAAGAAAATCTCACTTATTTCTGATTCTTTTTCTGTTTTTTCAGGATTCGGTAAAATTCCGGCTTCAGAAAACGCCCCTGCCAAATGCCTTTTTTGAGGCGACGGGCAGATTTTTCGGCCTCGTCAAATTCGTGCGTATAACGCTTGTAGGCCACGGCCTGGCCTTGTGCAACCATTTCCCGGTTGATGTTAAGCTTGCCGTTATGGCAAACGGCCACAACGCGGCGGTATTTGTCACGTGTGATTTTTTCGCAGCGGATATCGGGAGAAATCAGATTTTCCAAAGCTTTTTTAGCCTTTTTGCCGCAAGGATAGGGATTGTCTTCGGCATCATAACATTCCTGAAAATATTCCGGCGCGTCAATCCCCTCAAGGCGGATTTCGGTTTTGCCGATAAAGAAGCTGTCGCCGTCAATGACTTTTACGGGCTTGCCGCCGGTTTTAATAATTTTTTTGGGTGTTTCATAAATACTGCCGCCGAAAACTGCCGCTCCGACATCGGATACGGAAGCGATACAAAAGAAAAAAGCCAACATCCAGGCGCTGTATATAATAAATCTCTTCATAAGCCGGAAAATAACGTGCAAACTTAAATTTTTGTTTAATAACCTGAAAAAATGTTTTGGTATTTGAGAATGTTTGTCATAAGATACAACAAAAGTTATTATTTAAAGGTAAGTAAAAACGTGTTTAAGAAAGTGTCAAAAACCGCGGCTTTGGTGCTGGCTCTGCTGGCCGTAAACGGCTGCGGCCGCAGTTTGAAAGATATTTTGTCGGGAGATTTCGGCTTTAATGACCGGGAATATCCCGTTGCCGGACTCCGGGCGCCGAGTTCGATTGTGGTTTGCCGCAGCAAACAGTGCGCACCGGCCAAACTTTCAATGTCGCGGGAATATATTTTTAACAGTCTTTTACACCTTTTTGAAAACAACAATCATCAAACGGCTTTGATCTGCACGGCCAGCCCGTCCAGCCATACCTGCCTTGAACATTATGTTCAGGCGCCGATAAGAGTCGGCATTACCCCGGCTTATATGTATATAGATTCGGTCAAAATTACCGACGTTATCATTGGCAAGGGCAACGAGAAAATCAATCTGGTATTGAATTATAATCTGACATATAACGGCCAGTCTCCGGATTGCGTGCCTTCCCGTTCGATTTTGTTTGCCCGCAACGTCAATCATGTTCTGATGGAAGACGCCGGTTATAACTGCAAAATGACGGCTATCGGTCAGACAACGGTCAAAAATGTATTTTCGATTGATTATATTGATCTGGATTACGGCTATATCGGCGGTTATTATTCCATCGGGCTTTCCGGCCCGGCTTATGGGGGAGGTACGGGATATATGATGCTCCGTCTGCCCAATACGTCTTATCCGCTCAATCCGGTATTGACAGACAAGAGAAATCCGGTCAGCGAAGCCAACAGCTATGTTAATGCCCCGAGAGTTTCCGGCAGCAGCAGTACCACAAGCGGAGGCTATACGCAGGGCGGGGTTCAGATTTTCCCGATTGCCAAAAAAGCGCCTGCACCGGCACCGGAAACAACGGAAGAGCCGGCAACTCCGGCAGAAAGCGCTCCAACTGCTCCGGATTCGGAGGAAAAACCTGCAGAATAACAAAAAATCCCTGCAACCTTTAAGATTGCGGGGATTTTTTTTCATTAATCAATCAGACTTTTTTGCAGCAGCCAAAATTTCGGCATAAGAAACTTTTTCCGTGTACGTTTCCAATATTTCGCTAATTCTGCCGCCTTCTTTACTGTAATTGATTAGCCTCAGAGGCTTAATATCGCCGTTTTCCGCCAGATAAGACAGAGAACAATGCGGAAAAGCATAGAATTTAAAGCCATAATAACTAATATTAATGGCTCTTGGCGCACAATCGTTCTGAAGAGGCTGAATATGAAACATTCGATCATCAAGAAAGCCAATTTTACTGCGCTTTTTTCCAATACTGACACCTAACTCCACAAAATAAGCCTTTTGATAAAGCCAGGCTGTTGTAAAAAAAGCTGTCCGGATATTGCTGTTCAGAAAATTATTTTCCAAACCGCATAAGAGCATTTCTTCCGGAGCAATTTTCTTGTTCAGAAATTTTCCCAATTCTTCGGCAGCTTCATCTCTATAAAGAACCGGACGGTCAGCATAACCAAGAATCAGCGGTGAGTATCTGATAACTTTCCCTGAATGGATGTTGGGGTTAAGAAACTTCTGAAGCTCTTCCCATTGTTTGTACTCGGCAATTTTTTTAGAATTTTTTTCTAAATAATGAGCAATTCTCTGCTTTTGATATGCTTCTTTTAAGCTCTGGGTCAAAAAAGTCAGCTTTTTAATAATATGTGTCATAGAATTAATAATTTAAATGTAAAGATACAATAGCATAAAACTCAAAAAAGTCAAGATTCTTGACAAACAACCTACTGTTTTTTATTATCAGGACAAATTGGGAAAGCAAAATGAAAGTAACGATTATAGCCATTGGAAAATGCAAAAAAAATTCTCCGGAAGCGGCAATTATTGCCGAATATGTCAAACGTTCCGGCTGGCAGATAACAATCAAGGAGGCCGACAATTCCAATCAGGCAGAAGAAGCACGTTTTTTGCAGGGAGCGATTCCTCCGGGGGCTAAAGTGATTGTGCTTGATGAACGCGGCGAAAATCTGAAGAGTACGGAATTGGCGCATAAAATAGAAAACTGGCAGTTAAACGGTTGTTCTGAAATCTGTTTTTTAATAGGCGGAGCCGATGGACATCTTCCGGAAACCAGACAGCGGGCGGATTTGCTGCTTTCTTTTGGCAGAATGACACTGCCGCATATTTTAATGCGTGCGGTTTTGACAGAACAAATTTATCGGATACAAACAATAATCAACCATCACCCCTATCACCGGGAATAAACTTCTTACAAAATCTCTCCGCTTATTTTTTATTACGTCCTCCCCGGGCTCTCTTTTTTATAGTCATTGCCGGACTCTCTTTTTTCTCGTCATTGCCGGGCTTGACCCGGCAATCCAAGTCAAACATAAAGCCAATTTATTAACGTGGATTCTCGGGTCAAGCCCGAGAATGACATAGGAAAAGAAAGCCCGAGAATGACATAAACTTCAAAGCACAATGCCCTTCACAATTCCCGTCGGAGCAAAGCGGTCTCTACAGCACAATGTTGCCACATTTCAAAGCACAATCTTGACCGTGGAAAACAATGGAGCAACGCGGTCTCTGTGGCACAATTCTGACAACTGACCGTTCAGGCCGCCGCCTGTGGATTCTCGGGTCAAGCCCGAGAATGACATAGGAAAAGAAAGCCCGAGAATGACAGTGCCTTTATACCCTTCACATCCCCCGCCGGGTGCGCCGCCGACGTTCGGCCGGACGGATTAAAATTCATAACTAACACCGGCCTGGAGGTCAATACCTTCGCGCCCGCCGTTACGATAAACAAGTTGGAAATAGCTGTCCACAACGTCCCATTCCTTTATCACGCCAAGCGCATATTCACTATATGGCTTAACCGATATTTCCGGCAAAACAACATTATTCGCCTTAACCTTGCTGTCATCAACCAGATTCCAATAATAACTATACCCGATATACGGCATCCAACCGTTGCCGGCATCCCACATCAGGCGCAGTCCGGGCGTCAGCTGTACAATTTGTATGGCGTCGGAATCTATATCAACACCGGCAGATGTTGTATAATCTGATGTTTTCACATAAGTATAACTTCCCATAAAGCTCGGCTGCAGTGTAAAGCCGTCCCCGAGATAAAAATTCCTGCCGGCTTTCATGGCAAAACCCGTAGAAAGATTATGAAAATCATCCGTGCCAAAACGCGTGTGTGCCTTGCCGTCGCCATACATCACATTAGCTGTCAGTCCTGTCCAGAATTCCCCGCGTTTAAACATTGCGCTTGCGCCTAATACCGCCGCTTTTTGGTTAATTCTGACACCGTCATATTTCTGACGAGACCCCGTTGTTCCGACATAGCCGGAAAATACGCCGTCCCAACAATTGTCAAAATAAACTTTCCGGCTGTCTAACCCGACAAGCATACCCCATACCCGGTTGTCAACTTTCGGGCCGTTATCCAAACTGACTTCTTCATCGCTCATAAACGGCCTCATCCATGCCCGTCCGGCCATCACATCGCCGGATGCCAATCCCGCTGGCGAAACCGGCATCATCGCCGTGTTTCCTAACGCTTCGCGATAAACATTGGCTTGTGAAATATAAACCCCGGCATTTGTGCTCACCGGAACAGTCGTCACATCCGGGTTCAAATCGCCATAACTGACATCGCCGCCGGACGTTCCGCTTTCTGCCATTCCCGCATTAACAAACTCTATTTCACCGGTAGTTTTGTCATATGACGCATCATATTTATAAATCGGACCATATGCCTCTATATCTTTTTTCATGCTTGCCTGTTCCGACAAACCGTCTTTTGTATCAATAACGGCCACTTTTGTGTTGGGCGAAGTCTCGTCGCTCAAGATATTTAACTCGTCAATAAACAACGATCCGCCATGCAGGTTTATTGTATCTGCCGTAATAAAGTCGCCGGTCTTGTTCGCCAAATCAATATCCAATCCCAAGCGGGTCACGCCGGACATCAGGTTGAGTTCTTTGGGGGCAAATCGGTTGATTGCCTCGTCAATCAGGCTGATTTTCCCGCCAAAAGTATTAAGGCTGCTGGTTGAAAAATCGCTCCCCGATTTCATCACTGCTGTAACATCGCCTTGCAAATTAAGCGTCTGGTCTTTGACTTCGTTACCAAACTCAACCCGCCCGCTTTCATCGCCGGTTATGGTTATTTCGGGAAGGTCTGCAGGAGCTTGCTGAACATACCCGTCTTCGGTCTTATGAAGAACTATTTCCAGACCGTTCATAGCAATATGATAATCATCGCCTTGCTGTGTGATCTGTGCTCCCTGATTTTTCAGGCTTTCCAACCCGGCTTCCAATTCTTCTGCCGGAAGAATATTAGAATAATCTGTCACCATATAGCCGCTCTCCGTCAAAGCCAGATGTATCTGCAGATTTTCACCGTCATAAACATAATATCCGCCGGCATTATCCGAAACAACGTCATAGCGTCCGCCGTTGGATAAATAATCCTCTATAGAAACGCCGTTAATTTTATCATCAAACCGGATAATCCCGTTATTAACGGCATTTAAGGTCAGACTTCCGGCGTTATAAATTGCTTCATAATCTTCAATTGGGTTGTCATTCTCGTCATTATGAACAACCTTATTGCCGGAGAATTCCGATACCCCGTTATCAGCCGTGATTGTCAGGGTTCCTTGATTATAAATAGCCCCGCCTTGAGCTGTTCCGCCTAAGTTATCCTGAATATAATTGTCATAAAAACTGCTGTTGGTTATGTTCATCATTCCTTGATTATAAATAGCCCCGCCAAACATACCATCAAAGTTTTTCCGTTCAGACAGAAAGTTATATATATGGTTGCTTGAAAAATTACTGTCATAAATATTGATTGTTCCGTCATTAAATATCGCGCCTCCTCGTCCTTTTCCATCAGCTCTCATATAAGCCGAAGACACACTAGTACGATTATTCTTAAAAGTTCCGGACACATAATCAATATTGCCGATATTATTTATGGCGGCGCCATCACTTTCGTTACCGTCATTTTTGTCGGTATATTCGTTATTCAAAAAATCAGCGTTTATTGAGGCAATATTTCCTTCATTTTTTATAAATATTCTATAGCCATAATCACTATCAAAATCAAAAACCACGTTTTTGATTTGCAAATCTGTTTGAGCGGAGGAAGAAAAGTTAAAAAAATTTCTATAACCATCACCTGTAGAAATAGTATTTCCCTGCCCGTCGATGACAATACCGGAAACAGCGGTGGAGATTGCAGAACTTTCACCCCCGGGAACGACGATGTTTTTGTCTAAATAGACTGTTCCGCCGGTGCCGGCACCGTCTACGCCGTTCTCTACCGCGCTCTTCAATTCATCCCAGGTCGAGACATGAATCTCTGCTGCCCAAACCGGCCTCAAAACCAGCAAAACCGCTGGGATTAACACACTATAATACAACTTCTTTCTAAACATCGTCCCTCTCCAAATTCTATTGGATAAACTCATTAACGTATTATACCACATTTTTCACCCCAAATCAATGAATATTTGAAAGTGCTAAATTTATTTTGTCTTCCTTATCTCACTACTCCCCACGTTTGTTTTTTTATCATCATCCCGAGCCCGTTTTTTCTAGTCATTGCCGGGCTTGACCCGGGGATCCAAGTCAATAATAAAGCCAATTTATTAACGTAGATTGCCGGATCAAGTCCGGCAATGACTAGAAAAAAGAATCCGGCAATGACAGTGCCTTTATGCCCTTCACAATTCCCGCCGGAGCAAAGCGGTCTCTACAGCACAATGTTGCCACATTTCAAAGCACAACCTTGACCGTGGAAAACAATAGAGCAACGCGGTCTCTTGAGCACAGTGCATTCAACCCGCCGCGCGCCTGCCGTGCAGGTGGCACGGTATTTGCATTATGAAAAGCAAAATAAAAAATTATCCGCTATTGGGGAGAATAAAATGGATAATACAAAATACATTGCGTTGTCGCGCCAAATGGGGTTATGGAAACAAATGAACATTGTTTCCAATAATATGGCGAATATGAACACCGCCGGTTATAAGCAGGATGACGCAGTATTCAGCTCTTACATTGTCAAAACAGAAGGAGCCAAAGGCTTTGGGCAGGTTCCTCTGTATTTTACGCAAGATTTCGGAACATTTAAGGATTTTCAGGAAGGTGCATTCCAGGAAACGGGAAATTCGCTTGATGTGGCTCTGCAGGGCGATGCTTTCTTTGCCATTGAGACGCCGCACGGCGAAATGTATACCAAGAAAGGACAATTTTCACTGGATGCCAACGGTATGATTGTAACAAAAGACGGCGATGCGCTGCTTTCGGAAAATAATGAACCGTTTTTTATCGCTCCGGGCGAAAAAGAGATTGTTATTAGTGAAAACGGCGAAGTTTCGACGGAAACGGGCATCATCGGCCGCTTAAAACTGGTTAGTTTTGAGAATGAGCAGAAGCTATTGAAAGTCGGCGGCACGAAATTTGCAAATACCGAAGGCAACATGATGACGGTCGGCGGCAACAACACGCGCGTTCTGCAGGGGAAGGTAGAAGAATCTAACGTGCAGCCGATTGTTGAAATGACAAAAATGATTAATTTGCAACGTTCTTATGAATATGTGCAGCAGATGATTGACGAGGAGCATGAACGCCTTTCCAACACCATCAGCACTTATTCGGAACTTATATAATAATTTAGAGGGGAAAAATTATGAGAACATTGGATATCGGCGCAACCGGAATGCTGGCACAACAAACCAACGTTGATGTCATCGCCAACAACCTCGCCAATATGAACACCACCGCTTATACCAAAAGACGGGCAGAATTTACCGACCTCTTGTACCAGAACATCATCCGCCCGGGTTCAGCCTCCACGGCATCGCAGACAATTGTTCCGTCCGGCATCCAGCTTGGTCTGGGTGTTAGAACAGCTGCCGTTTATCGCATTACCGACGGCGACGGCCTGACCAACACCGGCAATGAGCTCGATTTGGCCATTCGCGGTCGCGGCTATTTTCAGGTAGAGCTGCCGGACGGGCAGGGAACGGCTTATACCCGCGACGGTGCTTTTCAGAGAAACGGCGACGGCGTTATTGTAACCCATGACGGCTATACCGTTCAGCCGGAAATTACAATTCCGGAAGATGCGGTTGAAGTTTATGTCAACAACTCCGGCGAGGTCTGGGTCAAACAAGACGGCGAAACCGATGAAGTCAACGTCGGCCAGCTGGAATTGGCGACTTTCCCGAACGAGGCCGGCCTGGAAGCCGTTGGAAACAACCTGTTTACGGAAACCGAGGCTTCCGGCGCTCCGATTATTGATAACCCGGATACCGAGGGTTTTGGTTCGATTTTACAAGGATACTTGTCAACTTCCAACGTCAATCCGGTTTCAGAAATCACCGAGCTGATTTCCGCCCAGCGCGCTTATGAAATGAACTCGAAGGTTATCTCAACCGCAGACCAGATGTTGAGCACAATCAACCAGTTGAGATAAGGGGACAGCGCAAAATGAAACGTCTGCTTTTAACATTAGCTTTGGTTCTGACGGTTCTTAACCCGATTCCGGTTTTCGGACAAACTTTTGTTTCGGAAGAAAAAATCGCCGATGCGTTAAAAAAAGAATATATTGAGCGTTTTGGCGAGGGCGATGAAATTGAGCTGGAATTTTACGGCGGGCAGACCAACTTTGCCATAGAAGAGCCGGGAGAGGTCAAAATTATGGTGGCGAATGCCCGGTTTGACGAGCTGCAAAACAAGTTTTCGGCAGATGCGGAATTTTTTGCCGGCGGCCGGTCGGTGGCAAAATCTTCTTATCAGGGAAAATACTATATTCTGAAGGAGATTTTTGTTCCGGCGCAAAATATCAACAAAGGCGAAATCATTACCGCCGACAAGCTGAAAAGCATCAAAACCCGCTCAAACCGGATTAAGCCGCAAAATCTGGTAGACAAGGAAAAGCTGCTCAATATGGAAGCCAAAAGAAACCTGCGGGAAGGCAAAATCATTAACGACAAAGACGTCGGCAAAGAGATTTTGATTAAAAAAGGCAGTATGGTTAATCTGGTATATCAAACGCCGTTCATGCAGATTACGGCCAGAGCCGAGGCCTTGGAAGACGGAAGTTTGGGCGATAAAATAGAGATTCGCAATACCAAAAGCAAAAGAGATTTATACGGAGAAGTTATTGATGCCGATACGGTGCGTGTTGAGCAGCAATAAGAAGAGGAAAACAAAATGACGAATAAAACAAACGGTATCAAACTTTGGGCAGGAATGCTGCTGATGGCCACATCCCTTTCCGGTTGCGGAATCTGGGGACGCCTGACCTCTATCGGCGAGCTTCCCGAAATCAGCCCGATTGAAAATCCGACCGAGGTTAAAGGTTATGAGCCCGTAAGTATGCCGATGCCGCAGCAGATTGAGGCGCAGCCGATGGCAAATTCGTTATGGAAACCGGGGTCTTCCGGATTCTTCAAAGACCAACGGGCATCAAAAGTCGGCGATATCATTACCGTCAAAATCTCTGCTAAAGATAATGCATTAATGGAAAACGAAACTGAGCAAAACCGTGATGACAATAAAGATTCTGTCGGAATAACGTCTTTCCTGGGCTACGAGTCTTATGCCAAAGATTATCTGCCGGATGCCGTTGATGCTTCTGATATAATCAATATCACGTCCAACCGCGAGATTTCCGGCGACGGCAAAATTGACCGCCAGGAAAAAATTAATATGACTTTGGCCGCGATAGTAACGCAGGTTTTGCCGAACGGCAATCTGGTTATTGAAGGCAGTCAGGAGATTCGCGTTAATTACGAGCTCAGACAGATGATGGTCAGAGGGATCATCCGCCGGGCGGACATTGCCTCGGATAATACGATTGAATCGAGCAAGATTGCCGAAATGAGAGTTTCTTACGGCGGAAAAGGCGTCATCTCCGATGTCCAGCAGCCGCGTTACGGCCGCCAGTTGATAGACATCATATCGCCGTTCTGATGAAAGTTTCCCATATTATTATGTTTTGTGGTGTTAAAAAATCTCCCCGTTTTTTACCCGCATAGGGGCTGTCGATCCAGAATAGATCCCCAACTTTGCTGGAAAAGCGCAGCCCCTTTCCCCAAACGGGTCCGTTTGACTTCCCCAATTTGAGCGGACCCGCTTATTGTGAAAGAAAAAAGTGAATAGCTTGAAGTTTACGGTTTAAAAGACCGGCGTGATAGATTATATAAAAATGGAAAAAAATTTTTTGTAAGGATGCAAAATGAAAAAGACAGTGAACGAAGTAAAACATGCGGAAAACGAAGCCGAAATCTTTTTGAAATATGCGCTGGCAATTTCAAACGCTTTTAACGGCGGAGACGAGATGGCGATTCTGACCGCATTGGACAATAACTTAAAATTATGGGTGGAGATAGAAACTTCTCTCAAAGATGTAAAGAATTTGCTTCCTGAAGATATCAAAGAAAACCTGCTGAAATTGTCAAAGTTTGTTGAGCGGCTGACTCTTTCCAAAGGGATTCATATGAGCGCGCCGGATTATAACTGCCTGATTAATATCAATATGCAAATTTCAGAAGGCCTTTTGGAGGCAGTCAGAAATCATCTGGCCAAGGCAGAAGCTTTTTCGTTGTTGAAATGTGCAATTGATATTTCAACCGCCCGTGATAACGATGATAAAAACAGCCTGGTTGAAGCGCTTGATAAAAATATGAAACTCTGGGTTTATATTAAGACGCTTGCCAATTCCGAAGACAGCAAAATGCCGAAAGAAACCAAAAATAATCTGATTAAACTGGCAGATTATGTTTCGGCCAAAACATTGGAAGTCGGAAAGAATATTGAAAATCTGAATCAAAAGGCCATTGACAGTATGATTATGACCAATCTGCAGATTTCCGAAGGGCTGATGTCTAAAAAAAGCGCTTAACAGAAAAATCGCTGCAAAAAAACGCGGAGAATAACCTCCGCGTTTTTTTGTATTGCCATTTTCAAATACTTTGTTTTTCCGTCATCCCGGCACTTTGTCTTTTTATTCTGTCATCCCCGGGCTTATTTTTATTATGTCATCCCTGGGCACTTTGTTTTTTCTTATTTGTCATCCCCTGGCACTTTATTTTTTTCTTTCGTCATCCCCGGGCTTGAAGTCGATAGTTGGTGAGAACGAGTGCAAATCCTTAGCTTTAGCTTAGATTTGTACGAAGTTCGAACCCTACGGGACGCAATTGCATTCGGCGTCGCGTGCCGCAGGCACTGGGACAGCCGGATAAAATCGCTGAGCTTGCGAAGTGCCAAGGGGCCCGCTTGCGGGAATTTACACCCGGGGATCCAAGTCAACCATAAGGCTTCTTTTTTATCTGGATTCTCGGGTCAAGCCCGAGAATGACAGAATAAAAAGGCACCCGAGAATGATAAATCAGAAGAATTATCATCAAAGACCACTATATCACAACAAAATGCTATAGTCAAATATATTTGAAAAGTAAGATGGGGATTTTGGCTAGAATAAAGGGATTATATTTGAAACATTTTTTAATAAAACTTGTATGAAAAGTTTTGAAACAATGCTTGAGTTTTGTCAGGCATATGGCAAAATACTTCATTATTTCTTTTCTATAAGGAGGCAATTATGGCAGATAAACTTTTTGGAACGGACGGTGTTCGCGGCAAAGCAAATATTTTTCCGATGACGGCGGATTTTGCTTTGAAACTGGGCAAGGCTTTGGGAATGATGTTTTCCGGCAAAGTGGCAATAGCCAAAGATACCCGTGTCTCCTGCGATATGCTGGAAAGTTCTCTTGCTGCCGGCCTGACCTCTATGGGGTGCGATGTTATGTTGCTCGGCGTTTTGCCGACGCCGGTTGCCGCTATGATAACGCCGAAACTCGGGGTAGCGATGACGGTTATGATTTCTGCGTCTCACAATCCCTATCATGATAACGGTATTAAGCTGATTAAGGCCGACGGACACAAGTTTTCTGATGATATGACAGCCAGACTGGAAGCGTGGGTACAGGAAGATAATTTTGCGCTTAATCCTGATAAAATCGGGCGGATTGAATATAATTTTAAAGCCGTAACGCCGTATTTGAGCCAAATTGCCTCCTTGAAGAGAAATAGTTTTCCTCTTTCCGGACTAAAAGTTGTGATTGATTGCGCCAACGGAGCTTTTTCAAAAATTGCACCGCAGGTTTTTAGAGATTTTGGTGCCGATGTAATTGCCGTCGGTGTCGCTCCGGACGGCTATAACATCAACAAGGGCTGCGGCTCTACTTGCACGGATTTGATGTGTGAAACCGTTATAAAAGAAAATTCCGATATCGGTATTGCGTTAGACGGCGACGGCGACCGGATAATCATTTGCGACGATAAAGGAAACCGGCTCGACGGAGACCAGATTATTGCTTTTCTCGGACAATATTTGAAGTCGGACGGCCGGTTGAAAGGAAACGCCGTCGTTGCCACAATCTGGTCGAATATGGGGCTTGAAAAGTTCTGCCGGGGGCTTGGAATTGATTTTTATCGGACGGCTGTCGGAGAGCGTTATGTAACGGAAAAAATGAACGAGATTGGTGCCAATTTTGGCGGAGAAGAATCCGGACATATGGTACTGAGTGATTTTGCTCCAACGGGAGACGGCTTGATTGCCGGTCTGACGGTTTGTATGGGGCTTTTGAAAACACGCAAAAAAATGAGCAAGATTTTTCCTGTTTTTGAGAAATGCCCGTGCAAAATTGATAATTTGCGCTTTGCATCAAGAGAAAAAGTGGCCGAAGTAATGAATGACGCGGAGGTTCAAAAGACCATTGAGGCTGCCAAACAAGAAGTTGCCGGCCGCGGCTCGGTTATTGTCAGAAAATCGGGGACGGAGCCACTGATTAAAGTCAGGGTAGAAGGCGAAGATGCAGAGCTGGTTCAAAGCGTCAGCAGCAAGATAAACGATGTAATAACCCGATTTATGTAATTTGCAGTCGGTTTAACATAATCATAATATTTTATTTACTTTTAGGTGCTATCTTATTATCATAACCATAATTTTATATGGGAGAGAATAATGGGAAAAGTTTGGCAGAGCGATTTTTTATCTAATGCGGCCGAATTAGACAAGGTTATAAAGAGAAGAGGCAATTTGGCTCTGGTTTCTTCTTATACCAGCAAGGACGGTTCCGTTTTTTCCGCCAAAAAAAGATACATTTGGCCGGATTTATATGCAGAAAGCAGTTCCCGTCGCGTTACCAAGCGGATTTGGGGCAAAGATTTATAATAAGTTAGAGTTTTTTGAAAATGATAAAAGGCATCGTAGCTTTATTTACGTCGGGAGCAATTTTTAATCCGATGATTCTGCTCGGTATTTTTTTCGGTATTCTGTTTGATGTTAAAATGTCTTATGAACAGATGATTGAGCATATTTATAAGAATTATCATTTTTATTTGCTGGCTTTGCTTTTGGCCGCAGCTTATAATTTTGTTTTTCACAGAGTTTATGATGATGGCGGAGACAAACTGGATAAAGCGGCAATGGCAGGCAATATTATATTCTCCGCCCTCAAATTTGTGATTTCAAGTGCGTTAACAATCTCATTTATTGAGCTGCTGGCGTTCTAAATTGAAATGTCGATATTGTGTCCCAGGTTTTCCGACGGAGGAACAACCGCCGCAGAATCTCCCAGCAAAGTTTCCATAACCTGCTGCTGCATTTCAATGGCGTTTTTAATCAGGCTCATTTGCATCTGCTGCACGCTTAAAACATATGAGCTGATTGCTCCGAGTTCTGACATGTCAAAATCCTTTCACTCCCTTTTACTAAAATCTATTATAGCATATTTTTATTAAACTTTCACTAAAAATTTATATGAATTGTCTTGTTTGTTATTGACAAAGAAACAAGATGGCAATATTCCTTGTATATCTGTTTTTTTATGTGTTTTAAGGTGTTGAGAAAATGAAAAAATTGTTTTTTATTGTATTGACGGTTGTTGTTTTAATGGTAGCCGGCAGTTTTGTAAAAGAAGCCTTGCGTCAACAGGCAGAAAATCAAGAGAATAGCGTGGCGCTGATTGAAGACTGCGATTGTAATGTTGAACGCGGCTGTGCGGAAGATGATTTGGCCTGCAAAAAGAAAATGGTGGAATGCGGCTGCAATATAGATGCGGAAAACAGCGCGGAAGAGGTTGTGGAAGAACATCCTGAACTGACCAGCGATGAAGACGAAACAATCGTTGCGGAATAAATTTTTGAAAAACAAAATAAAAAAAACTGCCGATTTTAAAAAATCGGCAGTTTTTTTTAATCGTATTTGAAAATTTCATACAATGTACAGAGAAGCTTTTCTGATTCCGAGAGTGGATTTTTCTGAGAAAAATCAATTTTGTTATAAAGTTTTTTTATGGTCTCGAAAACAAAAAAGTGTAACTCTCTTTCTTTGATGATTTTATAAGCGCGGCACAGCAGGTTGCTGGTTTCTACGCTTATCCAATCGCCCAGAAACAGGAAACTAATCAATCTTGCATCGGCTTTTTCATATTTGAAAAATGCCGTTTCAATAAAATGATAACAAATTTGCTTCACTTCTGTTGCCATTGCATGGTCTTCATACGCTTTATAAGTCTGACAAATGACATTGATTTGTCTGTCAAAAATATCAGGCGTATTGATAAAACGCGTATCAAGGGCAATCTCAATCAGTGCAGGAACAACAACCTGTTTGTTTTTGAACAAATGCTCAATATATTGGAGGGCGTTGTCCAAAAACTTTTTAGCGTCATTATAGGCGTCGTCGGTTTCATATATGCCTTTAAGATGAGCAATAATCTCTGCCGTCGGCATATCCTGAGCCATTAGGTCAGACAGTTTTTTGTTAAACTCTCTTTTTCTTTGTAAATAGTTCTTGCAAATCTGGCAGAAAACCTCAGCGTTTCGACTCGGCGTTTTTTGTGCTTTAAGCCGATTCCGGTAATTGACCGCGCGGGGATAAATCTGTTTAACGCGTTTCCCCTGGTTGTTTTTGGGAGATTTTATTTTCAGTTTTATCTTCTGATATAACGAAAAAATATAACCGTCAAATTTACAATCGGCCATTTCGCTGAGCAAATCTTTGTCCCACTGATTTTTTATTTGTTTTTCGAAAGCAATGATGTCGCAATATTTTTTTATGACATCGGTAAAATCTTGCCCGGCACATAGTTCCATATAGACAAGTTTCCGGCTTCCTCTTTCCATGTTGTAAAACAAAGGGAGTTCTTTTGCAGATAATTTTCTTTCTTGCACCATAATTATAGTAACTAATGATTAATTTATAATAATACCAATTTCAGAGACGGATAATAACATTATTCTGTTTTTTTGGCAAGATTTTTTTATATTGACAAAAAAATCCCCTCAAGAGCAGATGCTCAGGAGGGGATGCTGGTCTAAACGGAATTATTTATACAAGGAAAGAACCTCTTGGTAAAGTCTCTCCGATTCCGGACTGTGATTGCGTTCTTTAACATTTTTGATATATTTGTAAAGGACGCGGCCGGAATGTTTCTTCAGGGTCTTCACATGGTCTCGCAAAAATGCAAAACCGGTATCGGACACATACTCGCGTGACAGAAGGTCTATCCACAAATCCAGCCCGATAATAGGCGAATCTTCCTGTTTGAATTCCGATGCGGCAAAATCGCGCACCATATGGCGGACTTCTGCTTCCGGATATTTAAATCCTTCAATCAGAATATTTTTAACCGAGTAGGGAAAAGAACAGTAATTAATATTGCTGAGGATTCCTTTCAAGGTTTCTTTTTCTTCCGCCGTCAAACGCATTTTAGCCTCGTCTTCCGGCGTCATTTGAGAAAATACATATGCTTTTCTTCTTGCCCTCAGAACATTTGCGGCAAAATCTTCAATTTGTTTTTTGGAGGTTTCGCGGTTTATCTTATCGGCATTGTCATTGCAGGCATAAGGGCTGGCATCAATTTCGGCCTGCCTTTTTTGAGCCTTGTCCTGTATTTTCTTTCGGATTTCCGTCTGGGTATTGTTACTTTCAACGCTGACGACGTTGACGGTAATCTGCCCGGCTTTTTCTTTTTTTGCCATTTTTTAATAATATTTTTTGTTAATAATTCAGGCTCCTTTATGGGAGGCTGTTAACAATGTTTCTATCCCGTTCTTTTTTGCAAAAGGAAGAGCTTTGGCTCTCAGGGATTCGTTATGAGACTGGGCAATTTCACGGATCAGCAGATTGTATGAAACGGCTGATTTTGCATAATCGTTCTTTTTACTCAAAAGAGCGATTATTTTCTTCTTGTCAATTTCTGAAAGGTCATCCAAATCAAGGCTGAGAAATCTCTTGATTTCGCTGTTGCGAAAATGATCTTTGTTTTCAATCTTGTTTTTGTACTTTGTCAGGTCAGCATAGCTGAAAAGATTGTTACTGCTACTCTGTTTTGCGCTCTCTAAATCATTATTCTTTACCATAATTATATGTATTAAAAATTAAACATCACTTTACAGTATAGACAAAAAAACAATAAAGGCAACACTATTTTTGCAATATAATGAACTTTTTGTGTTTTTTATAATAAAAAGCACAATTCTTGTTTGCTTTTAGTTGCTGGTCTAGACAAAAACAACTAAATATGAGTTGGACGGAATCGGAGACCTGAATTTTTAAAGGTGTCGGCTGTTCAGCCAGCGTTCAGCCTCCAGTGCTGCCGTACACCCTGAACCGGCAGCAATAACAGCCTGGCGGAATTCCGGCGCTTTCACGTCTCCGGCGGCAAAGACACCGGCAATGTTAGTTTGGCAGCTGTCGGGCTGCGTTACAATATAGCCGTTATTGTCCAGTTCCAAATGGTTTTGAAAAATTTCCGTATTCGGATGGTGTCCGATGGCAATAAAAATGCCGTCGATTTTTAATTCTTTAGTACTGTCGTCTTTAATATTTCTGAGTCTCAGGCCGGTAACCGATTTGGGGGAATCCGAACCGGTGATTTCCTCAATGACACAGTTCCATTCTATGGCGATTTTAGGATTGTTAAAAACACGTTGCTGCATTATTTTGTCCGCCCTCAGTGTATCCCGTCGGTGAATGAGGGTGACGGATTTGGCAAAATTGGTCAGATACAGCGCTTCTTCTGCTGCCGTATTGCCTCCGCCGACAACGGCAACGTCTTTACCGCGATAGAAAAAGCCGTCGCAGGTTGCGCAGCCGGACACGCCAAATCCCAAATATTTTTGTTCGCTTTCCAATCCGAGCCAGCGCGCCGATGCCCCGGTTGCGATAATGATGGCATCGGCAGTAAAAAGGTTGTAGTTTTCAGAGTTGCAGCTAAACGGATGTTGTTTAAAGTCGACTTCGATAATCTTGTCTTCAACAAATTCCACCCCCAGATTAAGCGCCTGTTGTTTCATCAGCTCCATCAGTTCTCCGCCGTTTATCGGCTCCGGAAAACCGGGATAATTTTCAACGTCTGTCGTCAGGGTCAGCTGTCCGCCGATTTGCCCTCCGGAAACAATAAGGGGTTTTAATCCGGCACGGGCTGCATAAATTCCGGCAGTATAACCGGCCGGCCCGGAGCCGATAATCAAAACTGGGGTTTTGTATTGTGCCATAGCTTTCTCCGTTTGTTTTTTTTTTATTAAATAAAAGGATTATCTGTTTTTGGCAAGACAAAACGAAAATAAACCGGTCAATATTCTCCAAAGACGAAGAACTCTGGGCAAAGACTACGGCTGCAAACGGGAGCAGCCGGCTGGGTCTTTACATTCCTGCTTAAAATCCTGCGGCAGATTGTTGGGATAAGTACAGCCGCAGTTGTCGTCTTCGCGGCAGTCGCATTTGTTGTTATAGTCCAGAACATATTGGCACTTTTTTTCTTTATCTTCAGTCATAATCTTCCAACCTCACTTTTCAGTATTGTCAGTTTCTTCCCGGATTACGGTGCAGTCGCATTCTTTCGGGGTGCAATAACAGGTCGTTTCTTTTTTTATATGGGATTCAGGGGTTTTTATTTCTACGTTTTGTTCCTTTTGCAGACAATCACAATGGGATGAACGGGTATTTTTCATTTTTATGCTCCTTTTAAAAAATTAAAGCCGGTATCATAAGATTACCGGCTTTGATATAAGTCTGATTTTTTCTTTTTAAATATATTTGATTTCCAAAATCTCAAAAGATTTTTTGCCTCCCGGGGCAACATATTCGGCAACGTCGCCGACTTCTTTGCCGATGAGCGCTTTGGCAAGGGGAGACGAAAGCGAAATTTTGTTTTTTTCAATATCTGCTTCGTAGTCGCCGACAATCTGATAGGTTTTTTCATTGTCGTTGTCTTCGTCCACAACCTGAACGGTGGCACCGAAACGAATAACGTCAGATTTTGTATTGGCAACGTCAATAACCTGAGCACGGCTTAAAACGGCTTCAAGATCCTGAATACGACCTTCAATGAAACTTTGTTTCTCTTTAGCGGCCGAATATTCGGCGTTTTCAGACAAATCGCCATGAGAACGCGCCTCGGCAATTGCCGCAATAATATTCGGGCGGTCAACGCCTTTGAGATGTTTCAACTCTTCCTCAAGAGCAATATATCCTTGTTTGGTTAAAGGGAATTTTTCCATTTCATCCACCTCTTTTTCTGATTACAAATAATAGACTGCGATAAGAATAAACTTATCACAGCCTGCCATAGTACTAATTTTTCCCACTATAACATAAAATTTGATATTTTCAAGCGAAATCTTTCACTGCGGTATAAGTTGAATTTTGTGCTATACAAAAGCTTTATTTATGTTAAAAATTTAAAGGTAACTTTTAAACTGGAGGTATTTATGAAAAAATTATACTTGGCTGTTATGCTTCTCGGCGGAGCAATGATGGCAGCTTCCAATGCCGGTGCCGTCGACAGTACCGGATGCGGCCTGGGGTCTATGGCCTGGCGCGGTCAGAGCGGTATCGGGCCGCAGGTTTTGGCTGCCACGACCAACGGTCTTTTCGGTACCCAGACTTTCGGTATTACTTTTGGTACGTCCGGCTGTGATCCGAACGGACGCATTACCGGCGGAACGGGCAGAATGACCTTGGCCTTTTTGGAAAACAATATGGAACAGTATGCAATGGATGCGGCTGCCGGTCGCGGCGAAACCATTGATACGCTGGCCGGTATTCTGAATATGGACAGTGAAAAACTCGGCGAAATCTCAAAAACAAATTTCGCTTATTTGTTTGCCGATGAAAATGTCGATGCCGTCCAGGTAACGCTGAACCTTCTGGAACTGGTTCAAAACGCCTGATTTTATGAATATACGGGCGGTTTTTCGGGGCATAAATCCGAAAAGCCGCTTTATTTTTTATGATGTTTAAGAATTGGCTTTTTTTTAGTGTGTTTTTTTTCGCCGCAGCGGAGATACAGGCTGCGGAAAGTCCGGCTTATTCTCCGGAATGGTTGGCGCTCGGACACTACCGCCCGCAGGGAAACGGGCAGTATGAAAGCACAATCGATTCCGATAATTTCTTTTTGGCGCCGGACGGCAAAGAAAATCCGGAGAATGAGTTAAAAGCAACCATTGCGTTGTTTGCCGGACAAGATGAAAAAAGGTGCTTTTTTCCCGGTCGCTATCTGTATCTGAAAAAACACAAGCTGACATCGGCGGATTTTCCTAAATGCAAAGAATATGAGCAGTTTCAAAAAGACTTGCAGCCGGCTGGCGTTACCCTGTTGTTTACCGATGCTTATATGAACAATCCGTCTTCTTTGTTCGGCCACACGCTTTTGCGGATTGATACGGCGCGCAAAGGAACCCAGCTGCTGGCGCACGGGGCAAATTACGGTGCTTTTACGGCCGGGCAGGAAAACAGCGTTTTGTTTGCCGTTCTCGGCTTGACCGGCGGATATTACGGTGGCTTTACGGTCAAACCTTATTATGATGTTATCAATACTTATAACAATATTGAAAACCGTGATATCTGGGAACTTAATCTGGATTTTACGCCGGAAGAGTTGGATTTGTTTGTGGCACATTTATGGGAAGTCGGTCAGGCACAAAGCCGGTACTACTTTTTTACCCGCAACTGTTCTTATATGCTGATGGAAACTTTGGACGCCGTTCGACCGGGGCTGCATCTGGCGGATGACTTTCCGGTCCAGGCCATTCCCTTGGATACGGTAAAAGCTGTGTATTCCCGTCCGGGGCTGGTTAAAGGCATTAATTACCGCCCGTCGCGGCAGGCAAAAATCAAACACCGTTATAAGCAGATGAACACCAAGGAAAAAGAGGCTTATCTGGCGGCAATCAAAAATCAGGACTGGACTTTGTCCGGAGTAGATGACAATGCGGCAAAGGCAGATATTCTGGAAACGGCCTATCAGTATGTGCAATACCAATACGTTGCGCACGAGCTCGAACTTTCCGACTACCGGCAGCGCAGTTTTAAGGCTCTGTTGGCCCGGAATAAAATTGCGGAAAACGGGAAAATGGAAGAATTGAAAGACGGCAAAAATCCTTTGTTTTCTCACAATGCCATGCGGGCGGTGTTTGGCGCCGGTATTCGGAATGGTGAGGCTTTTCAGGAGGTTAGCTATCGTCCGGCTTATCATTCTCTTACCGATGATAATTATGGCTTTCTGCGCGGTGCAGAGATAAACTTTCTGAATACGACGTTTCGGCATTATGACGATTCTGATAAAACGGTTTTGCAGCAGTTTGATTTGGTCGGGATAAAGTCATTGTCGCCGATTGATGCGATGTTCAAACCGATTTCTTATCTGATTAACGCTGATGTTAAAAGGGAAATGAACCCCGGAACGGAAAAAGAGGGATATACATTTAATCTTAAAGTCGGCGGCGGTTCGACGGTGGCGTTGAATGAAGAAATCTGGTTTTATTTTCTGGGCAGTGTTTATGCCGGATACGGAGCCATCCTGCCCGATAACACAATCGGCGGATTAGGCTGGACGGCCGGTATTTTTGCCGATTATGGCAGCTGGCGGCTGATTGCGGAAGCTGAGAAAGTTTTGGCAACCAATCATTTTGGCGATAAAATGAGATATAAAGCGGAGGCTGTTTATTCACTCAACCGCAGCAATGCCATTGCCGCCGAATATTGTTATGAGCAGAATTATGGCAAAGATCTGGATGAAGCTTTGGTGAGTTGGCGCCACTATTTTTAGTCTTTAGCAACAATAAAAACAAACTGCCTCAAATTATGAGGCAGTTTATTTTGCGTTTGTAAGTTACAAGGCTTACTGAACCGTATTGACACAGCAGTCGCAGTTACGATAGCCGCTTAGGATCGGTTCACCGCTAGGACAGCAGCATCTGTTGGTATATCTCATACCTGCCGGGCAGGATCCAGAACAAGGGCTGATCAGGGGGCGTGATTTGCATTTGTATTTTGTCGTGCCACAGGCTGAACACGAATCTGCTATGCCATAACTACAACTTACAAAGTTATAACCAGGACATTCAGAAGTATAAGAGCAACTTTTACACTTGTAGCAAGTACCGGATTTAGCACCGCATTCGCAGGTCTTGCTTGTGGTGGTATAACCATAAGAGCATCCGCTGGAGGAAGTCGAATATCCACTCGGGCAGGAATAGCTGTGGGTGTGTGTTTTACATTTGTAACAAGTACCGGACTTTGCACCGCATTCGCAGGTCTTGTCTGCCGTGATGTAACCATAAGAACATCCGCTGGAAGAAGTTGAATACCCGCTCGGACAAGAGTAACTGTGGCTGTGAGAAGGCGTTGACGGAGCAGCATTGCACTTGTAACAGGTACCGGATTTAGCCCCGCAAGAACAAGTCTTGCTTGTGGTGGTATAACCGTTAGAACATCCACTGGAAGAAGTCGAATACCCGCTCGGACAAGAGTAACTGTGGCTGTGAGAAGGCGTTGACGGAGCAGCATTGCACTTGTAACAGGTACCGGATTTAGCCCCGCAAGAACAAGTCTTGCTTGTGGTGGTATAACCGTTAGAACATCCACTGGAAGAAGTCGAATATCCACTCGGACAAGAATAACTATGCGTATGAGCCGGAGCGGATTCGCAAGAGGTGCACTTACCGCAGGAGTTGTAAGAAGCGCATCCGTAAGAACAAGATTTTGAGGTTACGGAACAATCAGAGTTATATTGGCATTCATAACAGCTAGAGCCGCATTCTGTTGTCGATACACGGGTTTTTACATAATTGGAAGAGCAAGATACGGACTTCTGACCTGAGCGACAAGTATCGGAACAAGCATAACAGCTTCCGCATTCGGAGGAACCGACATAAGAGCCGGAATAAGAAGTGCTGCCGGAAGTACAGTCTTTGCAACGTCTGCAGGCTGTTCCGCATTCAGTGTAAGTAGATACGGAACCGGAATAGTTTTTAGACGTTCCGGACGGACAGTTGTCATCACAACAGCGGTAACAGGTATATCCGCAGGCATCGGTACCGGAGGCAGAACCGGTACAGTCAACGCCGTAGTTAGACGGACATCCGGAAGAGGGTGATGCCGTACAGCATTTACCGTAAGAAGAATCCCACGGACAAC
>CALXUP010000016.1 GCA_944391715.1 uncultured Alphaproteobacteria bacterium
TATTAAAAACTACTATACCACAACAAAACTCTAGTGTCAATGCCTAATGAAAAGTTGGAGCGGGATTTTGGCTAGAAGATAAAGAAATCCCCGTTCGGGAGAACGGGGATTGGGCTTTATTTTTTTGCATTAATAATTTGGAGCGCTTCTTCCAAAGTCGGTTCTTTGTCTTTTAGCGCTTTCGGCAGGGCATAGTTGTTTTTGCCCCATTTCAGATACGGACCGTAACGTCCGACATTCAACGTAATATCGGCTTTGTCTTTCGGGTGTTGTCCGATGACTTTTCCGGCCGGACGTTCGGCAACGTTCTTCAAAATTTCTTCCGCCCGTTCCAACGTAATATTGAAAATATTGTCATTGCCGGTCAGCGATTTGGATTTTCCGCCCTGTTTGATATAAGGGCCGAATTTTCCGATATTGACCTCAATGCCGTTGCCGAGTTGTTTGGGCAGGCTTAATAACGTTGCCGCCTGTTCATACGTGATTTCTTCCGGGCTCAGATTTTTTGGCAAGGCGGAACGTTTTGGCTTTTCGGTTGTGGCCGTGGCGTCTTCGCCCAGTTGCAGATAAAATCCGTACGGGCCTTTTTTGAGGTAAATTTTCATCCCGTTCAATTCGCCCAGAACTTTATCCTCGCCGGATTTGGGCTTTTGCGAATCGGCAGCTTCTTCATCGGAGGTATCGACCAGCGGTTTGGTATATTTGCATTCCGGATAATTGGAGCAGCCGATAAAGGCACCGAATTTGCCGAGTTTGATACTCAGACGGCCTTTGCCGCATTCCGGGCAGACCCGCGGGTCGGAGCCGTCTTCACGCGGCGGAAAGAGGTGGAAAGACAGCGCTTCGTCAATCTTGTTGATGACTTCGGTAATTTGGAGCGGCTGAACCGATTCAACCGTCTTAATGAATTTTGCCCAAAAACCGCCCAGAAGTTTTTTCCATTCCATTTCACCGGCGGAGATGTCATCCAAGTATTCTTCCAGTTGGGCCGTAAAGTCGTATTCTACATATTTTTTGAAAAAGTTTTCCAGGAATACGGTAACAATGCGCCCGCGGTCTTCCGGAATAAAGCGCAGTTTTTCGACCCGGACGTATTTGCGCTCCTGCAGAACGGAGATAATCGTCGCGTAAGTTGACGGACGGCCGATGCCGAGTTCTTCCAGTTTTTTTACCAGGCTGGCTTCAGTAAAGCGCGGCGGCGGCGTGGTGAAATGCTGGTCGGTGGTGATTTCTCCCTTGTTGACGTTTTCGCCTTCTTCAACATTCGGCAGAATGCGGTTTTCATCGTCTTCATCGCTGTCGTCTTTGCTTTCCTGATACAGTTTCAGGAATCCGTCAAAATTGATGACTTGTCCGTTGGCGCGCAGGATGATTTGTTTGTCGGCAGAAATCGAATCGATTGTAACCTTATCCAGAACCGCCGGATTCATCTGGCAGGCGACCGTACGTTTCCAAATCAGTTCATACAGTTTGTGAGAATCGGAATCCAACTTGGTTTCCATTTTCTTCGGCGTATTCATCACATCGGACGGACGAATAGCTTCGTGCGCTTCCTGTGCGTTTTTGGATTTGGTTTTGTATTCTTTGGCTGTTTTGGGCAGATAAGCCTCGCCAAAATATTTTACAATAGCCTCGCGGCAGGCGGCAATGGCCTCCTGAGAAAGGTTTACCGCGTCAGTACGCATATATGTAATTAAACCGGCTTCATAAAGCTTTTGGGCAATCTGCATGGTCTTTTTGGCCGAATAACGCAATTTGCGGGCGGCTTCCTGTTGCAGGGTCGAAGTTGTGAACGGCGGTGCCGGATAACGGTTGGCTTTTTTGCGTTCAACGCTGGCAATGCTAAACTCCTGAGCCTCGATTTTGGCTTTGGCGGCAAGGGCTTTTTCTTCAGTATTAATGTCAAATTTTTCAAGCTTTTTGCCGTCGAGCGTCATCAGGTGCGATTTTATCAATGCCTGAGTTTTGGTAATCAGATCAACGTCGATTGTCCAATACTCTTCCGGTTTGAACTTTTCAATCTCGGTTTCGCGGTCGCAAATCAGGCGCAGGGCAACGGACTGGACGCGTCCGGCCGATTTGGAGCCCGGGAGTTTGCGCCATAAAACCGGTGATAAGGTAAAGCCGACGAGATAGTCCAAAGCGCGGCGCGCCATATAGGCCGAAACCAGGTTGTCGTCAATCTGGCGCGGGTTTTTGATAGCCTCCGTAACGGCGCGTTTGGTGATTTCGTGAAAGACAACGCGTTCAATTTTTTTGTCTTTGATTTTTTTGCGGTTTTTCAATTCTTCCAGAATATGCCAGGCGATGGCTTCTCCTTCTCTATCCGGGTCGGATGCGAGAACTATCGTGTCGGCGTCTTTGACGGCATCAATGATGTCTTTTAAGCGTTTTTGGCCGCCGGGGCTTAATTCCCAGCTCATGGCAAAATCTTCGTCCGGTTTGACGGAGCCGTCTTTGCTCGGCAAGTCGCGAATGTGGCCGAAACTGGCAAGAACTTTATAATCGCTGCCAAGGTATTTGTTGATGGTTTTGGCTTTGGCCGGAGATTCTACAATAACTAACTTCATTTTCTTCCGTTTCTATTTTATGAGGGCAACTTTGTTGCCGGGCTGTCTTTCGATTTTACCGTTTAATTCCAATTCCAAAAGGAGCGGCGAAAGCTCGGAAACCGTCAGGCCGGTTGTGCGAATCAGTTCGTCAACATAAACGCCTTCGCGGCTGATGTAATCAACCAGGCAGATGTTTTCCGGCAAATCTTCCGCTTCGTTTTCTTCTTCCGGAATATCGGCATTTTTTTGCAACTTGTCAATATATTCTGTCAGTTGAACACTGTGGGTTTGGGATAAGGTTTCCAAAATATCGTCAGCAGATTCAACCAGAACCGCGCCGTCTTTGATTAATTTGTTGGGGCCGAGCGAGCGGTTATCCTGCGGCGAGCCGGGAACGGCAAAAATGTCGCGCCCTTGTTCCAAGGCCAACCGGGCGGTAATCAGCGAACCGGAATTTAAAGAGGCTTCAACAACCAATGTTCCGCAGGAAAGTCCGGCAACAATGCGGTTGCGGCGCGGAAAATTGGCGGCCTGCGGCAAAGTGCCGAGCGGGAACTCCGAGACAATGGCGCCTTGCTCAATGATTTGGTTATACAGGCCCGCGTTTTCTTTGGGATAAGGAATGTCAACCCCGGTTCCAAGCACGGCTATTGTGGGACCTTGTTGGTCGCAGGCATACATTGCCCCTTTATGAGCCGCCGAATCGATGCCGCGCGCCATTCCGGAGATGACCAGAATCTGATTGTTGGTCAGGTCATGGGCAATTTTTGAGGCGGTTTTGCGGCCGTTGATTGTGGCATTGCGCGCGCCGACAATGGAAATGCTGAGCGGCAGGTTGAGCAGCCCGGGGTTGCCGAGGACATATAATAACGGCGGGCGGTCGTTGAGCGGTTTTAACAGGGCGGGATACTCCCGGTCGCGGTAAGTGATGATTTTGGCACCGATTTTTTGTGCTCTTTCAAGTTCGGCCTCGGCGTCCGCTTTCGGGCAGGGCGTTGTTTTTATTGCGGCGGGAAGAGCATCGAGCGCGGCGGCAATGCTGCCGTATTCCCGGATGAGTTTGTAAAAAGTAACCGGCCCGACGTTTTCCGAATTAATCAGGCGCAGGCAGTCTATAATATCGTTTTCTTTTTCTCTGCTCATTTTTTCTTCTTAAAAGAAATTTTGCTTTCTTCGCCTTTAATCAGGCGGGCAATGTTGGCATGGTGGCGGAGCAGCACCAAAAGAGCGATTGCGGTATAGAAAATTGTATAAACCGGCGAGGAAAGGAAAAAGGCATAAAAAGGAACCATAACCGCGGCGGTAATTGCCGACAATGACGAATAGCGCGTAACGAAAGCAACAACCAGCCAGGTCAGAAGCGCCAAGCCAGCGACGGACGGCGACAGAACCAGGATAAAACCGAAAGCAGAGGCGACGCCTTTGCCTCCTTTGAACCTGAGCCAGACCGGAAAGTTGTGTCCGATGACGGCGGCGGTGCCGGCAATGAGCGCGGCGACCGTGTTGACAGAAGTCAGATATTCACAGAATATCATGGCCTCGTTTGTTATCAGATGTTTGGCAATCAGGGCGGCGATGCCGGCTTTGAAAGCGTCCAGCAAAACCGTCAGCAGCGCCAGGTCTTTGCGTCCGGTGCGCAAAACGTTGGTAGCACCGATATTGCCTGAGCCGATTTTGCGAATGTCGCCCAGTCCGGCCATTCTGGTCAGAACAAGGCCGAAAGGTACGGAGCCGAGCAGATAGCCTCCGAGAGCCGATAAGATAAAAGCTGTCATCATAGAACCAATCCTTATGTTTGATATGTCTTAAAAAATTTATTTCAAACTTAAAACGAAGCCGCCGTTTTTTCAATATTATTTTTTGCGGTGGAGATAACTTGCGTGAGGTTGCATTTTTCTTTTATATAAAGTAAAGAAATATGATGACAAATCTGTTAAAGACGCTAATATGTAAAAAAATGTATTTGTTTAAGGATGCTCATGAAGCCTATTTATAAAAGAATTCTGCTGAAACTTTCCGGCGAGGGACTTTTGGGAAACAAGCCTTACGGAATGTCGGAAGAGGTTATTAACGCTTTGGCGGCGCAGATTAAGGAAATTGCCGATACGGGGACGGAAGTCTGTGTTGTTATCGGCGGCGGCAATATCTTTCGCGGTGCAAAAGATGCCTCTAAGGAAATGGCGCCGGTGGTGGCTCATCAGGTCGGTATGCTGGCGACGGTTATGAATGCGCTTTTTATCCAAAATGCTTTGGAGCGGATCGGGGCGGCGGCAAGAGTTATGTCGGCTCTGAATATTCCCGATGTTTGCGAGCATTATGTTTATCGCAAAGCGTTGCGTCATTTGGAGAAGGGAAGAGTTGTCATTTTTGCGGCAGGAACGGGGAATCCGTTTTTTACAACCGATACGGCAGCAGCGCTCCGAGCCTCGGAGATGAAATGCGATGTGATTTTGAAAGCGACGCAGGTGGACGGTGTTTATGACAGTGATCCGTTGAAGAATCCGCAGGCGCGGAAATATCAGATGATTGATTATGACACGGTTATCAATAAGCAGCTTAAGGTAATGGATACGACGGCAATTGCTCTGGCGCGGGAAAACAACATTCCGGTCGTGGTGTTTGCCCAGGCTGCCGAAAATGCCCTGATGAAAGCCGTGTGCGGCAAAGGTGAATTTACGATAATTAAAAACGAGGAATAGATTATGGATTTTAACGAGATTAAAACCGATACCAGAACAAGAATGGATAAAACTATCGAGGCGTTGAAGAATGATTTCGGCGGTCTGCGTGCCGGCCGCGCCCATGCCAGTCTGCTGGACGGCATTATGGTAGAGGCCTACGGGTCGATGACCCCGCTGAACCAGGTCGGAACCGTCAGCGTTCCGGATGCCAGAACGCTTTCTGTCAGCGTTTGGG
Source organism: uncultured Alphaproteobacteria bacterium (assembly GCA_944391715.1). Classification (GTDB taxonomy): domain Bacteria; phylum Pseudomonadota; class Alphaproteobacteria; order RF32; family CAG-239; genus MGBC133411. The sequence goes on from CALXUP010000016.1 coordinate 5,469, forward strand.
ATAAGAGTTTGGCAAAGTCGGCCGAAAAAGCCATCCGCGAATCTGATTTGGGGTTGAACCCTGTATCGGACGGACAGCTTATCCGTATTCCAATCCCGCCGCTCAGCGAAGAAAGAAGAAAAGAGCTGGTTAAAGTGGCCGGAAAATATGCCGAACAGGCCAAAGTAGCCGTTCGTAACGTCCGCCGCGACGGAATCGACGGGATTAAAAAGCTGAAAAAAGATAATGCCATTTCAGAAGATGAAGAAAAAAGATTTGAAAATGAAATTCAGAAACTGACGGACGAATCGATTAAGAAAATTGACGAGCTTCAGGCGCTGAAAGAAAAGGATATTTTGCAGGTATAAGCAAGAGCCGTGTTTTTTTTGAACGAGAATAAGTTACGAGGAATGTTTTGACGACTAAGACAGGCAATCTGCAGCATATTGCGATTATTATGGACGGGAACGGACGTTGGGCCAAGAAAAGGGGCCTGCCGCGTTCTGTCGGGCATAAGAAAGGTGCAGAGACAGTAAAGGAAATTACGCGGGCAGCCGGAGAAATGGGGGTTAAGTACCTGACTCTGTATGCTTTTTCGACCGAAAACTGGCAGCGGCCGGCAGAAGAGGTGGAAACCCTGATGGGGCTTTTGCGTGAATATCTGAAGTCTGATTTGAAAGAATTGCAGGAAAACGGGGTCCGGATTATTTTTATCGGAGAGCGTTCGATGCTGCCGGCGGATATTGTCGAATCGATGAGTAAACTGGAAGAAGAGACGATCGGCAATGACAAAATGACATTGTGTGTTGCACTGAGTTACGGTTCGCGACAGGAGATTGTGCAGGCCGCCCGGAAAATTGCCGTTTTGGCCAAGCGCGGCGATATTGCTCCGGAAGACGTTGACGCCAAAATGTTTGCAGGATTGCTTTATACAAAAGATATTCCCGATCCGGATTTGGTTATCAGAACCAGCGGCGAGCAACGGGTCAGCAATTATCTGTTGTGGCAGATTGCTTATGCGGAATTTTATTTTACGGATGTTTTGTGGCCGGATTTTGACCGCAGGTGTCTGGAAGATATTATTAAGAATTTTAATGCAAGGGAGAGAAGATATGGAAAAATCTAAAGCCAGATCTTTGTTGAAACGTACGGTTTCGGCAGTTGTTATGATTCCGGTTGTTTTGGGGGCTTTATTTTACGGCACTCCGTTTATGAATTTTCTGGTGATGTTGATTGGTGTGTTGTTGGCCTGGGAGTGGAGTTCAATGGTTCCGAGTTCCCGGCAGAACGCTTTTGCCATAGCTTATACCGTACCGGCCGTGCTTTCGGCCATGGTTCCTTTTCCCGGAATTATCTGGGGTACGGTGGTGTTGTTTTGCTGGCTGACGGCTATCTGGCTGGCTCGCCATGAGGAGCATAAATATCTGCTGATGCTCGGTGTTCCGTATATTGCCATCGGTGCCGGTTCTATCAACTGGCTGTATGAGTTTGGCGGTTTTGCTTTGGCTTTGTGGTTTTTCCTGGCAGTCTGGAGTGTGGATATCGGCGGATATTTTGTCGGTTCGACGCTTAAAGGTCCGAAACTTGCTCCGAAAATCAGCCCGAACAAAACCTGGTCCGGTCTGGTCGGCGGTATAGTGCTGGCCGTGGCTGTAACGGGAGCGCTGGTTTATTACTATGCGGGGACAGAGCCGTTGCTTTATTTCTGTCTTTTGGCAGCGGCGGTAGCCGTGGTTGCTCAGATCGGCGATTTAATCGAATCGGCAATCAAACGTCGTTTGGGCTTGAAAGATTCCAGCAATCTTATTCCGGGACACGGCGGTATGTTTGACCGGGTAGACGGTTTGATCTTTGCGGCGCCAATGCTTTATCTGGCTTTGTTTATTGTTGGTTTTATCAGCAGCGGGATGTAGGAAGATGGATTGGCTGATTGATATCTTTTATTATTTGGTTCCTTTTATTGTTTTATTGGGAATATTGGTTTTTGTGCATGAGCTCGGGCATTTTGCGGTGGCCAAGTTTGTCGGCGTTAAAGTGGAGGAATTTTCGCTCGGTTTCGGCAAAGAGCTTTGGGGGTTTAATGACAGATCCGGGACGCGTTGGAAAGTCTGCGCCGTTCCGCTGGGCGGTTATGTTAAGATGCTGGGCGATGCCGATGTGGCCAGTGCGACCGAAAGCGAAGAAGTTAAGAAACTTTCCGAAGACGATTTAAAGCGGACGTTTACGGCTCAGCCGCCGTCGAAAAAACTGGTAATTACGCTTGCCGGTCCGTTGGCTAACTATTTGTTTGCCATTGCAATTTTTACGGCGATATTTTTCTTTCTCGGCCGTCTGACTTTTCCTCCGGTTATCGGTGAGGTGCTTGAAGGCGGTGCGGCTCAGGCTGCAGGGATTTTGAAAAATGACCGGGTGCTGGAGATAAACGGCAAAAAGATTGATACTTTTGCCGATTTGCAGCGCGAAGTGGATTTGAGTGTTGATAAAAAAGCCGATGTCGTTATCCAACGCGGTGAAGAAGTTTTGAATATTCATGTTACGTTGAAAGAGTTGGAGGTTCCTACTAGCGAATATGACAGCGAAAATGCCCCCAAGCAGCAAAAACTGCTGCTGGGCGTTCGTTCGGTCAATGCCGTTGAATTGGACAAGCGGGATTTGTCTTTTGCCGAATCGGTTAAAGAGGCTTGTGCCGAGACCTGGGATATTACCACGGCAACGTTGCGCGGCGTCGGTCAGATGCTGACCGGGAAAAGAGCTTCTGATGATGTGGGCGGTGTTATCCGGATTGCGGAGATGTCCGGCGATATCAGCAAAGAGCGCGGATTGATTGATTTTACGGTCTTTATGGCGCTGCTTTCCATTAATCTCGGGCTGATTAATCTGTTTCCCATTCCGGTTTTGGACGGCGGACAGGCCGTGATTTCGATTGTCGAGATGATTGCCCGCAGAGAAATTGGGGAAAAAATAAAAGAATATATGTTCAGATTTGGTTTTGGGGTAATAATGGCTTTAGTGATTTTTGCAACCTGGAATGATTTGGTACATTTATTCAAAAGAATTTTTGTGTAGTGTTTTTTGAAAATAAGGATTTTGACTGATGAAGAAAGTTGGACTTATGGGACTGGCCTTGTCGTTGATGTATTCGACAAGCGTAAGCGCGGCAGATGTGCAGGTTCGGAATATTGACGTGAGCGGGCTGCAGAGAGTCGAACTTGAGACGGTGCTTTCATATATTAATATACAAAAGAACGAAAGTGTTTCGCAGGAGGAACTTGATGATGCCCTGAAGCGCCTGTATAATACCGGCTTGTTTGCCGATGTTGTGATGGATGTCAGTGCCGGTGGAAATCTGAATATCCGACTGATAGAGAATCCGATTGTTAATAAACGCGTATTTGACGGCAATGAGAAAATTGACGATGCTATGTTGGAACAGGAAGTTCAGCTGGCTCCCCGTTCCGTTTTTTCAAAGGCCAAAGTCCAGGAAGATGTTCAGCGTATTTTGGAGATTTATAAGCGTGCCGGGCGTTATGCCGTGGTTGTTGAACCGAAAGTTATTGTCCGTTCCGAAAACCGCGTCGATTTGATTTATGAAATTGACGAAGGGCCGGTAGCCTCCATCAGCAAGATTAATTTTATCGGCAATACGCATTATTCCGACGAGGATTTGCAGGGCGAAATTATGAGTAAGGAGACCCGCTGGTTCCGAATCTTTTCTTCCAAAGAGAATTATGATGCTGAAAAAACGAATTATGATAAAGAGTTGCTGCGCCGCTTTTATTTGAAACACGGTTATGCGGATTTTGCTGTATCTTCGGCAGTGGCCGAGCTTAGTCCAGATAAGACTTCTTTTGTTATTACTTATGTCTTGGATGAAGGTCCGCGCTATAAAATTGGCGATATTACCATAAAGTCGCAAATTTCAGAAGTTAACGTCGATCCGATGTATGGAGAAGTATTGTTTGAAAAAGACGACTGGTATAATGCACAGAAAATAGAAAATACCGTAACGGCGCTGACAGAAGAACTCGGCAAGAAAGGCTTTGCTTTTGTTGAGGTCGAGCCTCAGCTGGTTCGGCATACCGCAAGCGGTAAAATCGACGTTATTTTTAACATTAACGAAGGCGAACGTATTTTTGTCGACAGGATTAATATTTCCGGCAATACCCGGACGAATGACGAAGTTATCCGCCGTGAGTTCCGCATTGAGGAAGGCGATGCTTTTAACGCCGCCAAAATCAGAGCTTCGCGTCGGAATGTCGAACGTTTGAACTATTTCAGCAAAGTTGATATTGAAACCGTTCCGACAGATAATAACAAGGCTGACGTTAATGTGAATGTTGAAGAAAAATCAACCGGTTCGTTTAATGTCGGCGTCGGCTATTCTACCGTTAACGGTGCATTAGTTCGAGCCGGAATTTATGAAGAGAACTTCCAGGGTAAAGGTCAGCAGCTCGGGGCAGATGTTTCTGTTTCGCAACGCGCTCAGGAATATGATCTGAGCTTTACGGAACCTTATTTTATGGGGCAGCCTCTGAGAGCCGGTGTTGACTTGTTCCGCAGCGAGCAGGATTATCAGGATGAAGGTTCGTATGACAGTGAAACAACCGGCGGGCGTTTGCGTTTGGGGTGGAATTATACCGATGATTTATCCCAACAGCTTCGCTATACTTTGCGGCAGGATAAAATTTCGAATGTTGACGAATATTCTTCTGTTTATATTAAACGCGAGGAAGGGACAAGCACCGGTTCGGTTATCGGACAGACCTTGTATTATGACAAACGCGACAGTTCGATTAATCCGAAAGAAGGATATTATCTGTCGTTCGGCAATGATGTGGCCGGTGCCGGCGGTGATGAAAAATATCTTAAGTTTGACGTTAAGGCTTATACATATCATACACTGGCCGATTATTATACTTTCAAACTCTTTGCCAATGCCGGTTATATTACCGGTTACGGAGACGAAGACGTTCGTTTGGCTCAACGGTATTATCTCGGCGGTTCAACGCTTCGAGGCTTTGAATTTGCCGGTATCGGTGCCCGTGATAAATATACGGACGATGCTTTGGGCGGTAACTGGATGTTATATACCGGTGCGGAAATGTCTTTCCCGATCGGATTGGACGAGCTTGGTATTCGCGGACGCACCTTTGTTGATATGGGTATGTTGGGCGAGCCGGATGATATTGACCGCAGAATTGTGGAATATTCTTCTTCTCCACGTGTTGCAGCCGGTTTTGGGTTCCAATGGCTGTCGCCGATGGGACAAATTGATGTGGATATTGCGTTCCCGATTGTTAAGGAAGATTATGATAAGACCGAGACTTTCCGTTTGAACTTCGGTACGAGATTGTAATTTTTGAAATGAACTGTTTAGAGCAATTCGACGAGTTGCTCTAAACTGTCTGAGGAGAAAAAATGGTAGATAAATCTTTTTATCGCAATAATGGGCCGTTCAGTCTGGCAGAGATTGCCCGGATATGTGAAGCGCGGATTTCTGACAATGATAAATCGGGGTTGGAAGTTAATGATATTGCCACGATGGAAAATGCCCGAAAAGGAGACGTTTGCTTTTTCTATGATAAAAAGGCCAAAAATGAAGCTGCTAAAATCAAGGCGACGGCTTGTGTTACGACAGAGGAACTTGCGCAGTTTGTGGCTCCGGAAACGGCTGTTTTGATTTGCGGAAATCCGAAACTGGCCTTTTTGAAATTGAATTCTCTGTTTTATGAAATTCCGCTTCCAGAGGCGCAGATTGCCGCATCAGCCAAGATAGACAAGTCGGCACAGCTCGGAATGAACTGCTTTGTCGGAGAAAATGCCGTTATCGGTAAGAATGTTAAAATCGGCAATAACTGTATTATTGAAGCTAACGCTGTTATTGATGATAATTGCGAAATCGGACAGGGGTCGAGAATCGGTGCCGGTGCTCATATTGCTTTTTGCAGAATGGGAGAGAACTGTCATATTTTCAGCGGGGCGCGCATTGGGCAGGACGGTTTTGGATTTATGATGATCGGCGGGCAGCATAAAAGGATTCCTCAGCTGGGGCTGGTGATTATCGGTAATGATGTTGAAATCGGCGCTAATTCCTGTGTCGATCGCGGTGCTTTGGATGATACGGTTATCGGCGACGGCTGTCGGATTGATAATCTGGTTCAGGTTGCGCATAATGTCCGGCTCGGTAAGGGATGTATTTTGGTATCACAGGTCGGTATTGCCGGCAGTACGGTTTTGGGCGATTATGTTGTTTGCGGCGGACAGGTCGGTTTGGCAGACCATGTTCATATCGGTTCCGGTGCGCAGATTGCAGCCCAATCGGGTGTGATGGGTAATGTTGAGCCCGGTGCCGTGGTTATGGGGTATCCGGTCGTACCGATCAAGCAATTTATGCGTCAGACTGCTTTTTTGCAGAATGCCGTTAAAGTAAAGAAATAGTGTTGTTAATTTTGAACTGATTGAAAAGGAAAATAAATGTCTGAAGTTTATAGTGTTGAACAAATTATGGAGTTTTTGCCGCACCGTTATCCGTTTTTGCTGGTTGACCGCCTGACAGTGGAAGAGCCGGGCGTTAAGGGGTTCGGTTTGAAAAACGTGACGATGAACGAGGAATTCTTTCAAGGTCATTTTCCGGGAAATCCGGTTATGCCGGGTGTTTTGCAAATCGAGGCTATGGCACAGACGGCCGGTGCGCTGGCGATTTCCGGTATGACAAATCTTGAAAAGAAACCCGGAGTTTATTTTATGTCGATTGACGGTGTAAAATTCAGAAAACCGGTAAAGCCGGGTGATCAGCTGATTATGCATGTTGAGAAGGTTAAGGAACGCGGCAAGGTTTTTGTGTTCAAAGGGCATTGTGAAGTTGACGGCAAGGTTGTGTCGGAAGCTGAGTTTACGGCGATGATTGTGTTGTAAATTTTGTGCAGGAGATATGCAAGTATAACAAAAAAAACGGAAGTTCAAACTTCCGTTTTTTTTTACATTACCGGGAGGTTTAGTCGTCTCCGATGCGCAGGGCTTCAATAAATGCGCTTTGCGGAATTTCGACTTTGCCGAACTGGCGCATTTTCTTTTTGCCTTTCTTTTGTTTTTCCAATAATTTGCGTTTGCGGGTAACGTCGCCGCCATAGCATTTGGCGGTAACGTCTTTGCGCAAAGCAGAGATTGTTTCCCGCGCGACAATTCTGCCGCCGATAGCAGCCTGAATCGGGATTTTGAACAGATGTCTCGGAATCAGGTCTTTTAATCTTTCGCATATCTGCCGGCCGCGGCTTTCGGCATCGCTGCGGTGGCTTAAAAAGGCCAGAGCGTCAATCGGTTCTTCGTTAATCAGAATTTCGACTTTGACAAGGTCAGACTCTTCATAACCGATGATTTCGTAATCAAAGCTGGCATAGCCGCTGGTGATGGATTTTAAGCGGTCATAAAAATCAAAGACGATTTCGTTAAGCGGAATTTTGTAAACAACCATTGCCCGGCTGCCGGCATAAGTCAGCTCGACTTGTTCGCCGCGGCGTTCGGTGCAGAGTTTCAAAACTGCTCCGAGATAGTTGTCCGGTACCAGAATCGTTGCTTTTACCCAGGGTTCTTCGATGGATTTTATCTGGGTCAGATCCGGCATATCGGCAGGATTGTGCAAGGTTATCTGCGAGCCGTCGGTCATATTGATTTTGTAGGCAACCGACGGTGCCGTGATGATTAAATCCAAATCGAATTCCCGTTCCAGGCGTTCTTCGATAATTTCCATATGCAAAAGCCCGAGGAAACCGCAGCGGAAACCCAGCCCCAAAGCTGCCGAGTTTTCGTTTTGATAATCAATGCTGGCGTCGTTTAATTTGAGTTTGGCCAGAGCGTCTTTTAAGGCTTCATACTCGCTGCTGTCAACCGGAAATATGGAGCAAAACACAACCGGAACAGAAGGCTTAAAACCTTGCAATGCTTGGGCACAGGGAGCTTTGTTGTCGGTAATGGTATCGCCGACATGGCAGTCGCTGACGCTTTTGATGCTGGCGGTGATAAAGCCGATTTCGCCGGGATAAAGGGCATCAATATCCTGCATTTTTGGTGTGAAGATACCGACTTTATCTACCAGGTAGGTGCTGTTGTTGGACATCATCCGAATCTGAGTCTTGCGCTTTAAGACGCCGTCTTTGATTCTGACCAGAATGATAACGCCCAAGTACGGGTCATACCAGCTGTCAATCAGCAGGGCCTTTAACGGTGCGTTGACATCTCCCTGCGGGGCGGGCAGGCGGCGGACAATGGCTTCCAAGAGCTCATCAACACCCAGTCCGGTTTTGCCGGAAGTTTCGACTGCGTCGGAAGTATCAAGCCCGATAACGTCTTCAATCTGGGTTTTTACTCTTTCCGGGTCGGCTGACGGCAAGTCTATTTTGTTTAAGACGGGAATGATTTCATGGTTGTTGTCAATAGCCAGATAGACATTTGCCAGAGTCTGAGCTTCAACGCCCTGGGTTGCATCAACAACCAGGACCGAGCCTTCGCAGGAGGCGAGCGAACGGGAGACTTCATATGAAAAGTCAACATGTCCGGGGGTGTCCATCAGGTTCAGCTGGTAGGTCTTGCCGTCTTTTGCTTTATAATTCAGCCGGACAGTCTGGGCTTTGATCGTGATGCCGCGTTCGCGTTCAATATCCATTGAATCCAAGACCTGTTCCTGCATTTCCCGTTTTTCGAGTCCGCCGCAAAATTCTATCAGGCGGTCAGCCAGGGTGGATTTGCCGTGGTCAATATGGGCGATAATTGCAAAGTTGCGAATTAAGCTTAAATCTGTACTCATCTTGTTTTTTATTCCCGTTGGTTATTGTTAAATCAGAAAATAAATGAAATTTTTGGATTAAGCAATATAATATTGATTGTACTAATCAAGAAAAGCGGTTATACTGAATAAAAAATACAGAAGGAGGCGTGCGATGAGAAAGCTGATTGATATTGATTATGGTTCCAGCCGTTATGACGAGTTGGTGGAATTGCGCTACAAAATCCTTTTGAAACCGCTGGGGCTGAAGTTTTTGGATACTTATCGTCCGCAGGAAGCCGGTTATCTGCATATCGGCTGTGTAGAAAGCCTGGACGACAAGCTTATCGGCGGATTGATGCTGGTGCCGGTGGATAACGAGGTTATCCGGATGATGCAGGTGGCAGTGGATTCCAAATATCAGGGCGAAGGAGTCGGGCGCCAGTTGGTTGAGTATGCCGAAAAACGCGCCAAAGAAGCAGGGTATTCCCGGCTGGTGATGCACGCCATGCTTTCGGTGGTTTCCTTTTATGATAAGCTGGGTTTTGTGCAGGAAGGCGATATTTTTGAGGAAAAGGGCATTACTTTCGCCAAGATGGTAAAAGAACTTTAGAAAGGTTTTTCAAGATGGTCCGGTCAGCAGATAAATATCCGATATTGTTAAAAACAATTTGCGAATTGTATGTTTCAAATCGGGCTGCAGAGGCTGAGAGGATAATAGCTGAACGTTTTTTACAGTCTTCCGAAAGACTGCCGGCATTAGAAGTTAAGGAAAAAATGGAGTTTATTGCTCGTAACGGCCGGCAGGACGAAAAGCTTTTGCCGATGATTGAAGTGTATGAGGCTTTTAACGCTTTGGATTCCTATTATCGAGTGTCTGGAATGAATGAGTATTATCAGCGCTCAGACCCATTATATGAATATGCTTATTGCGCTTTGGAAAAAATGACGCGTATTAAAAAATATCTTACATCTGAACAGATCGAGCGTTTAGAGCGGGATTTTAAAAATCTGAAACAGACGTTAAAAGAAGAATTGCCGCCGAGACTGCGCAAAAAGAAAGAAAAAGGCCAAAAACTGGTTGAAATCGGGCACAGTCCTTTAGAAAAGGCTTTTAAAACATCTACCAGGGCATTCAAATATAAAAAGATGAACGAGCAGGAGAAAAACGAAGCTTTTAAAAAAATCCGCAATATGGCTTATGTTATGTATAACATAATGGCACAGAAACTGGAAGATCCCGGACTTTGGTACGGAGAAAGAGTTTTGTGTATGGAACAAATGATTAGCGCGATAAACTGGCTGGATTGGAAAAGAAGCAACAAGTTTAAGCGTAAACAGGAAATTTATCATGATCTGGCGGAGTTGCACAAGAAACATAAATGTTTTGCAGAAGCCGGCCGGGCGGAAATTATGGAGCAGCGATTTGCCGGTTCTCTTGAAAATATGGTCAGTTATACCGTTAAGAAAATGAACCGGTATGAGAATTATAATGAGCGGTGAGTTTTGATTTTTTATCTAATCCCCTGACTTTTAATGTTAAGGGGATTTTTCTTGTCTTCTAGCCAAAATCCCCTGTATACCTTTCATTATATATTGACTATTCGTTTGAGCCGTGATATAATCTCCCTATGTGTTTGTTTTAACGGGAGAGGTTTAATGAAACAATTTATTTTTGGAAGCGTCTTATGCTGCACTGTCCTTACTTCCGGTTATGCCTTAGCGGCCTGCACTCAAACGCCGGACTGTGAGACGTTGGGATACATATATACTGCCGATGAATGTCCGAACGGCGGCGTTAAATGTCCGTTTGATACCAGCAAATATTTTTGTTTCGATCCGCAGACCTGCGATTATACTTATACCGCCGAAACTTGTGCGGCACAATGTAAAAATGTCGGCTCATCTTCCTGCACTAAAAATGGCACGACTTATTACGCCTCCTGTGGCTCTTCTAAATGTTCAAGCGGGAAAAGCTGTTATAATGGGATGTGTTTTACTTCTGTTTCGGTAAGCGGCTGGTGTTGCGGATATGTCTATGAATGCGGGTATAATGGCGGGACTTCAAATTCCAATGACAGTTATTGTCAAAGCTATTATGGCCGGAGCTGCTATAATCAATGCAGATACCGGGGGTATCCAGATTGTACTGATATGCATGCAAGTTGCCGTGCTTCTGGTCGTAATCCTGCTTTTCAACTTTGTGAAGGGGATGATTATTATGGTTATTTTGGCAATGCATATTATGTATGTCAGTAGTTTGTTGTAATATTTTCTGTTGTTTTTTTGTTGTGAGCAGTTTCAGAGAGGTGTAGATGATGAAAACTCCCGGCATTATCTTGTCCGGGAGTTTTAAGTTGTTTGTTATTGGCGGATGAGGCCGATGTTGCCGGCCGCCTGACGGCCACGGTCATTGTAAACCTCAAAGTTAACGACATCGCCATCGTTTAAGCGGCGAAGACCGTTCTTTTCCAAAGCCGTGATGTGGACAAAGATGTCTTTATCGCTGTTTTCCGGAGTGATAAAACCATAGCCTTTTTTGACGTTAAACCACTTTACAGTACCTTTTTGCATTGATATATCCTTTTGTTGTTGTTTTAATCCGGTTCATAATCTTTTGATTTTCGAAAGATTTTTGTTCCTTTTTCCATATAAGTCGGAAAAGGGGGTTTTAAAGGCAAGGCAAATTAGAAAAAAGGTTATACCAGTTCGTCAACTTCTTCCGGCGGCTGATTGTTTTCATAAAAATGTTTCAGATAAGATTGCGGAAGTTTGTCGTTGTTATCATCTTTGACATAAGACTGATTGTTATCATATACGCCGATGTTTTTGGTTGAGTGATAAGCATTTTCTTCTGGAGCTTCATACAAGTTGCTGGCCGCAATTGCTTCGATTGCGTTGGGAACATAAGCGCCGGAAGCGGACGAAGACGAACTTTTTTCAGGCGTTTTTTCGTCTTGAAATTTTTGTTTGGGATTTTGTCTCCGGTTATCATCGTTGCGGACGTCTTCATTAATAAACACATTGTTGGATGTGTCGACATTTTCCACAAAACTTTCACCATGCCCACGGGAAACTGTGTAGTTGCGATCGGTTCTCGGTGAGCCGGTTACTCTTCTGGTAGCGCTAATGCTCATGGCTTTTCTCCGCGTAAAATTAATTGTTATTCTAACAATCTATAGTCAAATATAGCATAATTTCAGGGAAAAGTCTATAGTTATTTGATTTTTATATAAAAAATCGCAGTATTTTTGAGAATACCGCGATTTTGGATGTGGAAAACATTTATTTGACAGTTATTCTTTGTCTTTTTTATTTTTGGAAGTATTGATTTTGTTTTCGAGTTCAACCTTTTTTTCTGCCGCCGCTTTTTTGAGTGTCTCAATTTTTTTGCGGGCAATTTCTTTCCAGGAAGACAGGTTGTTGGCATTGAAAATAATTACGATTGCCGCAATGATTAATATCCATTCTAACAAGCCGGTAAACACGTATTTTCTCCTTTATTGGTTGGATGTTATATGATGCAGGACTTCCGTTGCATCATAATCTTCATCGTAGTTTTTTAAATTAACACTAAAATGCAAATAGTCTTTATAAATTTGCGGAATATCAACAGTTTTGTGCGGTGATGCAATAAGGTTTTGTATTTTTTCAAGCCGGGAGCAGGAAACATCGCTTAACGGGCGGCAATTTTTGCAAACTTCCGTGAGCCCCTGCAATGTTCCGCCGCAATAGCAAACGGCATCGCAACCGGCGTCAAGCGAAAGCTGGGTTTTTAATCCGAGGGAGCCGTTGAGGGCGCGCATATCAATGGCGTCGCTGATTAAAAATCCTTGAAAACCGATTAATCCGCGGATGATTTCGGCAATGATTTTGGGCGACTGGGTAGCCGGCAGGCGATTGTCGATTTCCGGCAGCAGAATGTGGGCCGTCATGGCGGCCGGCGTATCGGCGGTCAGGGATGTTGCAACGGAAAAATCTTTTTCCAGTTCTTTCAGCGGACAGCGGATAACCGGAAGTTCCAGGTGCGGATCGGTTTCTGCCGGTCCCAGGGCGGGAAGGTGTTTGATGCAAGGACATACGGCGCTGTTGCGGTAGGCTTCAAGCATGGTTTTTGCCAAGGCGGTGTTGATTTGAGGAGAGCCGGAAAAACAGCGGCTGGCCAGAACTTTTGACGTTTGCGGGCGGCAAAGGTCTATAACGGGAGCATAGTTCCAGTTTATTCCCAGACTGTGTAAATCATCGGCAATCAGCCAGGCATGGGCGGCGGCGATTTTTTTTGCCTGGTCGAGTCCGTGGCTTTCGGCAATTTCGCCAAGTTGTCGTTGCGCCATGTAACTCCGGAAATCCGGCTCATGAAGCCGCCGGACGCGTCCGCCTTCCTGGTCAATGGCAATCAATACGTTTTTACGGCCGATGGTTTCTTTGATTTCGGCAACGAGTTTTTTTATCTGGTGAGGATTTGAAATATTGCGATTGAACAGTGTAACGCCCAGCGGGTTGAATTCCGAAAATATCCGTTTTTCGTCATCGGTCAGACCGGTTCCGGAACAAGACAGCATGGCGGCAAGTATCGGTTTTTTCATGTTTTTTCTCCTCAGAGTCCGTATACAAAGCGGATAAAGCGGAATAGTGCTCCCAATCCGTAGTTGAAGTAGGCAGTGAGAATGTCTCCGCCGGCGCCAAACTGCCGTCCGAACCAGGGCAGGATGATTAAAACCAGCAGCAGCGGTATAATCATCTGGCGTTCAAACAAAACGTATTTTTGCGCCCAGGGTTTTTGAATCCAACCGAAGAATATTTTTGAACCGTCAAGCGGCGGAACGGGAATCAGGTTAAACAAAGCGAGAACCAGATTGACGATGGTAAATGCCGATAAAAAAGCTTTCAGCGCATCCGGCATAAAAGGGGCATAAAAAACAATCAGCGAAGCGGAGACAAAGGCCAGAATCAGATTGGTAACAATTCCGGCCGCGGCAACGATGACAACCGCCCAAGTCGGGTTGCGAAGGCGGGAAAAATCAACGGGAACAGGTTTTGCCCAGCCAAAAACCGGTAAATGTGAAAGGCTTAAAACAGCCGGCAGAATGATTGTGCCGAACGGATCCACATGATGCAGCGGATTTAATGACAGGCGGTTCATGCGGTATGCCGTATCGTCGCCCAAAAGCCGGGCTGCCCAGCCGTGGGATATTTCGTGGGCGACGATGGCGATGACTGCCGCGCAGAGGCTGATGATTAAACCGGCTGCCATAAGCTTATTTTTTCTTTACAATACAGCTGCCGCCGGCATTTTTGATTTGTCCGCACAAACTGTCGGCACCGGTGCGGTCGGCAAATGCTCCGGCATACAGGCGGTAGTAAGTTCCTTTGGTGCCTAAGTCTGCGGCTTCAACTTCATGCGGCAGCGGCGCAAGAAATGCGTGTTTTTTGCTCAGGTTTGTCCAAGAGGACTGAACGGCTTTCCGGTTAGGCGAAGACATCAGCTGAACCGTCCATTGCCCGGCGGGGATTTTTCCGCTTTCGGCAACGGCCGAAGCGGCAGGCTGCGGTTCTGTCGCGGCAATAGACGGCAGGTTGACGATTTTCTTTTCCTGTTCGACAGCCGAAGCCGGTTCTTTAACCGGTTGAGCCGGGGCAGCGTTTTTCTTTTCTTCGGTTTTTATAATTTCCTGCGCCTGGGAAATCAGAACCTGAGACGGTGCGGTTTCTTTGATTTCTTCCGCGGCCTTGACTTCTGATTTTTTAATCTCCGTTGCGGTGTCAGCTGCGGTGGTTGTTCCGGTTGCCAGTGCAGCGGCGGAGACTACAGGAATCTGAGGCTCTTCGGGCGGAGGAAGAAGTTTTTCCACGGACGTTTTTTCTCCACCCGATGTTTTGTCAATGATATTGTAAACGGTTTTATCCTGGTTAAGAATTTCCATGCCGCCGGGATCACTGGGCTGGACTTTTACGGCAGCCTGCGGACGGCGGATAACCGGAATTTCGGCCGTATCATTCTGAGCGTAACGGGGTGAGAGAACAAACCAGCCGACGATGCCGGCCAGAACAACGCCGGAAACAGCGCCGATGAAAACATTTTTTGAGCGGTTCAGGTCGTTTCGCCGTTCTTCAAAGGCAAAATTATTCTGGCTGTCAATGTTTTGCCGGAATTCGCTAAAGCGTTCGGCGGTTATGCGTTTGTCTTGGTTGTCGTCAGGAAGCCCCGGAAACATTTTTTTATCTCCCAAAAGTAATTGTCTGGCTTTGAGTATAATCATAAAAGCTTTATAATTTTTTAACAAAAAGCCTAAAATCTGGTCAGATTGTCAAAAAGCTTCTGGTGTTCTTCTATGGCGTACATATCGGTCATATTGGCGATGTAAGTACAAATGATGTCGGCAATCTGGTTTTCCGGACTTTGTCCGCTCAAAAGACGGCGTTCGGATCCGGGAAGAAGTTTCCAGTCGGACATAAAGACGTTAAACAGTTCTTCAATGATTTTTTGTGATTTCATATCCATCCGGACAACGTTGGTATGGGTATAGAAATGCTCTTTTAAAAAGGCACGGAGTTGAGAGATTTCAGCATCGACCCTAGGGGAAAAACAAACCAGAAAGCCGTTGTGCTTTCTTACGTCTCCGGCGGTATGAATGTTATATTTCTGTAAGTTGGCCCGGGTGTTGTCAAGCAGGTCAAAAACCATTTTTGCAATCATATTACGGGTAACGGCATAGATGCAGACATTGGAATCGGAGCCGGGATGACTTTTATGCAGGTTGTCCAAGATTTCTTTGATGAAAGGAAGTTCCCGCATTTGCTCCAATGTATAAAATCCGGCGCGAAAACCGTCTTCGATATCGTGGTTTAAATAGGCGATGTCATCGGCATTGGCGGCGATTTGGGCTTCTAATGACGGATAGTGTTTCAAATCAAGGTCAAAAATTTTGTTGAACTGTTTGAGGTATCCGTTAAGGGCGCCTTTGACGGGGCCGTTGTGTTTGACCGTTCCTTCAAGGGTTTCCCAGGTCAGGTTCAGTCCGGGAAAGTCCGGATAGTGGGTTTCAAGTTTGGTTACGATTTTCAGAGCCTGGACATTATGGTCGAAACCGCCGTATTTTTTCATAACTTTTTGCAGTCCGCGCTCGCCGGCGTGACCGAACGGGGAATGTCCGAGGTCATGGTCCAGGGCAATGGCCTCGCCGAGTTCTTCGTTTAATCCGAGGCTTTTGCATAACGTGCGGGTAATCTGGGCGACTTCGATGCTGTGAGTCAGCCGGGTGCGGTAGTTTTTGCCTTCGTGATAGGCAAACACCTGGGTTTTTCCGTCAAGGCGGCGAAAGGCCGAAGAGTGAATCAGGCGGTCGCGGTCACGCTGGAACGGCGAACGGATGAGATTGGCAAAATCCGGGTGAAGCCGTCCGCGGCTTTGTTCCGGCAGAGTGGCGTAAGAGGCAAGTTCCATGAGATTATCTTTCCTTGAAAATATTTTAAATCCGTTGTAAGAGTATAAGCGAAATGATTAAATAAAAGGTAAAAGAGATGATTGCAGCAACTTATAACGTCAATTCGATTAACGCCCGGATGGAGAATTTGCTCAGCTGGCTGAAAGAGAAAAGTCCGGATATTGTTTTGCTGCAGGAGATTAAGACCGAGTATGGCGGTTTTCCCTTTTTTGAGCTGCAGGCGGCCGGATATGAGGCGGCAATTCTCGGCCAGAAGAGCTATAACGGTGTTGCGGTTCTTTCCAAAAAAAAGATAAAGGTGATTGAAGAAGGACTGCCTGGTTTGAAAGACGAACAGGCCCGGTATCTGGAAGCGGAAACGGAAGCGGACGGCGAAGTCTGGCGTGTGGCTTCGGTTTATCTGCCGAACGGGAATCCTCCGTATAATAATCCTGACGACGACAGCAAATATGTTTATAAGCTCAAATGGATGGATGCTTTGTATGAGCATGCAAAAGATTTGTTGCGGCTGAATCGTCCGGTTTTGCTCGGGGGCGATTTTAATGTGATTTTGACGGCTGAAGATGTTTATGATGAGAAAGCTTTTTTGAACAACGCCCTGTGCCGGGAAGAAGTCCGGCAAAAACTGACGGCAATCAGATACCTTGGGTTTTATGACGCTTTCCGGCTTTTGCATCCGCAGGAAAAAGGCTATACGTTTTGGGATTATGCCGGACAGGCTTTTCTGGCGGACAACGGAATGCGAATCGATTATATGATGCTTTCACCGCAAGCTGCCGACCGTTTGTCTTTTTGCGAAGTAGACAAGAATCCCAGGCGCGGTTCCAAGCCGTCTGACCATACGCCGTTGATTGTTGAGTTGAAAAGCTGATGGCAAAGAGAGTTAAAAAAAGCAAACGCCGGCTGCCGGAACTGATAAAAATTGAAATTTACGGCGAAACGGAAGATGGGGAACTTGTGGCCAGAACGGTTTGTGAAAAACACAATCCTACCGGGGCGGAAATTTTTGTGCAGCCGAATAAGAGGATGAAACCGGCGCTGATGCCGGGTGATGTGGTTTTGGCCAAACTGTTTTATCTGCACGGCGTTTTTTCTGCCCGTCCGGTTACCCGTCTCGGCGGTGCGGACGATTTTGTGGAAAAGCGCTACGGCGTGATTGAAAAGCACGGTGAAAAGGCATTGGTGGTCAGTGCGGAGAAAAATTCGCACGAAACATATTGGCTGAATTCCGGCAAGGGCTTGAAAGACGGTGATTTTGTCAGCTTTTTTCCGGAAGGGGACAAAAGGTTTAAGACCGCGCGCGTCATCAGGGTTATCGGGACGTTTGACCTTCATAAGGCAACGTCCGCTTTGGTGTTGGACAAGTATGACATTCCGTCCGTTTTTTCAAACAAGGCGAATAAAGAGGCCAAAAAACTGCCTGCTTTTGACCCGTCGGTGCGTCTGGATTTGACAAATCTGCCGTTTGTAACGATTGACGGAGATGATTCCAAAGATTTTGATGATGCCGTTTGGGCTGAAAAAACGCCGGCCGGTTTTCGTCTTGGGGTGGCGATTGCCGACGTGGCCTTTTATGTGCGGGATTTGTCCGAACTTGACCGGGAAGCTTATAAGCGTGGAAATTCGGTATATTTGCCGGATATGGTTGTGCCGATGCTGCCGGAAGTTTTGAGCAATGATTTATGCTCGCTGCGGCCGCGGGAAAAGCGTCCGGTGCTGGCTTGTTTTATTGAAATTGACAATGACGGAAAAATTCTGAACCATAATTTTCACCGGGCGGTTATCCGGTCGGCCGAGAGACTGACTTACGGCGAAGTACAGGATGCGCTGGACGGCAACAAAAACGACAAAACGGCTCCGCTTTTTTATCCGGTCATTATGCCCCTTTGGGAGGCTTATCAGGCTTTGGCAAAAGCCCGGAAAAAACGCGGAGCGCTGGAGTTGGAGACTGATGAGTTTAAAGTCAGGTTTGATAAAGCCGGTGCGGTTAAGTCCGTGGAAAAATGTCCTCATCTGCTCAGCGAAAAAATTGTCGAGGAATTTATGATTGCAGCAAATGTTGCGGCGGCGCAAACTTTGAAGAAAAGAAAGGTTCCGGTCATGTACCGGATTCACGACAAGCCACGGGCGGAAAGACTGCCGGATTTGGAAGGGTTGCTGCGGGAGCTGAAAATGAAACTTCCCTCTCTTCCCGCCTTAAAGCCCGGACATTTTAACAAAATTGCCGCGGCTTGTGAAAAGCGAGGGCTGCAATCGGGTATCAGCGATTTGATTTTGCGGATGCAATCGCAGGCCGTGTATAGTCCGCATAACATCGGGCATTTCGGACTGGGGTTGAAGGATTATGTGCATTTTACGTCGCCGATCCGGCGGTATGCGGATCTGCTGGTTCACCGGGCGTTGATTAAAGCTTTGAAACTGCCTGACGGAGGGGCGTTGAACGAGCGTGCCGATGACAAGCTGTTTGAGGATATCGGTGCTCATATTTCCGAAACGGAACGTAAGGCTGTCAATGCTGAAAGAGAGATGTTGTCGCGCTATCTGGCCGAGTATCTCAAACCGGCGCAAGGGCAGGTTTTTGACGTGGTGATAACCGGGTTCAGCAATGCCGGGATTTTTGTCCGGATTGAAGAAATCGGCGCCGAAGGGCTGATTTTTATGAAAACGCTGCCGAATGACCGTTATGTTTTGCCGGAAAACAAGCTTTCTTTGTTCGGAGTGCGGAGCAAGCGGGAATTTCGGCTCGGCGACAAGATTAAGGCAATGTTACGGGAGGCCAATCCGGTAACCGGCGGACTGACTTTTCGTTTTTACGACGAATAACTTCGGCGCCGGACTTGTCAAAAATGCTTTTCGGGGGCAAAATAAATACAAAGGTAATAAAAAGCGGGGACTGATGCGCGGTTTTATTTTTACATTAATTCTGGGATTATCGGCGGCATTTCCGGTTAAAGCGGATTATGACGTTTTTTTGCCGGTCTTTGCAAAAATACATGAAGAGAATCCTCAGCATTTGAGTTATGAAAGGATAACGGAGGAGGCTCTCAAAGGCTTGCAGAATATGGACGGCAGGCTGAAGTTCGGCCTGAAGGCCGGGCGTGTTACCGTATATTACGGCGGCAAAATGACCAAGAGCCTGCGCAAGCCGGAGCAAAATACGGCCGAAAGCTGGGCGGTTTTGGCGGAAGAGGTGCTGGAAAACGTCAAAAAAGTGTCGGAGAAGATTTCTTTGCATGATTTTGAGGTCGCTGACGAGATGTTGGCGGCAGTCATCCTTGCGTTGAACGACGGTTCCAAATATTATAAAGCCATGGATCTGGCCGGTGATGACGCTTTTGCCCCGCGTCGGGCTTTTTCGGCTTATCGAAAGGACGAGTTGCTGCATATTAAAATTAAGGTTTTTGACAAAGACAGTCCGTCTTTCCTGCGTCAGGCGATAGCCAAAGAAAATGATGCTGACGGTATGGTTTTGGACTTGAGGGGGAGTTCCGGCGGTTCACTGGCGGCCATGTCCGAAATTGCCGATATGTTTTTGGATGACGGGATTATTGCATCGGTCAACAGTGCGGCCGACAATGAGGAGAAATTTTATAATGCCCGGCCCGGCGGTGAGTGGGCTCAAAAACCTTTGGTTGTTCTTGTTGATGCCGATACAGCTTCTTCGGCCGAGGCTTTGGCTTTGAGTCTGCAGGAACAAGGGCGGGCCGAACTTGTCGGAACGCGGACTTATGGTAAAGGAACGGTGCAGACATTGTCGGATTTGGAAAACGGCTCCCGCTTGTCTTTGACGACAGCGTCGCTTTTCGGGCCTTCTGGCGCACCGGTGGCAAAAAGCGGTTTGATTCCGGATATTTGTACGGCGTTTATGGGAGAGGGGCAAAAACCCGAGTATGTTGCCAATCAGCAAAAAGCCGCTGATTGTCCGCGTCAGCAGAGAGAGAACGAGCCTTTTGATTTTCTGGTTGCCAAAGCGTTGATTCATAAAAAATTATGAAATTGTTGTTGACATTGCGTTAAAAAACTGTATAGTGCAGTCAAATGTTTTTAAATTTGTAACCTTTTAAGAGTAAAGAAAATGGCAAAAGCAATTAAAGTTTTAGTAAAAATGGAAAGCACGGCCGGTACAGGCACTTTTTTTCTTGCTGAGAAAAATCCGAGAACTCATCCGGAAAAACTGACTTTGAAAAAATATGACAAGAAGTCAAGAAAACACGAAGAGTTTGTTGAGAAAAAACTGAAGTAGTTTTTTTTTAGAGCGTTTTGTAAGTGAAATAGAAAAGTGCCGCCGGAACAGGGCGGTACTTTTTTTGTTGGTTGCAGGAAAGACTTTTGCCGGCAGATTTTAATCTCCCAGCAAATCGGCTTTTTTATATTCTCTCTTGAGGGTTTCAGTTTGAACATCGGTGTATCTTTGCGTTGTGGTCAGAGAACTGTGTCCGAGCAGTTCCTGAATCGAACGCAGGTCGGTTCCCTCAGACAACAGATGGGTGGCAAAAGAATGGCGCAGAGCATGGGGTGTCAAAGTATCAGGAAGGCCCAACGCAAGCCGAATTTTTTGCAGCTGCCGTTGGATTATCCGGGGCAGCAGCCTTTCTCCGCGGGCACCGACAAATAAAGGTTCACCGTTTTTGAACCGGTAGGGGCAGCTTTGGAGATATTCGTCAATCGCGTCAATGACAACAGGTAGCAGAGGCACAATTCTTTCTTTATTACCTTTACCTCTGATGCGTACCACTTTGGCTTGACGGGTGATATCACCAAAATTCAAGGATAAGGCTTCGGAGATACGCAGACCGCAACCGTACAGCAAGGTAAAAACGGCCGTATCCCGGGCTCCCTGCCATTCATTTTTTGCATAATTTCCGGCTTTGTTGAGAATTTTGAACGTTTCTCCGATGTCCAGGGCTTTCGGAAGGGCTTTGGGAAGTTTGGGGGACGAGATAACGCTTAATGCCGGATTTTTGATAATATCGTTATCGTCCAGCCAGCGAAAAAAGTTTTTTAAGGTTGAGATATTGCGGGCTATTGTTGTTTTGTTTAAATGTCTTTCCGCCCGGGCAGAAATGTAACTGCGGAATGTCCGGACGTCAAGTTCTTTCAGAGCGAACAAATCCGGGAGCCGGTTGAGCCTTTTGTGCAAAAAAGCGAAGAATTCTGACAGATCACGGCAATAGCCGTCGAGTGTGTGGGGCGAATAACGGCGTTCATTCTGCAGCCAGTTATTCCATTTTTTGATTAGAGCGACAGTTTCTTCATCTGCCTGATATGTGATTTCATTTTTCATAATGTTTTATTGTAAATTCAAAAGGTAATTATTTAGTAAAGATATACGGTGTTATGTAAAAAAGCGTAGACAAAAATAAAATGTCAGTGTAGACTGAAATCCAAAAGAAAATTATCATTATATTATTAATTAAAAAATCGACATATGGAAGTGCGCGGTAAATTAGTCAGTGTGTCTCGGCCTTATTATCAGGTTGAAACAAACAATGTAAAACAGTGCGTAAGTTTTGTCATCTGTGATAGTAAGGGAAGGAACCGTTTCTTTTCCGTATCGAGCGGAGATGATGTTAAGTTGATTATGATTTCCGAACCGGGCGATGACTTGTTGTTGGGCTTGGTTTATCATAAAGATTGCGGAATGTTTCGTGCAGGGCATTTTTTGCAGAGCATTCAAAATCTGACCCTGGGAATAACGGAGGGAATCCAAAAGTTCGGCAAACAACGTGTTAACGGAAATTTTATCAGAATTTCAAGGGCTTTTTGTCTTACGACGACTTTTTTTCATGGAGGGCATTTTTGTGCCAAACCGGAAGTTATTGTCCGGGCGGTTTTTGTTCTGTGCATCAAGGGCAAAAATATGGTGATTGAGACAACAAAAATGGAAGTTATTCAATTTTTGCAAATGTCTCATCTCGGCGACGCCCTGGTGGTTGAGTTTTCTTACAGCGGAGAGATTTCTTATATCAGAAACAAAAATCTCAGGATTACCTATCAGGATCTTTGCAAAAACATTTAGTCGATAACTTTTAACGGCTGCCGGTTTTTCCGGCAGTTTTTTTGCGGTATTTTCGATTGTGGGCATTTTAAAATTTTATTTTATTTTGTGCGGCTTTTGGTATGATAAAAAAAATTTGAAAGAATCCGGAGGCGGTGAATTTGGGAAAGATTGTCGGGGTTATGCTGACCCTGCCGTTTAATAATGTATTTGACTATCAGGCTGATGACGATGTTAACCTTGGCGATATCGTGAGGGTTTCGTTTGGCCGCGAGCAGGTTATCGGCGTCGTTTGGAAAATCGGCAAATCTTGCGGTTTGGACAATGCCAAAATCAAACCGGTCAGCGAGAAATATGCTTTTCCGCCTTTGTCTGCCGAGTTGAGAAAGTTTGTGGATTTTGTGGCACAATATAATATGGCTTTTATCGGTTTGGTGCTCAAAATGGTTTTGAGCGTGCGCGGCGTGTTTGAGGATCCGAAGACTTTGCTGCTTTATAAACTTTCCGGCAAAACGCTGGCCGAAGCTAAAATCAAAAATTCCGATGCGCGCTGGCGGGTGATGGATTTTTTAAAATTTGCGCCGTTCAGTCGTTCGGATATTTGTAAAGGTGCCGGCGTTACGATGCCGGTGGTTAACAAGCTGATAGAGGCCGGAGTACTGGCGCCGGTGGAGGTGGAAGACAAGTGGGTGTTTGCACGTCCTCTTCCCGATTTCGGAAAGGTGGCTTTAACACAGGAACAGCAATCGGCGGCGGAAGTATTGTCGTCAAAAGTCGGAAACGGCTTTTCCGCAACATTGTTGGATGGCGTAACCGGTTCCGGCAAAACGGAAGTTTATTTTGAGGCGGTGGCAGAGGCTGTCCGGCAAGGAAAACAGGTTTTGATTATGGTGCCGGAAATTTCTTTGACAACGCAATGGCTCGGGCGGTTTGAGCGTCGTTTCGGCGTTATGCCGGCAAAATGGCATTCGGCGCTTGGCAGCCGGGAGCGGCTCGAAACCTGGAAAGCGGCGGCGGACGGCAGGGCTCAGGTGTTAATCGGGGCGCGGTCGGCCTTGTTTCTGCCGTATAAAAACCTGGGGCTGATTGTGGTTGACGAATGTCATGACCATTCTTTTAAGCAGGAAGACGTGGTTAATTATCAGGGGCGGGATATGGCGGTTGTGCGGGCGAAATTTGAGAATTTCCCGATTATCCTGTCAACGGCGACGCCGTCTTTGGAGACAATTAATAATGTTGAAGAAGGAAAATACGACTGTGTGAAACTGACCAGTCGTTTTGCCGCAGCGCAACTGCCGGAAATTAAGGTTATTGATTTGAAGAAGGACAAGCCGGTCAAAGGGAGTTGGGGCGTTTCTTGGCTGTCTCCGAGCCTGGTCGCGGCTTTGAAGGAAAATCTGGATAAAAACGAACAGTCGATGCTGTTTTTGAACCGGCGCGGTTATGCTCCGTTGACTATCTGCCGGGATTGCGGGCACAGAATCCAATGTCCGAATTGTACGTCCTGGTTGACGGAGCATCGCTCGCAAAAAAAACTGATTTGTCATCATTGCGGTTTTTCCATGCCGATGCCGAAAGAATGTCCCGAATGTCATTCCGAAGAGGGGCTGACGGCCTGCGGTCCCGGGGTGGAGCGGATTGCCGAAGAAGTTAAGGCGCGTTTTCCGTCGGCGCGGGTCAAGATTATTTCAAGCGATATCACGTCCAGTATGGCCGAAGTTTCAGCCGTTATTAAAGAGATGGAGCAGGGGCAGGTCGATATTCTTATCGGAACGCAGATTTTGGCCAAAGGGCACCATTTTCCGGCATTGACTTTGGTCGGAATCGTGGATGCCGATTTGGGACTGATGGGCAGCGATCTTCGGGCATCGGAGCAGACTTATCAGCTGCTTTCGCAGGTTTCCGGCAGAGCCGGTCGGGGAGAGAAAAAAGGAACGGTTTATGTGCAAACTCTTTATCCCGAAAATGCGGTTTTGAAGGCGTTAATCAATAATGACCGGCAAGAATTTTTGAAACTGGAAAAGCAAAGCCGGAAAATTTTGAAAATGCCGCCGTTCGGCAAACTGGCGGCGCTGATTGTGTCGGGGCCGAATCAGGAAACGGCCGAACGTTTGGCGGTCTGGCTCGGAAATGTGGCACCGAATAATGAGTATATTACGACTTTGGGGCCGGCGCCGGCACCGATTTTTATGCTGCGCAACAAGTTTCGGTTCCGTCTGCTGTTGAAAACATCAAAAAGTATCAAAATCCAAGATGTTATCCGCGACTGGCTGGCAAAGGTAAAAATTCCGTCAGGGGTGCGGGTGGAAGTGGATATTGACCCGTATTCCTTTATGTAAGATAGTTAAAAACATAAAAAGAAGAATTTCTATCTTTTGTCGTTTAACAATACCAGCTTATGGCATAGTTTGTTGCCTTTCCGTCAGAACTGCATCCTTTTCTCTGGGGATAATTTCCCGTTGCATAGCAGCTTGGTATCCAGTCGGTGCAATCAGGATATCCCATGGATTTGCATTTTTGGTAACAGCTTTGTCCGTATACGCTGTAACATCTGCTATCGTAAGAGCTGCTTGTTCCTCCGCTGTATCCGCATTGGTTCTCATATCCGCAACAATATTCGCCGACCGGAACGGGGGTGTAGCAACTGCCCTCGTAGCATTTTTTTCCGCTTGAGCATTTGTAGTTTCCGCAACTTTCATAGAACGTTATGCCATTTCTTGTACAAGAGCGTCCGGCCGGCGATTTGCATTCCTGGCTGCACATATATTCTGAATATGTATAGGTGCATGCTGTTACACATTTTCCGTTTTGGCATTCATATCCGCTGGAGCATTTGGAAACGCCACAAGATTCGTAGTAGGTGGTTCCGTTTTTTGTGCATGATTTTGTGCCTGTGTTTAAACATTTTAATGAACAGTCGGAAAGGCTCATTTTGTATGTGCACGGGTTTTCACAATTATATTGGGCAGCGTCAAAAGGGCAGGCTATTCCTTTTCCCGAACATTCATCTTTAGTGTATTTGTATCCTAAAGAGGAACAATCGTTAGTCGGAATGCATCCGGCTTGGATATTTGTGTTTCCAAGAATGGTTAATATTCCGACAGAGCTTAATAGTAATCCTTTTTTCATTTTTTTATTCCCTTTAGTATGTAGGTTATTTTTCACAATTAAATCTGGCCATTCCAGGGGACGTACAGTGACTGTATTTAACAGTTCCTCCTGCATTGCGGCAGCTGGCAAAAAGATAAGTACAGTCCGGATAGTTATAGACGTTACGACAAAGAGAGTAGCCGGAATCAATATATTCTGATGTACTGGTGTTGTCACAGCAGACTGTTGGAACACAGGTTCCATTAATATAGGTTTCAAAAGTATCACAAAGATTTTCACAATTTGCATAGTAAACTGTTCCATTTCGGATACAAGATTGTGCACCCGGTTTTTTTCCTTGTGATGCCGGGCAATTATCTGCCTTTAGCGTATACAGACAAGGGTCAAAGCAGAAGACTTTGGATGTGTCAAAAGGGCACGCTATATAACTTCCGGAACATTCTTCAACCGTATAAATGTATCCCATAGATTTGCAGTCCGGAGTGGATGTGCATGTTGCATTGGCATTAGCGATAGTTGTGACGGTTAATATAGCAATAGCAGCTGATAATAAGTCTTTTTTCATTATCTTTCTCCCATAGAATGCCATTTTAGATGTAGCATTGGTATTCTTTTTCACATGTATATATTGCAACATGAGCAGATGCTGATTGGGTACAGTGGTCAAATTTCGGTGTCCTTCCCAAGCTTTTGCAGCTGTTTATAATATCGCTGCAATCCGGATAATTATACGCTTTGCAGAATGTTGTATCACAGGATCCTACATCATCGCAGCAATATCCGTACCATGGTGTGATACAACTTCCTTTGTCATTACACAGCTTGTTTTCAGAACATTTGGTGTTGCCGCAGTTTTCATAGTAAGTTTTTCCATCACGGGTACATGATTTGCTTCCAACCTCTTTACATTGGTTGGCGCAATCGGATGCCAGATATACGTAGTTGCATTCTGATTGTGAAGGTGTGGATGTACAGTTTCCGTTTGCGCAAGTCGTTCCGCAAGAGGCATAATAGGTTGTCCCGTTTCGAGTGCATGATTGTGAACCAATATTTTTATTTTGGCTGGCACAGTCAGATGCTGTGAAAGTATAGGTGCAATCATCTGCGCAGAAAACTTTGTCTTTGTTGAACGGACAGGTGAAAGAAAATTTCCCGTTGCATTGAGAAACTGTTTTTTTGTATCCTAACTTTTCGCAATCGGTTACCGGCGTGTCGCACCATTCTATATATCCCGGCAAACATTCTTCGCGGCATTTTGAGTATTTTTTTGTGTTGCCCGTGTAACAATAATCCCCGTTATCAACCCCGCCATAACCGGAGCAGAGGTCATAACCGGTACAGGGGTTTTCTTTCCGTTTATACAGTTTGCCGCGCGTGCAGTGCAGACAGTAGTCATCCCCGTCTTTGATATATCCGCTCGTGCCGCCGGAAGTTTCTTCATCGGTATAGGCATAACCGGCCGGACAGGAGGTTTGACAACATTGATGACAGTCATAACCGCAGGTGTCCTGTCCGACAATTGTGCCGCTTTCACAGCCTGAGACTTTCGAGTTCTCGGGACATCCGTTTGATTCGGTGTCGTTGCAGCATTTGGCAAAAGAAGAGTCCCATTCGCAAATTTCGGTCTTGTCGGGACGGGAACAGTTGTTGATATAGCCTTTGTCCTCACAGGCCTGAGCGGTGTCTTCGACACAGGATTTGTAGAGGTCAAAACCTTTCGGACAGAGGTTTTGCGGAAACCAGGTCGGGCCGAGGTCATAACAGGATTGGGCGGTTTTGGTGTAACCGTTGTCAATGCACCATTGCTCGGAGGAACATTTGGTGTAGCTCTCATCACGCGGGCAGGTCTGGGAATAATCGGGCGAAGTACCTTCGGGACAAGAGAAGTAATAACCGTTGTCCAGACACCATGAAGA
>CALXUP010000017.1 GCA_944391715.1 uncultured Alphaproteobacteria bacterium
AATGAAAGCGGCACGGGTAATCAAAACTCATCTGATGATTTGCAGCCGGTATGGGATCCGGAAACACAATCCTACAGGTTGCCGGAAGTTGAGGTTGTCGGCAATCGGGTAAACAATGAAAGCGGCACGGGTAATCAAAACTCATCTGATGATTTGCAGCCGGTATGGGATCCGGAAACACAATCCTACAGATTGCCGGAAGTTGAGATTATCGGCGATAAAATTTAGCTAATTATTACAATTGTGTGAAGTTAAAAGTACAATTTTATAGACTGTTCAAGCTATAACAGTTATGGCTGGAGCGAAGATATCATCAAAATATGGCAGAAAAGTCTGAAAAGAATGTTAACCATATATTCATAAACCGAAGGCATACTTGTTGACAGAACAGTATGCCTTTTTCCTATAGTGGAAAAAACATCTTATTTATTGTATGCCGTAAACTTTGGACATATAATAAAAAGAAACGATAACGGGTTAAAAAATGAAGGAAGGTATCTATAAAGCAGTCGCCAATCCTCCCAAAATCTTGTGGGGGCCGTTTCTGCCTGTGCTCCTCAATCTGAGCGTGCAGTTTCCGCTGATGTTTATGATTGTCGGAACCTTTGATGTTAACCCGATTATCTTTATGGCTTCCGTCTTCGCCGGCCATATTGCCATTGCGCTGATTGGTTTCCGCGAACCTCATGTTTCCAATATGCTCCAGGCATTTGGACAGAGTTACAAGCCGACTAACAACCTTTATCCGTCAAAAGGAACGAAATTTGCCCCATAATAGTTTTGATTTCTTTTCGATTTTTGTTCAGGGACTGACGAACATAGAGGTTCTGGTGGCAGTCATGGGTTTTGTCTCGGCTGCGGCCTTTGCCGGTCTCTTTGTTACCAGATTCGGTCGCTCGGTTCTTCCGCAACCGAGGGAATCCCGTGTGTCTGACTTTTTGCCTTTTGACAAGCTGCTTTCTGATGGCATAACCATTCGCTGCTATAACGGTTCCTTATCCCGCGTGTTTAAGATTGACGGTGCGGATCTTGCCTTTGTGAACGAGGAAAAGGTTATCTCAATGCTTGAGGCACGCAAGTCCTGGATAGATAATATGTCCAGTCTTTCGGTTACGGTTCGTGTCATTACGCAACGCGAACGCATCCCTTTGGAGGCAGAAGTCCGCGACTTCAACAATCCTCTCTTGGAACATATTTCGGATGTTTGGCGCAGCAATCTTGATCGTGTTTATACCAATAGCCACTATGTTATTCTGAGCGTCGAGGATCGTCCGGACGCCTTGAAAGATTTAAACTACGCGTCCCAGACCTTGTTGGCGATTTTGAATGATTACGGTGTTAAAACCCTTTATGAAACAGAAACCAGCCCGGCAGAAGACAGTCCGTTCTCTATTTTTGCCAAATTGTGTAGCCCTGTCAGTAAGCCGCAGCCGAAAGTCGGCCACGCAGAAGGGCATCACTTAAATGAGCTCCTGACGGCGGATCATATTCATTTTACCGGAGAAGAAGGGCTGATTCGCTACTTCTCAGGCGAAAAAGAAGTCTGGGCCATTGTTATGGGAATTCGCGATTCCGGCGATTATATGGATGAATCAATGGTCGTTTCTCTGCTGTCCATCGATTGCGAGCTGACGTTTCTTCACAATATCAAAACGCTGTTCAAGCCCAAAGCGCGGGCTCTGTTGATGCAGCAGCAGCGTATGGCCACCATTACCAGTTTTTCGCCGGAGGTTGTCAACCAATACTCCGAAGTCTTGGCCAATATTGAAGACAGTGATGCCAACTATCAGGCTCTGACCGAATACGCCATGACGATTATACTGCGTGGTGAGAGCAAAGAAGAAATTGAGTTTGCCGAGGGTGAGGTCCAACGTATTTGCCGTTTGTTCAGTGTAACACCGGTTCGGGAAGGCTGGGTTGCCCAGGCAGCCTTTTTCAACCAGTTCCCGACTTATGAAACCTATCCGCGGACATACCGCTACTTATCACGGGTTGTTGCCTGCGCCGTTTGTTTTGACAAGCCGGCCTCCGGTTTTGACAAATCCGACTGGGGTCCCGGGCCGATTTCAATTTTCAAAACCACGTCGGGTTCCGCCTATCGTTTTCAGTTTCACGTTTCTGCCGAAGAGGCTGCCGTTGCTCACTGTTGCATTATCGGTCCGACCGGACAAGGTAAAACAACCTTGCTGACTTTCTTGGCAGGGCAGGCCATGCGTCACCACGATTTGAAAGTGTTCTTCTTTGACCGCTATCGCGGTGCCGAAATTTTCACCAGGGCCATCGGCGGCGCTTATGTTGGTTTTGACGGCGATGAGAAAAACGTTTCGATTAACCCGTTCGACTGTGCCAATACGCCGAACAACCGAGCCTTTCTCCGACGCTGGATGCGTGCGATTACCATGGTTGACGATGCCCAGTCCGAAAAAGAAATCGCCCGTGCCGTAACCACTGCTTTTGATTACTTAAAGCCGGAAGAACGCGTAATGAGCAACTTGTATAAGAGCTGCTTTTCTCCGACCGGCAATATGCGCCGCGAGCTGTATAAATGGGTCAATCCCGAGCAGTACGGCGAGATTTTTAACGCCACGGAAGACAGCCTGGATTTGAAGTCCAAACGCTTTATGGCCTTTGACTTTACGCATATTTTTGAAGACGAAATTCTGGCTCCTGCCGTCATCAGCTATGTTATGCACCGTATTCAGGGCGAGACCGGTGAAACCGGTGTTCCGTCGCTGATCATGATCGATGAAACGGCGCCGATGTTAAAGCACCCGATGTTTAAAGACTACTTTATTATCGGTTTGCAGGAAGGTCGTAAAAAACGCCAGGCATACCTTTGTGCATTCCAGCAGCCGAACATTATTGACAAGCTCGGCCTGGGCGAAGTTGTCCGCGGTCAGTGCCAGACGGTTATCTTCTTCCGCAACCCGCAGGCCATGCCGGAAGACTATGCCAACTGGAACCTGACAAACAGCGAGATTGACTTTATCTTCGGCCGTTCTTACCGCGATTTCCCCTATGCCATCCTGCTCTCCCGTCCGTCAACCGGTGAATCTGTAATTCTGGACGTGGATTTGAGCGGTCTCGGCCCGTATTTGAAACTTTACAACTCCAGCCGCAAGAACGTTTTGCTGGTTCAGGATCTGATTCAGCAGTACGGCGAGGAGAATTTTGTTACAAAATATTTAAATATTGGCTGATTTAGACATTATTAATTTTTGTTGTAGTAATTTGTATGTTATACTGAAAGTATAAGGCTTAAAGAAGGGGGCGTATCATGAAAAAGATAAAAACTGTTGCATTTGCGTTGATGCTGGCAATAGCGTTCAGTATCTCTGCTGCCCGAAAATCTTATGCTTTTATTGTCCCAATTCCTGTAACCGATGCCATGACGTTGGCACAAAATATTACAAATGACATCAAATTAGTGTTGGAAGCCAAGTTTGTTGCTGAAACCATGCGTCTTTCCGGTCGTTTGAACAGCACACTTGGCAATTCGCCGTTTGATCCGCATAAAATTTTTGAAGACGGGTATATCAGTCAGGGTGAAGACGAAGGCTCGTACGGGGAGGATTAGGAGGTGCAAAATGGCAATATTTAAGAAACTGACAATCCGAACCCTGTGTGGCGTTTTGCTCCTGGCCGCAACGGCAATGCCGTCGCAGGCACTGATACCTGTGCTTGACAAGGGAACAATGATGCAGTGCTTGGCCAATAATATTCAGGTTATTGTTGAATCAAAATTCATTGTCAATATTATGAATACCGAAGGCAGTATTAACAGCACGATGGGAACGGCAAAATCCAACTTTTTCAATTTCCTCAATACCGGAAGCCACAGCGGAGACGGTAATGCCGAGAACGGCGAATATGACCAGGATTATGACCATTTGCCGGACAATGAAGAACCGGGAGCCGATGATGCTAAAATGAACCTGATTGATGATCTTGGTGCCTCTTTGGATTCCCGTAATGCTTCCGTTCAGCTGGCTGCACTGAGCGGCTTTGCCTCGGCTTCGGGCAGCGTTAGCATTGCTTCGGCCAAGGCCGTGGATGACAGTTACAGCGGCAACTATTCTACCGAAGAGGGAGAAAAATTTATCTTTCCTGATGCGTTGGCTGATTATTGCAAGATTAATGTCGATGACATTGATACGCTGGATGAAAAAGTTACCATGATAGAATGTCTGAAAAAACGTTTTCGCTTTCAGATAAGCCCGGATCAGTCAGACCAAAAAGAAGCCCGGAACATCTACTATAAGTCAGTAATGGAAGAAGCCTATGCCAACATTGCCGAGGCTTTGGTTGCCCGTAATTTTGCCGCTTATTATGAAAAAGAGATTTTAAAACCGCTGTCCAAAAAAGCCCTCAAAGCGACGACCGAACGTGACGACTATGCCACGACCATGATTATGAACAAAGAAATCGCAAGAATTCTCAACAAGTTGTACAACGTCTATGCAATGCAGGTTTCTTATAATATGTTTGCCGATTACGGCAATTTTGAGCCCATTCAGGAAGAATTGGAAGACAAGCCCGAAGATCCGAACCCTGCCGGAACCATTGATAAAATAATTATTTTGCCGCGCTCTCTGTCAGAATATTGCGGTCTGGATGCCGAAACTGCCGGTAAAATTGAAAATAAAGGCCAGATTACCGAATGTCTGAAATCGCTGATTGCTTTGCGGGAAATGGAAGATCAGGCATCCAAGCATGAAGCCCGGGAGATTTTTATAAAATCGGTAGCCCAGCAGAACTATGCCTTTTTTGCCGAAGCTCTGTTAGCACGGCTTTATTCCATTGATTATGAAAAAAACGTTTTGCAGCCGCTGGAAGCCCGCGCGATTGATTCTTCTACCGTAAAAGTAGATTATGATACGGTATTGAATGCCAATAAGGAAATAGCCAATATGCTGTCGCGGATTATGAATGTCTATGCCATGAAAGTGGCCAATGATGCGTTTCAGTATTATGGCGAATATGAGATTATTCGTGAACAGCTGCTGGAAATTGATTAGGAGACGGCCATGAAAAAACAGCTATACATCATTCCGTTAATATGCGGCTCGCTACTGTTTTTTGCCCGCCCGGCGTTTTCTTTCGGCGTTCCGGTGTCCGATGCGCTGACAAAAATCGAAGATGTAATTGAAAAGGTAACGGAAGTTTTAAAAACGGCGGAAGAAAAAGTTTCTGATGCGGAATCTGCATTAAGAGATTCCAAAATCGGCGAATTTGGCAACAAAGCGCTCAATGGCTACAATTATATAAATGACCGATTAACTCTGGGCAGAAATCTTTTGGCCGGTGATTTGAAACAAGCCCCGTTGGATGTTCCGTCATATCTTAAAGGCAAAACCAATGATGTCGATGCGGCGGAGGCGGCCATAAAAACCGAATATATTGCCAAATACGGTTCCGGTGACGATACGGTAAAATCAAAATATCAAAAGCGGCAGGATATGGAAGTCCAGCACAATAATATTGCCTCAATTTATGCCAAAGCATATGCACTGCGCTATCATCTGAAAAAGGCGCGTCAGGAGCAGGGCGACCCGCAGGTGGATTTGAAAGACAGCCGTGCGCTGATTCAGGCTGGCCGCGCTTATGCCGAAAATGTTAACCGCCGCCTGCTGGATATGATTGCATTGGAAATGGCTCTGATGGAGTTTGACAGTACGGAAGTCGTATATGCCAGCGATGCCCGCCGGAATGATCTGGCAACCATAGACGAGGAGGATGAATAATGAGCAAATTTGTAAAAAATATAAGCCTTCTCCTCGGTTTGGCTGTTTGTTTGGATGTTTCTCCCGCCCGGGCGTTTTTTACCATTGACGTGGCCGAAATGTCCGGTCGTCTGAGTACGGTAGTGGGAGATGTCCTTCGCCAGGCACAAAAAGACCTGGATACCAACGAGCAGGAAATTTTCAACGAACTGATCGGCGAGGGGAACAAAGAAGCCAAAGAGATTCTGGGAAAAATCAAAGACTGGAAGACCGAATATGCCGAAAAAGTTTTGGAATTGGGCGGCAACAGCGATGTCTATGCCGATTCGTCAATGTCTTCCTCCCGCTTGAAAGCGGTTGAAAGCCAGATATCAAAACTGCTTGCCCAAAAAGCCCAGGTCAGTGAGGAAAACGATGAAGTCTTTAAAATAAAACAGTCGGAAATAAACGGAAAAATTTCGGCATTGCAACAAAATATGGCTGATGCACAGCGGGAGCTTGATGCCACGTCGTCCGATGATATTGCTACGGCTTTGGAGTTGGAAAATTATATTAGTGAAACTCAGGCTGAGATAGATGCTTATCAGCAGGAGCTGACCGATTTGGCCGCCGAGTTTGATGTAACCTCGGAGCTGGATGCCATTCAGGGGCAACTTGATGCATTAAATGCCGAAAAACTCAGACTGCAGGATCTGCTAAAAGACAAAATTAATGATATTTTGAAAAATGCCATCAATCTGGATGATCCGAGTGAGGCCTTGTCTACCGCCAAAACGCAAAATTACACGACGGAAGAAGTGGCGGAAAAGGTAAAAGAAGTAAGAAAACAACGCTTTATTGAACGCCGGAATGCCGTAACTTCAACCTATGCCGAAGCCGTTCAGTTGAAATACCGGATGTATAAAGAACCGGATATATTTAAGGACTTTACCGATACCGCCGGACAGATGGATACTTTGGCCGGACAGATTGGTATGGATACACAGATGAAGATAAAAATAATCGAACTTCTGATGCAGTATGCCAATATTATGGTCAATGATTTACGGGAATACACCGGCCATGAATACGGTGAAAGACGCTTTTACACAATGCGCCAGCCGGAAAACGACCTGATTAACTTCAACCTTGACGATTATGTCATGCGCGATAAAGAAGATATTTAAAGGAGGCAGCCATGAAAAAATTTCAAAACACGTCTCGGACAAATATTTTATTTGCGGCTGTCTTCAGCGCGTCGCTTCTGTTCAGCAATCGTGCCGATGCCTTTTTCGGCCTGTTTTTCGGTGGTCCGGTTTTTGAGCCGACATCCACGGCGTCGGAATTGGCCAAAAATGTTTCAACAGCCGTAACCAAAGTGCGCTCGGCCGTTAACCGGGGCAAACAGGAAATCGGCAATCTTCGCTCGGCACTCAGCCTGAACTTTAATTCTATGTTCGGATTAAGGTTGGATAATAAGCCGATTGCCGGAGCAAAAGTTCTGGAGGAACCGTCAGTAGACCCGTTAAATGAATCCGAAGTCAAACAATATGTTTACAAACTGTTTCTGACCTATCCGAGCCATGAAATTCCGGTTCAGGTCAAATATCGCAAAATGGCGCAGGATTTTTATGATGACAGTGTTCTGGAGGCCTATTCCGCCGCTCGTGAAGTAGAACGTTACTTGTTTGGTGATGTTGCTGCCAAATTTGCCGAGTTGCAGTCCCGTCTGCATGAAGGCGGCGGCGACGGAGCCTCTTCGCCGGAAGCTTTGAACGAAGTGCTTTATAACAATTATCTGGCTTTTCAGACCATAGATACGATTACGCGGGTATTGCAGGAAACAACGGCTATCAAATCCCAACTCCGGGCAGCCAGAGCTATCAGCGATGTTGTCGAGCCGCTTGAATATCCGGCGCCTGACCAGGAATTGCAGGGAGCTTTGCTAAGTGATGATAATTTGCCGAAACTGGCTCTGAACGGAGAATTTTCAATCTCGGGACATGAAGTTATTGCCGGAGCGGCGGCTCATATTGTCAAAAAGCAAGAAACCCTTCCCGCTCAGGTAACTTTAACAAACGGTACGGTAATTACGGACATTAATGAGAATACCGTTGTTGAAGTAAACGTTGAAAATAAAAAAGTCAATCCTTATTGCACCGGAGAAGACTGCGAAACTTATGAATATAATGAAGACGAAGATATGTATAAACCGTTTGAGGGCTATTCGACCATAGCTCCGGGTGGTATTGTATCCTTTTCTCAAAGCGATGATCCGACTTTGGAACATCCGTTTTATGATGCCCGTTACAAAATGAACGAAACGGAACGTATGCAGTTTATTTATGACAAAATTACGACGGCGCTGGACGTTCATAATCTGATTAAAAAAATTCGTCAGGCCAAAGACGATATTGAAAGTTACAAAAAAGCCGTCGCCCTGCACGAGAAATCTTTGCGAATGCTTCGTTTGGTTGACAAATGTGCCGTAACAATGCTGTCTAACAATTTTTCCGATGCCTCGTCTGTTTGGTGCGGACAAAGCAGTTGTGATAACGTTATCTCTGACTACAACTATTGTCCGGCATTGAATCTTGAGGACTTGTCGGCCAACAGCGAAGAAGACTGCAGCAATGACGTTTCTGCCGACTATGCCGCCCGCAGCGGTGTTTCCGGCTGGGCTGTTGATCAATATGATTTGGGACGTGCTGCTTTGAGCGAGCAGTTTGACGTCAAAGCAGCTCCGGCGCCGACCGAAGATGACATTCACGTTAAAGATACTGAAAATGTTGAAAAAGAAGGTATTCCCTACGCCGAAAAAAATTCGGACAAGATTGTGGATGAAAATGCACAATATGAAGCAGAAGCCCGCAAAATGCAGCTTTTGCCCTGGGAAATCGGAGCAATTGCCGCCAAAACCCTGGCCGAAAGTCCTGAAACCTGGGGAACATTGTCCAATCCTTATCCGGTTTGGAATGACCAAAAGAACTTTTACAGCCAGTATCTGGACGGAAAATACATCAATTTGCCCCAATATCTGCAGTTTATCGGACAGGAACTTATCTTTGAACTGGCTATGCCGGTAGCCAATACGGCAGCGTTTATTGCAGAAGTAAATGCGGCCAAAGCTGCTTTGGAAAGCGCCATTGCCCGGGTTAATGCCGACAAGGATATGACTGAAGAAGAAAAAACAGCGGAAATTAAGCGGCTGAAAGATGAAACAGACAAGAAAATCGCACAGTTGAAAAAAGACAAGGCAACCAATGATGCAGCCATCCCGTCGGTTGTGGCATTGTCGCGCGATACGACTTATCCGAACCTTTGGGAGCTGAATGCCGATGAAGACCAACTGCTCAATGGCGAGCTGAAATCGGCGCTCGGAATGTCCTTGCCGGTCAGCGACGATTCAATCATCAGCAAAACAATTCTAAATCAGTTTAAGGAAGAAGAACTGCCTGAAATCCTGTCTACCCGCGCTTTAGAATTAGGCAGCAGCGTTAGTTCGGCTGGCGGTTCTGGTGGTGTTTACATTACCATGAGCCGTGTTGTTAACGATGCTCAGGCATTGACCAGGCAATTTATTTCGGATATGAAAGCCCAAATAAAAGCCTTGCGCGAAAGTATGTGCGCAATGGGCGACAGCCTTTACTATTCTGTCGGAACGGCGCCGGCCATGCACCAAAGTATGATGCAGGCTCTGGCGGCAATAGTCTACGAGGTTTCAGATGCAGAACTTGGTGTTTCTGCCAGCATGAAGCCGTGGGAAGCCACAATCAAAAAACTTGATATTTCGGAAGACGATAAAACCTTTATCGGCGTCAAACCGCTGACGGACAGAGAAGCCAAAGCGCCCCGTGCTCCGCTAAAAATGGGCTATCCGCCGGTGCGCGAAATCTTCCATTTTGATGATTATGATTATGAAAACGCCGCGCCGGGCAGCCGCGAATCCTTTGTGGCCTATGGCGGCGAAGTTCCCGAACTTTGGAAAGAAATTTTGGCAGACAAACCGTTTGTTGAAAAAGACATTGACCTGACCAAAATTCTGGACAGCGGTATCGGAACCAATACGCTGCTGCGCGGGGGCATCTTCCCTTGCAATATGACATCGTCCTTTGTCGGAGATGAAGAACAATGTTATAAAGACACAATTTATAATGTAGAACACAAACAGGAATGTGGCGCTGCAGCAGCCGCAGGGGAAGATACGTCTCAATGCCTGAAGGATCTGAATTGCGGCAATGACTACTTTAACAATGCGATTATTGGAGGATTGGATAACCGCACTAAGTCAACGGAACTGAAATTTGCCAATCTGATTACAACAGAGGCAGATTATGCCGGCGGAGAGGTTAACCCGTGCGTTAACTATTCGCTGAACATTACGGAAAGTGGTGAACGTGCGGATCCCGGCAAATTCCTGTGGAAGAACTGGCCGCTTTACCATGAAACTGTAGATGTTGGTTTTATGCCGGTCAAAGATGATTTTGACCCGACTTTGGGACGCAGCGAATTAGGTATCTTTTTACAAACACCTGCTTCCGGAGGTTTGGCACAGATTGTTTCGGCAGCATTAGATGCCGCCAGAGCAGATAATATCATAGAGCGGACAACCGCTATGGCAAAATTAAATTCTCTGATGTCAAAATATGCCGGTGCTTTGGGGAACGATGCCAATACGGAAACAAAATTCCGTGAGGAAATGACTAAAGTATATGATGCGCTCATTGCAATTATCGGCCAAAATGATGGCAATGAAGACGCTTTGGCAGAAGGAGATGACGATACGCCGTCTTATGAAAAACTCAAAAAAGTGCTTCTTAGCTATGCGCCTTTCCAGGAAAACCAGGTTGGCGGCTTTTTGGAGACAGCGGATACTGAACGAACCTACCGGGAAAAACGCAAAGAACTGGAAAAGGCAATCCGCCAACTCGAATTGGATTTAGCCGAAGCCTTGAACGATATCGGTTATCAGTTAACCAATGCGTTCAGCCTGATAAATCCGGAAGATTATGATTTGTCAATGTCTTTGCTTGATGAAACGAAAAATGAACTTGTAACAGAAATTGACACTCGGATTAAAAATGTAAAAGTCGGCAATAACAAGGTGGTAAAATACCGTCTTCGTGAGTTCAATCGTATCTTGCTGGCGCTTACCAAAGATAAGGATGAACTGGTAACCATCGCGGAAGGCGTTGACAGCGGACCGAATTTTGATGAAATTATCAAAATGGAAGAAGCCAACGAAGCCGTTCGTGAAGAATATCGCAAGGAAGAGGAAGACGCATTTAAAGATGCCATGAACGATTTGGGCAACATCTATTGCGCAAACTATAACGAAGGTGCTTACGATAAAAATATGTGCCGCTTCCCGGTTTATCCGAGATAGGTGGAGAAATGATAAACACAGGTGGAACAAATAAAGCAATAGGCGGCAGCCGGACTTTGGCAATCGGCGCCGCCGATATGCAGCAGAATATTGAATTCCTGCAGACGATGGAGCAGAAGACCGAAAGTCTGAAACTGCGGTATTATACCTGGCTTTCCCGCCTGTTTATCTTTTTTGCAACGTTATCCTGCTTATTTATGGTTCTGGCCAGTCTGTCCTTGTTTCGTCTGGCGCCGGCCGTGAGCGTTGAACCGTTTCTAATTATCAACCAGAACACATCTAAAGGAATTGTCCGTCAGGAAGCCATAACCAGTCGGATGGCATCTAAAACGCAACTGATGGAAACTTTTATCCGCCAGTATGTCATTGTTCGCAATACGGTCATCAATGATGTTCAGGAAATGCGGACCAGATGGTTTCGCGGCGGTATGGTAAATTTTTTATCAGCCCCGCTGGTGTTTGAATCTTTTTATGCCAATCGTGAAAACATAATGTCTGCCAATATTGAAAAAGGGCTTTCCCGGGAAGTTGAAATTATCAAAATTTATCAGCAGGGCGGTGACAAAAGTCCGATTTGGAAAGTTGACTTCAAAACTTATGATCTTTACGCAGCGACAGCCAGTACGGATTTGGTCTTTTCCGAGAGGTACTGGACAGCCTCTGTTGAAGCCTACTTCTTCCGTGAACGGATGTTTATGGGGCGTCGTCTGATAAATCCGATGGGCTTTACCGTTACCCGTTATTCGCAAACGGAAGTCGAAATCCTCTGATTTTTTAACAAATTGTTATTGTGTTTCGGTTATAATAAAATAACCGGCTCTCCAACTTGTTGATAAGTTGGGGATTTCGTCAGCTTGCTGTTAGACTTTTAAACTAAAACAGTATATTTTATAAAAAAAGTTTAACTGCCGGTTCCCTTTCGGAAACGGTGGTGCTGAAATCTGTAATGGAGAAAGTCTATGAAATATGGAAAGTTTCTGCTGGCTGTAATGGTTTTGTTTCTGCTGTCCGGCTGCTTTGGTTCATATTATGAACCGGAGCCCGTCGGCGTCGGTAAAGGAGTTGATGAGTTGAAACTCTCGCCTTGTGCCTGTCTGCAGCTGGATTTGCCAAAAAACCTGCCGGATTGGTTCGTGGCGACAATTTAAGCGGAGTTTGTTAAATGGCGCGTATTCTGGGGTCTGGCACTTCTGAAACAAAGCTTATCGGAAATCAGGGCGGTCGTCGGAGCGGAGGATATTCAGCTTCATCTGATTCGGAGTTGTTTATCGGTAATAGCAATGAAAAAAAATACCTGTGGACGGCACGTGCCTTTGCTATTATCACGGCCGTAAGCATTTGCTGCAATATCGTTCTGATTATTGCAATTATGCAGGTTATGCCATTGTTTCGCGTCGAGCCGTTTTTACTGACCTTCCAAAATAAGCAGGAACAGGTCTATAATATTGTTCCTATTCGCGGCAATATGGAAGACCATAAAACGGTAACCGAAGTCTTTGTGCGCCAATATATTTTAATGCGGAGCTCTTTTACCCGTGATATTCAGGAGATGGAGGCGCGCTGGATGCCGAACGGACCGATTCAGGAAATGTCTTCTGTTCCGGTATATGAAGAGTTTATTCAGCGAACAGCCAAACGCGCATTAGAAATTATCAGAACCAAAGCTCTGGCCCGGGAAGTCAGAATCCTGTCCGTCAATGAAATTGGCCGCGGTTTGTGGCAGGTTGAATATGAAACCCGGGATATGTTTCCGGATTCTAAAAGCCCGACGGTCAATTATTGGACGGCAACGCTGCGTGTGCTTTACCGGCAGAAAACCGTTAAATATTCCGAAAGGTTAAACAATCCGGTCGGCTTTACGGTTGACCGTTATGCGTTGACCCACAATAAAGTAAATAAGGATTAGGAGTTCAGTTTATAATGTTTCGCAAAGTCGTAAAATTCAGTCTTCTTTCCCTGATGGCCGTTGTGGCGGGGGCTCCGTTCCTTATGGCTCAGACGGTTGAGCAGGTCAATAACAGTGCAGACGAAGTCAACGGCAATTATCAGCCGATGAATTTGGGGTATGCCGGTTTCAATTCTTTGGGAATGACTCAAAGTGCCTGGCTGGATCCGATGCAGAACTTGGGAGAAGGCCAGTCCCGCCCGGCTTATTCAAAATACTATTGGACGCCGGATCTGGTTTTGCCGGTTCGTTTGCGTGAAGGAATGATGACGCTGTTGAATTTTCCGGAATGGGAATTGATTGAAGATGTCTTTATCGGGGATAATGCGACTTTTGACGGACAAATATCCGGGCCGAATACCGTTTTGCTGTATCCTCGTCAGGGTGCAAATGTCGGGGTCGATACCAATGTAATTATTTTCGGCCGCTCTGGAAACCGTTATGTCTTTTATGTCAAAAGCGAGGCTGTTAATACTGAACGTCTGACCAACTCGATTATTGATATTGAGGTTATTGCCGGTCGCGGTGCAGATGGCAAAAAAATAGGATTAGGCGGCGCATCGGGTGGATACGGCCGAAATTTTAACGGAGGAAGCGCCGGTATGTCGTCCGGAGCAAAATCGGCCGATGCAACGCAGCTCCGCCGCTTCCAGGATGATAACTGGCTGCGGGAAATCCCGGTTGATCCGTCGAAATTCAAATTTGATATTGAGGTTTATGTTCCCAATCCGGACGATGTTGTTATTGCACCGGAGCGGGTATGGCGTGATGACATCTTTACCTATATAGATTTCGGCAAACGGGCTCTGAATATGAACCAACGTCCGATAGCAACGTTAATCGTCGAGCGGTTGGAAGTTCCGGTCGGATTTCGTGCTGCCGGCCCGGACAATCGTTTGATAATCGTTGAAGGAATAGGAGATATTGTTCTGCGCAACGGCAAACGTATCATTTGCTTAAAGCTGCGCCGCGGAGATGACGTCGGTCTGGAAAACGCTCCGGGCGGAGAAGGTTTGCCGCCGCAATGGGATGTTCCTGCCCCGTTGCCGGAGTCTGGAATGCCTAAAAGCCAAGCCCCCGGAACCAATAATCCCTACGCAATTCCGAACGCTTCCGTCCGCGTCGGCGGAGCCGGAGCAGGTGGTAACGGAGGAATGAGCTTGGACGAAGCCAGCCGCGGCGCTCCAACGCAATATGATATTCAGGTCGGCAACAGCGAGATTATTGCCCCGCAATATAACAATTCCGGAAATTTGGGCGGTGTTGGTTCTGAAACAGCCGGTAAAATGCCAAAAGGAATGGAAAATGTCGATTATTCCAAAATGCAGCGTATAACCAATAACAACCGCTATGGCAAAGGCTATAAATATCTTGAAAAATTTGCTTACGGCGATACGTTGGCGGACGGCTCGAATAATATTTCAATCGAGCTCGGAACAGATTCTGATGTTTCAAAACTTGAAACTTTGTGGAATAACCTTTCTAAAAAATATTCCGACAGCCTTAGTATATACGACCCGTTTTTCTCGGTCGATGCGCCGGCGGACGGACAGGGTAAAGAACTTTTCCACTTGCGCGTCGGACCGGTATATTCTCTTGAAGAAGGGGATGCCGTTTGTGGCAAACTCGGGCGCAGTGGTGTATTTTGCAGTGTAGTCAGGACCCAATGAGCGACGAACAGTTAACAAATTCGGAAGTATATGTCAGAAAGACCAACCGCATCATTTTGATTGTCGGTATCACTTCCTTATTGATT
Source organism: uncultured Alphaproteobacteria bacterium (assembly GCA_944391715.1). GTDB lineage: Bacteria > Pseudomonadota > Alphaproteobacteria > RF32 > CAG-239 > MGBC133411. The sequence continues at coordinate 14,790 of CALXUP010000017.1, forward strand.
TTTTTGTTCGGAATCTCGCTCTTGCTGCTGAGCGGCGGTGAAGTTGAAGAAACGTCAATGAACTTTGAAAATACCGATGACGGTATAAATATTGATCATAAAGACGGGCTTTCAACAAATATTGAAATCGGCAGTATTATTGAGGGCGAGGTTCCATTGACTATGACGCCGGACCCTGTCCCTCTCGGACAAGTAATCATCGGCAATGATGCCCGCAATGTCTTGACTTTGGGAACCAACGGTCATGCTTCAGTAAAAATCATCTCTGTCAACCTGGCTGATCCGCCGGCAGATGGCTTCTCCTTTGCCAACGGATGTGGCGGCCAAATCCTAAAAGGCGAAGAAACCTGCCATATTCAAATCAGCTGGGTTCCGGTTGTTGCCGGCAATATTCAAAACAATTTTATCATAACCTGGGTTGAGGTCGGTTTAGGTGATGAAAATGCCAAAGCTGCAAAAGTTCCCGTTATCGGCAGTGCTATCCGCAAGGAAGACTGCAATTTTTGCGATTCCGGCACTGGCGGAAGAGATTCCGCCATCACACAGACTGATGTGGTAACGCGTTATGCCATTGGCCCGAACGGAGATGTTATTGGAACAATTGACGAAGACGGCTATGTTCGGGATCAAAACGGCAATGTCATCGGTCGTGTGAATGCCCAGGGAATGGTGGTTGACAATGACGGAAATATTGTTGGAGTAGCCGAAAACCGCAAGCTTGTTGTCGATGAAAACGGCAATGTCATTGGGTTTGCTAATAATGATGGCTCAGCAGTAGACAAAGAAGGAAACGTTATTGGCAAAGTAATGCCGGACGGTACAGTCCTTGATAAAAACGGCAACGTTATCGGACGTGAGGCAGAATACGGGTTTGTTTATGACAAAGACGGAAAGATTATCGGCCGTGTTATGGCGGACGGTACCGTGCAGGATATGGAAGGAAGAGTTATTGGCCGCCTGAATAGTTATGGCGATGTTGTGGATGCTGACGGGCAAATTATCGGATACATTACGCGCCCGGGACGTGTTGCACTGGATGACAACGGCAATGCCATCGGGGTTGTAATGCCGGATGGTACGGTTGTCGATAAAGACGGCAATGTTATTGGTCGGACAGATAATAATGGCGTTATAATCACCAAAGATGGCAAAGTCATTGGCCGATTGCTGGTTGAGGGCTATATTCCGATAACGCCTCAGGGAAAAGTTCTCGGAACTCTGACAAATTCCGGTGTTATCGAAAATCAGGCCAAACAGCCGGTCGGACGTGTCGGAGCCAATTTGCTGGTGCGGGATATGTCCGGTGCAGCCGTTGTGGCAGAAATGGTGCGTGGCGGTCTGGTTGTTGGTTACGGCTGCAAACAGCTCGGCTTTTTGGATAAAGACGGAAAAATCGTTAAAAATAATGAAACCCAGGAACTGAAAGTTTTACCAAGCGGCATTGTGCTGAACAAGGACGGCACCTATGCCGGAGAAGTAACCAAAGTCGGAAAAGTCTTTGATAACAGCTGCCAGCTGTTGGGCGAGGCCGGCAATGACGGTATCGTTAAAAATGCCAACAATCAGTATGTCGGCTGTGTCAATCCTGACGGCTCGGTTCTGGATGAAAAAGGCAACCTTGTCGGCAGTGTTTTAATGCAGGGAACGGCCGTTAATTATGACGGAAAATATCTTGGCAAAGTCGGAGCGGACGGCTTGGTTATTGACGATGCCGGAACGCCGGTCGGCTGCGTCGGAATGTTCGGCAGTATTTTCAATAAAGACGGCGGTTACGTCGGACATATTATTGACCGGCGTTATGCTTTTGACCTGAGCGGAAATTTTCTGAATGTTGTGGATCCGAAAGCCGAGATTAACGTGCACGGGCAACAGCCGTTAAAAATGTCGGCCAATAATCTGGTCATGAATGATAGCAATGAAATTGTCGGCATAACGGCCGATTCCAGAGCGTCTTTCTCCGACCGGAACGGAAACTATCTCGGTTCGGTTTTTGCCGACGGCAAAATTTATAATCAGGAAGGCGTCTCTTTGGGAAAAATCTCCGGAGACGGATTAAGCTTTTACAATCAAAGCCTGGGCGTACCGTATAAAGTCGGCCAGATTGTCGATTTTGACGGAAAGACTGTCGGATACGGAAATTATGACGGACGGGTTTTAAATCGTTTCGGTGATGTTTTGGGCAGAATCAGTCCGAAAGGAACCTTTGTCAATGATAAAGGCGAATATGTCGGTTCGGTTGTCCGTACCGGCGCGGCCATAGGCTATGACGGAGCTTATCTGGGATACGTTTTGCCTGATGGGCGGGTTGTCAGCCTTGAAGGAAAAGATGCCGGCCGCGTCAGCAGTGACGGTAAGATCTTGAACAAAAGCAATGCCGTAATCGGCGAGGCCATACCTGAAAACATCCTGATTGATATCTGGGGCGGATATCGTGGCCGGATGACTTCGGTCGGCGATGTCCTTGACCTGAAAAATGATACGCTGACAGCCATTCTCCCCGGCGGCGCGACGGATAAAAATCTTAGCCTGCTTAAAAGGGGCGCAGTGGTTGATTTTTCCGGCCGGTTATTGGGAGCGGTAATGCCGAACGGTAATGCTATTGACAATAACAACGTTGTAATCGGGCGCGTTTTATCTGATGGCAGCGTAATTTCCCAGGCCGGAAAATTGATAGGCGAGGTTGCCGACGGTGATATTGTCATAGACAATGCCGATAAGGTTATTGGTTCTGTCGGATTCGACGGCAGTATCCTCGGCAAAGACGGCCGGACAATCGGCCACAGCTTGTCCGGAGGGTTGGCTGTTGACTCGTCGGATAATATTCTTGGTAAAATTTACAAAATAGGCGCGACAATTTTAGGAAATGATGGTAAATATAAGGGCAGATTGAACCCGGAAGGCAAAGTAGTTGATGCCAAAGGGGAAGTTATCGGTTATCTTAAGAACAACGGCTCCTTTATCGATTTGGATAAAAAGGTTGCCGGCTATGCTTTGCCGGAAGTCGCAAAGAACCGGAGGAATTAAAGTTGACGACGTCTGAAAATAAACTTTTGCAGCTTTCGCGCCTGTTTCGGCAGATACTTTGTGCCGCGGGTATGCTACTGTGCGCCGTTTGGCCGGCCGCTGCGGAAGAAATCAGTGCCATTGACTTTAACGGCGACCTGATTGGTAAGGTCATTCCGAACGGCAGCGTAGTCGGATTAAACAACCAGTTAATCGGAAATGTTACGGCAGACAGTCTGATTGTTGACTTTGAAGGCAAAGTAATTGGCGGCGTTGTCCCTCAGGGAATTGCCGTCGGCAATGATACCAAGCTGCTCGGCAAAGTCAGCACCGACGGCTCTGTTCGGCTGTCTTCCGGAAAAATTGTCGGTAAAACGCTTCCGAATGGTTTGGTGGTAGACGATTCGTATAATATTATCGGCGCCGTTTTGTTCCCCGGACTCATTTATTCCGATACCGGAAATACCGTTGGCCGTTTTACCGGAGACGGCAGTTTCACGACATTAGACGGGCAACAGGTCGGCTTTGTCTCGCCCAACGGCGATGCTTATCGTAAATCGGTAAATGACTATATTCTGGTCGGCCGGCTGATATCTTCCAAAATGGTTGTATCTCCGTCCGGAGAATTTATCGGCAGCGTAACCCCCGGCGGAGAAGTTTCTGATTTTGAAGGCAAGATTATCGGACGGGTTCGTGCCGGCGGTTTTGTTTATAACGAACAGCAGGAAATTATCGGGCAGATTGTCCGAACCGGATATGCTTTTGATAATTACGGAAAATACATCGGCTTTGTCTCTTATAACGGCGAGGTCGTTAAGGGCGGTGAAGTCGTCGGCCATTTGCGGGCGGACGGAACAATTGCCGATACCAAAAACATAGTCATCGGTTATATGCTGGATTTTGCAGCCACGGCTTCCGACCTTCAGGGGCGCTATCTCGGCCGCCTGATGCCGGAAGGACAGATTGCTTCCGGTAAGGAAATTATCGGACGTGTCGGTCCGCGCGGCGTTGTTTTGGATAATGAAGGCCGTGTCGCCGGAAGTATTGTCACGCCCGGAGCTTTGTTTGATTATCGCGGCTCTCTTCGCGGCATTGCATTAAGCAACGCGTCTCTGATTGATGTAAACGGTAGCCGTATCGGCTATGTCAAAGGAACGCAGGGATACGATACGGACGGCAAAATCCTGGGAGCCGTATTATCGCCGGCTTTGATAATCGGTTCGGATAATAAGAGTATGGGAATGACGTCTGTCAATTCCTCGGTAAAAAGCGGAGAGCGTGATATTGTCGTTTCTCCTTACGGCTATGTTTTTGACAATTCTGAGCAGGTTATCGGAATGACCCGCCCGCTGGAAACCGCATATAGCTTTAACGGCGCGGCCGTTGCCCGGCTTGGCCTGAACGGCAGTGTTACAAATGCCAGCGGTACGCGGTTGGGAAATATAACGCAGGCCGGTATTGTTTTGGATGAGCGCAACCGGATACTCGGTAAAAATATCGCTGCGTCTTTTGCGGTTAATCATAACGGTGAAAACCTCGGGCTTCTGACCGCCAACAATTTTGTTTTGGATGCAAATTCCAATATCATTGCCAAGCTTTTGCCGGATACCTCCGTTATCAAAACAGATTCCGACAATTCTCCCGAACTGATGCCGCAGATTGGTTCGGCCTATCCTTCTTTGCCGGCGGTTTCTATTGAAGGCGAGCTCCTCGGATATGCAGGAGAAGACGGTATTGTACGGGATAAAGACGGCTCTGTTGTCGGTAAGGTTGTAGAAAACGGTAATGTTGTGGATAATGTAAATGTGCTGTCCGGACATATTTTGAATTACGGCACGGCGGTTGACAGCCGGTGTGAGACACTGGGCGTATTAACGCCGGCCGGAGAAGTCCGCAATTTTCGCGGCGTTAATATCGGCCGCGTTTTGGCAAACGGGCAGGTTGTCGGGCCAAACGGGAGGGTAACCGGACATTTGTCGGTTTTAAACGGTGTTGTCGATAATAACGGCAATGTCATCGGTGTTACCATGTCCGGCGGCAAGGCCGTAAACTATAACAATGAAAATATCGGCTGCATCAATTCCCGGGGAAGACTGGTCAAAAACGGCGGAGAAATTGCCGGCCGGCTGATTCCCTATTATACGGTAATGAGTTTTAACGATAAAATTATCGGACGGACGATTGTGGATGGCCGGGTTGTTGATGAAGACAATCAGTTTATCGGCTATGTCCAGGGTAATGACAATGTCAATTCCAAAACCGGCAATCCGATCGGCGAGCTTTTCCGTTATCAGGTTGCTTTTGACAATGCCAACCTTTATCTCGGCCGGGTCAACTCCAAAGGTGAGGTCTTAAACGGTTCCAATGAAGTTGTCGGGCAGGTAACCAATGACGGCTATGTCTGGCGGAACGGACAGCGAGCCGGTTATGCTTTATACGATTTTTATGTATATGATGCCGATTTTTCGGCCATCGGTTATATTACCGGCAGCGGAGAGGTTATGAACTTTTCCAATCGCAAGCTGGGACGCATTAACCGCGGTTTTCTGGTCGATAATGACGGAAAAGTCATTGGCCGCGGCAACCGCAGTTACCTGCTCCGTGATAAAGACTACGTCGTTGTCGGCGAACTGGCGATGGATGGCACGGTTTATGATATGAATCATAAAGATCTGGGCAAAATAGACCGTCTGGGACAGTTGAAAGATGATAAAAACGAGCTTTGGACCGTGGCCAATCCTCTTCAGTTTTATTCACCGAGCAGCCGCCAGGTTGTTGTTGATAAGAACGGCAATATTATCGGTTATCTGAATGAGAACGGCGAGGTTGTTGATGAAAACGGCAATGTTATCGGTTATCGCAGCCGGAAAAATGCTATTTATGACAAAGACGGCAATCTTATCGGCTATTTAAATGAAAAAGGCGAATTGGTCGATGAAAACGGCAATGTCATTGGCTATATGAATGATAAAGGCGAGTTGGTCGATAAAGACGGCAACGTCATCGGACGCCTGAATGAAAAAGGCGAATTGGTCGATAAAGATGGCAACGTCATCGGATATATGAAAGCAAACGGAGAAATTGTTGATAAAAACGGACGCATCCTCGGCAGTGTTCCTGAAAAAGAAAAAGCCTATGACGCCAATGGCAATTTTGTCGGCTACGTCAATCCGGATGGTACGGTAGAGGATATTGACGGCAAAATTATCGGCAGATTGAACAAAGATGGAACCGTAACGGATGCCAGCGGCAATATTCTGGGCGGTATCGGCATAAATTGGTACGAAAAAGCACCGGAAGACAGACGCAGACCGCAGCGTTCCGATGGCAGTGATATTAAAATCGGAGCGATTGATGACGGCAAAACCAGTTCGGTGGAAGACGGTAGATACCGCAAGTCGTTTAACATCGCGTTAACGCCGGATGGCGAGTATCTGGGCGATATTATGGAAGACGGCCGCGTTGTCGACAAACAAGGCAATGTTCTGGGACGCAAACTTCCAGACGGAATTATCATTGACGATAATGGAACTATGATCGGAATTGAAGAGATTAAAAAGCCTGAAGGCGGCGAGATTTTTGTTCCGATAGGCGAGTTTGGTCCGGGTGCTGCTTATGGCATCGGTGTCGGACCGGGAACCAATCTGGGGCCGGGCGGCGGCTTTGGCCCCGGTGAAAGATATGACCCGCAGCGCCAATATGCGCTGGGTGTTGCAATGAACGAGCGGCGCAAAAATATTTCGGTCGGCAAAATCTCCAGCAATTATAACAAAGAAGATTTTGATGGGATGCAAAAAGACTGGACGGAACAAGGGATTGAACAAGTCATCTCGTCATGGCGCGTTAATATGGAAGAGATGATTTTGGCTGACAAACCAATCCCGGCCGTTATTGCCCGGTCTATCGATTCCAGCCGTCCGACGCCGGTAACGGCTATCGTCGAACGCAACGTTTATGCCGAGCAAGGACGTAATATTCTGATCCCTGCCGGCTCAAGGCTGATTGGCAGCGTAGACAGCGTCGTCAGCAGCAACGGAGAAAAGACGTCCACTTCGGCTAAAGTCCAAATCGGTTGGAAACGTCTGATACGTCCGGACGGCTCAATCTTTGTCTTTGACGGGCTGACCGGTGATGCTCAAGGCCGCGGCGGTGCGTTGGGATATTTGGATCAGCAGCTCTTCAAGCGTTATACTTTGCCGTTGATGACGACAATATTGAGCTCAACAGCGGCATATTTCATTGCTACGGATGAAGAAAACAACGGGGAAACAGAGAGTTCCAAACAGGAAGCAGCTAACGATGCACGCCAGAATTTCTTAAATTCGATGGATTCGATTTTCAACCAGATGCTATCGGATCAGGCAAGCATCCAGCCGTTGACGTACATTCCTGCCGGTACCCGGATTATTGTTTACCCGCAGATTGACCTCTGGCTGAGAACCAGAGAAAGAGCTCAGGAAGAGAGCGCACGTCGTTTTGATGACGATATTCCTCTGCAGGTAGACAGCTCAAGCGAAGAACGCTTCAAAGCAAACTACCCGGCAGCTAGCAATGTTCAGTACAAGAGCAGTCCGAGTAATGCGGAGGTAGAGGAAATACCGCTGATGGATGATGGTGGAGAATCTGCTCGCAAGAAAGACGTCTATGCGCCGCCTGCCTATTATCAGCCGCCGGTTCGCCCGAATAGCACTGGCACGGTAGGAACGCCGTCTTCCGGAAGTTCTTCTGCTCCGGCGCCTGCCCGCCCGGCAGCAGCGACGCCGCCGGCCAACAGTACAAGCAGCAGTTCTACAAAAAATGATGAAGCGGCAGCCGGTGTCCCGCAGCTGTTTTAAGGAGAAAGAAAATGAGTTTTAAGGTTCTGGAATCAGTTTTAAGGCCGCTTTCTTATTGGTATACGCAAGACAATATTGAAGAGGTTGCCATTAACCGCTCCAAACAAATCTGGCTGCGCTTACGCGGCAAAAGAGCCTATCCCTGGGTAATGTATAAAGATGAAAAGCTGACCAAAGAATATCTGACGGATTTGCTCTATATTATCGCCAATACCTATGAACTTCCGTTTGATCCGGTAAGCGGAACGCCGGTCGTTTACGCTGCCATTCCCGGCGAACATCGTTTTTCGGCCATTGCCGGCAGAAACGTGATGTATGACGATGAAGACCTGACCGGAGGTATTGCCCTGACAATCCGTGTTCACAGCGAAGACGTGGCTTGGGGATTAAAAGACTATGGTTTGGCTCAGGGCGAAAAACTGCATAAGGTAAACCCGCTGAAAGATATTAAAGACCCGGAAGATCCTTATGAACGCCTGTTGGTAAGCATCAAGCGCGGCGACCATATTTTGGTCAGCGGCGCAACCTCAACCGGTAAAACAACCTTTTTGAATAACTTGTTGAAGATTTTGGACATTCACAAACGGATTCTGACGATTGAAGATACGCGAGAATTGATGGTGCCGCATCCCAACCGGGTTCACCTGGTTCTTTCCCGTACGGCACAAACCAACGAACTGACTTACGCCAAAGTAATCGACTTGGTCGTGCGCTTTACACCGGATGCCATCATCGGCGGAGAGATTTCAACCGGTAACGCCGGTGCAATTTGGGAGCTTATGGGATCCGGACACGATAACTGTCTGGCCACGATCCACGCCGAAAGTTCGGAGGCTGCCTATGCTGCTTTTGCAGACCGTATTTTGCACTCTTATCCGACAATGGACAGAAAGAAAGTTATTGAAGAAATGCGGCAAAAACTGCGCGTTGTTCAAATTAACCGCGACGGAAACCTGCGTGCGGTTACTGAAGTCCGTTAAGAAAAAAAATCCACTTCGGGTGGGGTGCGTGATATAAGCCGTTTTGCGGACGAATAAGCGCGACTGAATCTATGCAGTTTTTCAGCTCCATCCGCCTGTTTTTTAGGCGGATTTTGTTTTAATCAAAACAAGGAGCTAAAAAAATGGGAAAATTTTATTATCATACCGCTGCCCAGGATCATTTAAGAAATTTCAACAAAACATTAGGCTTTGCGTTGTTCTTTGAACGCCACGAACGCCATCTTCGGGTATGGCAGGTGTGTAAAAAATTAAAAATAACGGAAAGAGAACTTGATGATATTGAGCTTGGCCGCGGTGTTCTGAAATTAAGCGTGTTAAAGAAACTTCTGAAGTATTATAACAGAAAAATAGAACTGCGGCTGGTAGCGCCAAATCCTGATGAAACGGATAATGCCGAGCCGGAAGACTTCAGTGAAGACCCCTGCGATAATTTTGAGGCCTTGGAAGAAGAGTTAGAGGGTTAAATAAAAGAGCGAGATTAAGTAACCGCTTTTTATTGTTGTCATTGCCGGACTTGAAGTCGATAGTTGGTGAGAACGAGTGCAAATCCTTAGCTTTAGCTTAGATTTGTACGAAGTTCGAACCCTACGGGACGCAATTGCATTCGGCGTCGCGTGCCGCAGGCACTGGGACTGCCGGATAAAATCGCTGAGCTTGCGAAGTGCCAAGGGGCCCGCTTGCGGGAATTTACACCCGGCAATCCACCCTTCAAAGCACAAAGTCCTTCACAGAAAATGCTGGAGCAACGCGGTCTCTGTGGCACTATGTCATCAACTGGCCGCGCGCCGGTCGCACCGGTCATCCCAAGGCGTGTTTTTTTTATTGTCATTGCCGGGCTTGACCCGGCAATCCATTTGGCGTCACCCAGAGGGTGTGACCCGGGAATCCATATTTCAAAGCACAATCTTGCCCGTGGAAAACAAAGGAGCAACGCGGTCTCTGCAGCACAATTTCAACAACCGACCGCTCAGGTCGTTGCCTGTGGATTCTCGGGTGTAAATTCCCGCAAGCGGGCCCCTTGGCACTTCGCAAGCTCAGCGATTTTATCCGGCAGTCCCAGTGCCTGCGGCACGCGACGCCGAATGCAATTGCGTCTCGTAGGGTTCGAACTTCGTACAAATCTAAGCTAAAGCTAGAGATTTGCACTCGTTCTCACCAACTATCGACTTCAAGCCCGAGAATGACAGTACCTCTATACCCTTTCACTTCCATCTAAAGCACAATCTCTCATACAGCACTTTTAACTGCCCTTTGCGAATGGCTTAGGTTTTAGAGCTTTATACACCCTCTCTTGAAAGAGGGCGCTAAGTAAAAACAACCGCTGCTCCGGTTGTTTTTATCTGCAAGCCCTTTGTAACATCTTAGCAAGCAAGGGAAGCGTTTAGCAACCGTAGCGAGCTTAGATGCCTAAGTTGGGGTGAGTTGACCCGCCCTTTAACGAGTACTTCTTAGTCTTTGTGAAAAAGAGGAAATTAAAAACACTATGTGCCTTCTTGCCGTCTTAGCCTTGCGCTTAGACGGCCTGAACTTTTTCACGAAGACTTAGAAAACGAGTTCAGGGCTTGACTTTTGTGGATTCCCGGGTCAAGCCCGGGAATGACATAAGAAAAGCAGACAAAACAATATTTTAAAGCACAACCTATCATTCAGCACGACTAGGTGCCCTTTGCGAATGGCTTAGGTTTTGGAGCAAAAACCGAAAGTGAAGCACAAGGTTAGAGAGCGTAGCGAGGTTAATTTTGCTCTGAAACCTTAGCAAATGAGCGTAGGGCTGCCTTTTTGGTTACTTTTTGGCAGTCAAAAAGTAACAAAGAAAAAAAACTTTATAACAAAAACAAAACAAGAAATAAGAAAATAGAAAAAATCTCCCTTGGGGGAAAATAAAAAAGGGGGAAACAAGTTCCCCCTTTTTTCATTGCAACGGTGGAATATTAAATTGCCCAAATTGCCCGGGTTTAATCCGGGTCGTTGAATAACGCATATTTCCCGTTTCTATAATAAACCGCTGACGCCCGGTCAACTGCGAGGCCAAATCATAAAAATCACGTGCCAAAAGCTCATTTCTCTGCGGGTTCATCAAATACAAAACGCAACCCTGACTTTTGTCCGTCGTACCGCATCTTGCCCGTCCTTTGGGAACTTCGGCATTAACGACCACGCCTTGCAAACCGCCGCGCACAATTTTTTCCTCGGCAAAAAAGAGCTTGGCAATAATAAAACCTACCATAAAAACCGCTGCAAAAATCAAGAGCAACACACCTTTTGAGACACGTTCGCCATTCATATAAATCCCGTCTTCGGCCAACAGACCGGCGGTTTCTGTTTGTTTGGGCGGAACCGTTCCCAAAAACTGAGGATGTTGCGGGTCAAAAGCTTCCTGCCGGCCATAGTTTGTCAGACTGGGCAGATTCTCTTCTTCAACAAGCTCTTGCGCGTTAAAAGCCTCATAAATATCATCACCGCCGTTTTCAAACGCCCCGCCCGGAAGAGAAGATGTGCTTTGGGCAAAAGGGCCGCCGGATGACGGATTCTTTTCTGCGGCAAAAGTCGATTCTCCGGTTTGAACCGGCTGCATCGACGATTCTCCCGGCATAACCGGTGTCTGGGGCACAATCCTTCTTATCGGTCTTTTTACCTTTTTCAGACGAGGACGGTTAAAATCCTGTCCCGCTGCATTATTATTTGTATTTTGCTCATCCATAACTAACCTCGGCTATTTTATCTTAACAGGTTATTTTCCAGATGTTTGGTCGTTTTGGTCGTTCTGATAATTCTCGGTACCATAAAAATCATCGTTTCCGATTTAGGCGATTTCAGTCCGAAAATCTCATTGGGCAGGCCAAAAATAACAATATTGTCGCCAAACTTGCTCCGAACGTTAAATTGTGTAATTTCTCCTCCGGTTGTTTCCAACGTGATATTGGAGAAAATTTTGTTTTCCTGCTCCAGAGAAGCCTTCGCCATCAAAGAAAGATCTGAACTCGGTTTTGAAAGGTCGCCGCATTTTCCGATATCAAAACGCGACATCCACAAATTCGGCACCACAAATTTACCTTCGGCAATTTGTTCAACGCCGGCCTGCTGGCTTAAATAAGCGCTCAGACGGCTGATATTAAGCTCGTCCGAAGTTGTAATAACACGGCCGATAACACCGGTTTTTGCCGTTCTGATAGTGCCATAGTCAAAAAAGTTCAGCAAATTCTGCCAGTCGATTTCTTTGTCCGGACTTCCCGGATAAATTCTGAAGACACTGACGTCATAAGTAATAAGCGTCGGATTCTCTTCAAAATAAGAAACCAGTTTGCTGATTTTTTCTTTCAGCTCGGCATCGGCGTCAAAAGAAATCGAATAGTCATCCCAGTCGGTTGTAATATCGGTAATTCCGGCACCGCGCAAAACGTCAAGGAAACCGAGAAGTATCGGCCGCGATTTCGGAACATACAGGCTGAAATTCGCCTTGCGTTGGATTCGCAGCGTTTTGGTCGCGTCATCGTAAAAATAATAAATTTCCGCTGCATCGGCAATCATGGCAACGACTTCGGAAAGCTCGCCGCGCAGATTCTCGGCCGAAATGCTGGCATAAGGCGCATCTCGGGCCACCAACCGGATTCCTGCTTCTTTTACCAGTTTGTAAAGAGCTTTTTCCGCCGGCATTGTTTCAAAAGAAAAGCCGGTAACTTCATAACGCGGCATCATGTCGTTTTTGCCGTTTTGCACCATATTAAAGGCTTTGATGTTATACGGAATGGTCGTAATCATCTGCTGGGTCTGCCAGTTGACATAACATCTGAGCGGGGCTTCCAAATCAAGGGCATTGGCTCCTTTGGTTGTCCGGATAATCTCTTTTTGCGGCGGCATAATTTCGGCGGCGATTTTATTGTCTTTAAGCACTACGGTATTGTAACGCGTTGTATCGCATCCTGAAAAAAGAGCTGTTGCACAAAAAAGTAAACAAATATTCAGATACTTAACCATTTCCCGTCCTTAAGATTGCCCTTGCGGTTTGGGCTGTGCAGCCTTTGCGGCATTAATCTGAGCCTGAACTCTTTCCTGTTGCTGGGCTTTTGCCACTTCTTTTTCATGTTCGTCAAAAGATTTTATCTCCGGTATCGGAAGCTCGTCTTCCTGGCTCAAACCGCTGCCGGTGCTTTCTCTCAAAAGTTTGTCGACAACGTCATTCATACTCATTCCGGCACCTGCCGTCGGGTCAAAAGCCTTATCGTCTTCGGTAATGCCGAGAGCTTTTTTCATTTTTTCAAGCTCACCCTTATCGTCTTTAATCATTTCCGGCGTAGCATTGCTCTTAAGTTCAAGCTTGTATTCCTGCAGGTCTTTTTTCAGGCCGGCCAGCCCGCCTTTGATTTTTTTCTCGACATACGGATAAAGTTCCGGATGTGTCAGAACAAAATCGCCGGTATCGCAAATTTCTTCCAGCACATCAAGAATATACCCGTAAAAAGGATATTCTTCCATGGCAATGTTTCCGGAACGCACACACCTTGCCGCAATCCGCGCAATCGTCCGGTCCAGATAATCGCGGAGCAGGATATAATTGTTCAGATACCACATGGTATCTTGTGATACCGGTGCCGGCGTTTCATTGTTATTTTCTTCCATGGCATACTCCTAAAAATCCATATTTTTAATTTAAATGAGCTGCGTCTCTTTGTAAATCACTTTTTTGGCTTACGCTCAGATATCCGCACTTTCGGGATAAGGATGCGGCTGGTCGCCTGTGTTTTGCAGCTCGGCAATCATAATTTCGTCCGGCAGCGTCATCTTGTCTGTCGGATTAAGCACAAGGCGCTTTTGCGTATTTCGGCGCGAGTTGTTTTTTCCGTCCTCAATCAGAATGCCGGAAGTCAGCTGAACGGGAGAAGAAAGATCCGTATCTTGCCCGTATACATTGAAAGCTGCATAATTTTCTTCATAAACCCATTCCCAATCCTGCCCGGAGGCATCTGTTTGCGTTGTATCGGCAGCATTTGCGGGAACTTCCTCATATTCCCACTCCCAGTCTTGTCCTTCCACGCCTTCGGCCGGTTCTTCCTCATATTCCCATTCCCAGTCCTGACCTTCCACGCCCTCCGGAACGGCAGAGGTATTGACGGGCTCTTCCTCGTACTCCCAAGTCCAATCCTGATTTTCCAGGCCGTCATCTTCTTCGCTTTCAAGAGCCCAGCCTTTGTATTCTGAAACAGGTTTGTCCTGTTCCGGTTCCGGCGCTGAAGAAAAACCCCAGTCTGCGCTCGAAACTTCGTCTTCCTCAATTGTTGCAGATTCGAATTCCGATTTTATATAACGGTCAAAATCTGTTTTGCTGCTGTTTTTGATTGAACGGTTAATGTCGTCAAACAGACTGTTGCGGGAGATTTTTTTGCTTTGGGCATTTTCTTGTTCGTCCGAACCTTCTTCAGAAGAGGCTTCCGTGCCGGTTTCTGACGACAATACATCGTCGGCCGGGGCTTCCGGTTCATCGGCAGTTCTGGGTGTTTCTTCTTCCGGCAGAAGAGAAATACCGTCATCGCCGGAAACGTCTTCCGCTATGAAATTTTCTTCTGTCTCAGGGGCAAAATCAAAATTTTCGTCTTCCTGTTCAATATTGAAAACATTTTCGGCATTTTCTTGTTCGGTGGTATCGGAAAAAATATCCTCGTTATCAATATCCGGAGCGGCAAAGTCGGCAGTGTCGGATTCGTCAGCCGCATCCGGCAACAGAGAATTGATGTCCTCGTCTTCCGTATCGCCGAACAACGAAACATCCAGATAAGCGCTGCTTTCCGGTGCGCTGCTTTTTTCTGCCGGTTTTTCTTGTGAAAACTGCGGAAGAGAGGAGGGTATCGGAAGAACATCCTCTTCTTGTTTGGATTTTTTCTTCTTCTTTTTCTTTTTTTTCTTTTTCGTTTCTTCCAAAATCTCGACAGGCGCCGTTTCCGCAATTGTTTCCGTCTGTTTTTCTTCGGGTTCGGCAACAAAAGATTCGTCCGGATTCGACAATTCTTCTTCCTGTACAACTGCCGATTCTGCCGCTTGGGAATTAAACGGCGTGGCAGAAGTTTGCGGCGTTTCCTGGATTCGAACCTCCCGAACCTGAACCGGCATAGACCGGATAAGTTTTAAATTTTCTTCCTGAAAGGCCTTGATGGCGTCAACAATCGTCCGGCTGGAAAGTTCCTGACTTTCTTTCAGCGCCGCTGAAATAACCGATGACAATTCAGCGGTTTGATTACCGGATAATTCTTTCAAAAAGCCGGACTGAGCTTCTACGACTTTACCGACGATTTCATCTATCGGCAAGATAATCGGAGCGTTATTGATATGAATATTGTTGGCATTGTTGTTAGCCGCAGCGGCATTGTTCTGTGTATTGTTTTGCAGCAGAATTTTGGCCAGTTCGCTTTGCGTGTCTCTGATTGCTTTTGTCAGCTCGACGGTTTCCGTTTTTGACGAGCTGATGGCCGAACTCAAAGCGGCGGTAATTTCCTTTACCAGATTATCATTGTTAAAAACCGGCGCGGTATTTGAAAAAGCAGGGGCTTCTCCGGCACCGTAGGTCGAGGGAGCCGGCTGGCTTGCCCGAATGCTCTGCACCAGTTTTTCCATTTCGGCCATACGTTTCTGGTCAGAAAAAATCATGGCCGATGAAAAGCTTTTGGCAATTGTCAGTGCAAAGCCTTCGTCAGCAATAACTTTAACCGTTGAAGGCGGATTCCCTCCCGCTGAAAAATCATCTCCGGCGGCCGGCCGCATTTCGCTTCGGCTTTCCCGAAAAGCCTCGGCCAGTTCTTTAAAGCCTGCCGACTGGTTTTGTCCGAAAGTCTCAAGAGCATTGGAAAAACTTTGGGAAATGGTATGGGCAAAACTTTCGTCGGCAATAACGGTCATCGGCCCCTGCAAAGGAGTTGCTGCGGCGGAAGGAGCAGCAGAAATTTCTCCGCCCTGAACCGGCTGCCGGCCAATGGCGGATTCTCTGATGGCGGCAATAAGCTCCTGCATTTCGCTTTTGCGTCCGGCATTTGACATTTCAAGTGCGGAAGCAAAAGACTGAGCCAGAATCTGGGCAAAATTGTTGTCAATATTAAGCTGCGGAGCAGAACCGGCAGCCGTTTCCTGTCCCGGCACGGCAGCAGAAGGCTGAAGAATAGGTTGCGGCGCGTTTAGACGGATTCCCTTAATCGCTTCGATCAGTTCTTTCATATCGCCTTTTTGACCGGCATTTGCGGTCTCTAACGCCTGAGTAAAAGATTGCGCCAGCATTTGGGCAAAATTTTCATCTGCCGTTAACTGAACAAAAGACTTTTCCGGGACGGAAGATTCCGGCGTGGCAGAAACGGCCGCTGCATTTTTCGATTCCCTGATGGCAGCAATCAGTTCTTTAATGTCTTCTTTTTTGCCGGCATCTGAAAATTGCAGGGCTTTGGCAAAAGAGCGCGCCAGCGTCTGGGCAAATTCTTCATCGGCAACAAGACGGGATTCTGTTGCTCCACTGCCGGCCGCCGGTTGGACAGGCGTTGTCGTTGTCTGAGGCTGTATCGGTGCGGCAGAAACGGCCGCTGCATTTTTCGATTCCCTGATGGCGGCAATCAGTTCTTTAATATCTTCTTTTTTATTGTTGT
>CALXUP010000018.1 GCA_944391715.1 uncultured Alphaproteobacteria bacterium
ACTCCGGTAACTCCTGAGGAACCTGAAACTCCGGTAACTCCCGAGGAACCCGAAACTCCGGTAACTCCTGAGGAACCTGAAACTCCGGTAACTCCCGAGGAACCCGAAACTCCGGTAACTCCTGAGGAACCCGAAACTCCGGTAACTCCTGAGGAACCTGAAACTCCGGTAACTCCTGAGGAACCTGAAACTCCGGTAACTCCAGAGGAACCCGAAACTCCGGTAACTCCCGAGGAACCCGAAACTCCGGTAACTCCTGAGGAACCTGAAACTCCGGTAACTCCAGAGGAACCCGAAACTCCGGTAACTCCAGAGGAACCCGAAACTCCGGTAACTCCAGAGGAACCCGAAACTCCGGTAACTCCTGAGGAACCTGAAACTCCGGTAACTCCCGAGGAACCTGAAACTCCGGTAACTCCCGAGGAACCTGAAACTCCGGTAACTCCCGAGGAACCCGAAACTCCGGTAACTCCGAGTGAACCTGAAACTCCGGTAACTCCCGAGGAACCCGAAACTCCGGTAACTCCGAGTGAACCAGAAACACCTGCAGAACCTGAGACTCCGGCACAACCGTCTATCGACGTTTATGTACCGTCTTCAATGGGTTCTATCATTTCCGCAGTAAAGACTCGCGTTATTTACAACGGAAATGCAGGCAGCACCACCACATGTTTAAGCATCATTTGCTCAAATGGTGTTTATGCAAACATTGATGGTACCTGGCATACGTGGATTGGCGCTTCTAGCGACCAAATCTCCGCTACCAGCAAAGGTGGAACATGGTATCCGGCATCCATTATGTGGATGAATGGTTCTAACAGCAACAACGGTTGGGTATACTACAACGGTGGCAACTCTACGCAAGTAGACGCTGCAATGAAGATTACCTTTGGGTCTTCTTCTCCGATGTTAGGCTCTTACTCAGCTAACGCTGACGGAACGATCACAATTGACGGTGTTGTTTACGGCATTCGTTAATTGCTAAAAGCCAAGAACAGAGGGGGAAACTCCTCTGTCTAAAAATATTTCAAAAAAAAAATTTAGTTTATTAACCCGCACCGGCCTCCTCAAAAAACTTTACGGAGACGGTGCACAAATTATTAAAATTATGAGAACAAAAATTTATATCGTATTAGTAGTGATGATATCTTTAGTTGCTAACCTCGCAAGTGCGCAGTCTCGCCACACAACATATCGTGATAGTCGCAAGATTACCACGACCGCGGCGAGAACATTCGAGAATAACGATGGTGAAAACCGCCGTTATCTCAAAATAGACGGAAATACCTCTTGGTACTTCAAAGTACTGGGCGGGTATGACCTCAGCAACAAAAGTGCGGTTGCAGGAGCTGCCGCGGGTATTCGCATCAACGCTTTCCGCCTCGAGGCAGAAGGTGCTTGGAGCGACGAAAACCCGTCAGCGATGGGACTTATTAACGTGGATCTGATTAAAGCTCCCGTTATGCCGTTCCTGACAGTCGGTGCCGGAGCCGGAAAACAAACAACCGGTTTCCAACTGATTGAGAACGAAGCCACCGGAGAAATCCAAGGGGTTAACGTTCTTAAGAAATTCCAGTTCCAGGCAACTGCCGGAGCCGGTGTTTCTGTCAGAATCGCACCGCACTGGCAGCTGGAAGCTTCGTATCGCTTCACCTTCTATCCGAGCGAAAAGTCGTATAACAACGACCGGCCCGCTCTTATTGAGGGCGTAAGCGAAAACGCTAAAAAAACAATTATGTCTGAAGAACTTCACGACTTCGGGCATAGTATACGTATCGCATTGAGATATCACTTCTAAGGAAGTTCTCAAATAAGAGTCGCAAACCACGGTTTGCGGCTCTTTCCGTTTTTAAACGCGCCCTTCACCTTTTCTGCTCTTTTTTTCATCATCCCCGACACCTTTTTCTTTTATCATCCTGACTCTTTTTTATGTCATCCCCGGGCTTTCTTTTTTTATTGTCATCCCCGGGCTTTCTTTTTTTATTGTCATCCCCGGGCTTTCTTTTTTTATTGTCATCCCCGGGCTCCGACCCGGGGATCCATCCTTCAAAGCACAATCTTGACCGTGGAAAACAATGGAGCAACGCGGTCTCTGTAGCACAATTTCAACAACCAACCGCTCAGGCCGTTGCCTGTGGATTCTCGGGTGTAAATTCCCGCACGCGGGCCCCTTGGCACTTCGCAAGCTCAGCGATTTTATCCGGCAGTCCCAGTGCCTGCGGCACGCGACGCCGAATGCAATTGCGTCCCGTAGGGTTCGAACTTCGTACAAATCTAAGCTGAAGCTAGAGATTTGCACTCGTTCTCACCAACTATCGACTTCAAGCCCGAGAATGACAGTAACTTTATGCTAATTCATACCCCGCTATAAAATCGCGGTTTTTAAAACCCGGTACAAAACGATCACAGCTTTTTATTTATTCAAAAAAAATTCGGGAAAATTCAAAATCGACAAAATATTTTACATTTTTCTCCATTTTTAGCATTTTACACTTGAAAGCACACAAAAACTATAGTATATTAAAAGCCAACAAAAAATTATTTTAGGACAAAATTATGATGGAATATTATTGAACGGGAAATCTTTTCATATAAAAACAAAGATTAACTCGCCCGCATCTGTCTAAATTTTTCCAAATAATTTTTCAAAATATAATTAGTATTAACCCCAAAAAAATTAATAATTATGAGAACAAAAATTTGGAAAAGCATCACGTTCATGATGCTCGCCCTTTGGGCATGTGTGTTAGTTTCCTGTGAAAACAGCACAGTCTATGGTTATGGTTTGCCGGATGAGATTGACAATCCGGTTACCGACATTGAACTTGCTGAGTCTTCCTGGATTTTGAAAAACATCTCTATTGACTCAATCGCAGGCGCAAAAAAATTCACCGACAAAGGTGAAGGAGAGTTGATCTTATGGCATAAAGATAAGACCAGCACAGATTCGACAATTGTGTGGAACCCGACGGCGGACATTGAATATCCGGCGGACATTACCTGGTACGTTAGTACTTTGGACATTGCCCTTGATAAGTCAGACAAAGTCGAGGTTACGGACTCCACCGACATGGAATACTTCCAATACACTTTCAATTTTGAAAACGGCAACAGCCTGCGGCTGGATGCCAAATCTCGGATTGAAACTTTGGAAGCCCATGGCAAAACTCTGGAATTGCCGTATTTCGCTTTTACCAACATTGAGTACAGCGGAATACAGGATTGCACAAAGCTGCCGCCGGAAACGGTAGACGGCAAAGAGGTTGAAAGTTATCAGGCTGTATTGCGTTTTTTGGCAACAAGAAGCGTAAAAGAACTGGCAGATTCGGAAAAGACATACAAAATGTATGTTCCTGTAAAATTGGTTATGACCGGCGGCAACACGCCTGTTGATCCTGACCTTGACCGTATTGAAGCCAACCAGCAGGAAAGCACTTTCACGCGCGAATATGATCGTCAGTCAACTTATGTAAAATACATTGATACCTGGAATTGGGTCATCAACCTTTACTATAATGACGGTTCGGTAAAACAAGATACCAAACAAGGAACGATCAATGCTTGGTTTGAATTCCCGGCAAAACAGAAGATTTATCAGGAAAGTCTTGATTTCTCATTAACGGCTTCCAGCACCGAAAATCCGAACACCACATCCAGAGAATACAACTTCACATGTGGCGGTCAGAACTTTACGGTCAGCAGCTATTGGGAAAAATCCACCTACAGCAATGGCGGACAGACTATTGAACTGCCTTACCATTATTTTAATAACATCCAATACAACGGATACACAACAGCTCAGCAAGGAGAACAAACCGAAAACGGAGTAACTTATCAGATTTATCTGGTAACAATTTCGATGACGGCTTCTAACACCAGCGGAGAGAACGAAAAGTTCAATGTTTTGTATGAAGTGTGGAAGAAAAAAGATAACGGCAGCGGCAATGAAGATCCTGATGAACCGACAAAAGACGTCGACGCCTGGATTAAGGAAAGCCATTTGGATGACAACAACAAATCTCACGCCACCATTACCATTGTTGATAACAAAGGAAACGAACGTGATACGGTTGTTTCAATCCAATACAATATTTCCTGGAAATTAGACAAAGACTTCGACGTTACCAAGTCGAATAATTCTGTTTCTCATCAGGGAATATCAGAAGGTACGGTATCAACAACCACCCGCACCAGCGGAGCCTTTACGGTTCAGACTATCACGACCGTAAAAGTTTCTTCTTTTGAGGGCTTCTCGCACAAAATCACTACGGTGAACGAGAAAGCAACCATCAAAGTTGCTGGCAAGGTTCTGACAATGCCTTCTTCTGATCTGGTTCCTGTTTACAAAAACTATACTCAGGATTCTCCGACGGTAAGCAACAACATTGCTTCTTACCCGACCCATCTGAGCTATGATTGTTCTTATAACAATAAGACAACATCCAAAACTCAGAATGGTATAATCAGAGTAAAACAGGAAGAGGAAAAACCGGATCCCGTTTATGATGAAGATGCCTGGATTAAGAATTCAACCCTAACCGATGACGGTTTGGCAACTGCAGTTATCACAATCCGCAACAACAAAGGTGCAGAACGTGATACAACCGTGCAGGTACAATACCAGAATTCTTGGCATCTGGACAATCCGTTTGATGTAACAAAAGCAGACAACTCTGTTGTCTTCTCAAGCATCAACAACGGAACAAGCACAACCAGCACCAGAACGACCGGCGCATTCAGAATCACAAAGACTTCCACGACCAAAACTGCTTCGTTTAACGGTTTCAGCCACAGAATTTACACTGAAGTTGAAAAAGCGACAATAACGATACAACTCAAGTCCGGAAGCAAAGTTCTGACAATGCCGTCTGCTGATATGACAGTAAGTTATGTGGACTATTCTCAGGAAAGCGGCACGACCAGCAATGGTATCACCAGCTACCCGACAAAACTGCATTATTCTTGCAGCTATAACGGCGGTTCAAGCACTAAAACACAAAACGGTACAATCCGTGTCAAGGCTGACGAACCGGAAGAACCTGTCAAGGACGTAGATGCTTGGCTAATTAACAAGACGCTGACAAACACCGGGCTGTCTTCTGCAACTCTTGTTATCAAGAACAGCAAAGGAGAAACCAGAGAAGAAAGCGTTTCCATCCAGTATAATTTAAGCTGGAGATTGGCTGATCCGTTTACGGTCAACAAAGCCGACAATAAGGTATCACACAATGGAATATCTTCAAATGGATCTTCCAGTGAATCTTATAAATCCGGAGATTTCAACGTGACCAAAACAACGACAACCTACCGTTCGTCGTTTGATGGTTTCTCTCACGCAATCACTACGGTGAATGAGCGTGCAACCATCACAGTTGCAGGAAAGACTTTGGAAATGCTGGCTTCTGAAATGACGCCGTCTTACACAAATTATAGTCAGGACAACGGCAGCACAAGTGGCAACACAACAAGCTATCCGACCCGTCTGAATTATAATTGTGCATACCATAATGGTTCTCTGGGCAGCAAAACTCAGAATGTAACTATTGTCGTTACTAACACAGATCCTGATCCCGATCCAGATCCTGATCCAGATCCTACCACTCCGGATATCATAATCCCGGGTGAATTAGGTCAGATAACGGGAGCACAAAAAACAGTTGTGTTGATAAACGGCAATTTCCAAGCCACAGCTAATTGCTTGGCCATCACCTGTACAAATGGTGTTTACGCCAACATTAACGGTTCTTGGTATACATGGGTTGGCGCAACGACCAGTGGTGTTGTATCGGCAACGAGCAAAAACGGAACCTGGCATCCGGCTACCATCATAGGAATGGACGGAGGAAACAACTATGAAAATGGTTGGGTCTACTATGCCAGCGACAACTCCGGCGCCCACACACAAATGGACGCTACAGGCTGCAATGTTACCGGTATCGACAATCCGATACTGAACTGCTCCGTTGTTAACAA
Source organism: uncultured Alphaproteobacteria bacterium (assembly GCA_944391715.1). GTDB lineage: Bacteria > Pseudomonadota > Alphaproteobacteria > RF32 > CAG-239 > MGBC133411. The sequence continues at coordinate 5,974 of CALXUP010000018.1, forward strand.
CGGCAACGGTACTTGGACCATTGATGGCACCGTCTACGGAACCAATTGATGAGATTCCCGAAACTTTAGAAGGAACCGGCAAGCTTCGCGCTTGTCGGCTCTTTTGTTTTCCGGTAAAAATTTTCGCCTACCGGAAAGATGAAAAAAGTGCTGTTTCAGAAGAAACAGCACTTTTTCTTTACTTTGCATCAGTCGGCTTTTTTGCCAGCCTTTCATGCATTGTCTGGAACAATACATAAAGCAGCGGAATCATCAGCAAACCGCCAAATGTTCCCACAAGCATTCCGTAAAATACCGGAACACCGATGGCAATACGGCTGCTGGCGCCGGCACCCGTTGCAATAATCATCGGGAACACGCCGAGAATAAAGGTAAACGCGGTCATCAAAACGGCACGGAACCGTTCTTTTGTTCCCGTCATCGCCGCACGGACAATAGACGCGCCGCGAGCCTGTTCTTCCCGGGCAAATTCCACAATCAGAATCGCGTTCTTACTGGCCAGACCAACCAACAAAATCAAACCGAGCTGGGCATAAATACTCAGCGGAAGTCCGGCCACAAACAAACCGAGCAAAGCGCCAAGCATCGCCACGGATACCGAGGTCAAAACCGGCAGCGGCATCAACCAGCTCTCATACTGGGCAACCAGGAACAAATAACCGAACGTAATTGCCAAAGCCAGAAGATAACCAATCTGACCGCCGCTGGCTTTTTCCTGATAGCTGATGCCGGACCACTCATAAGTAAAGCCCTGCGGCAGCTTCTGCGACAGTTTTTCCAAAGCGCCCATTGCTTCACCGGTACTGACAGAATTGTTTTGAACCGCCGTAATCGACGCACTCGGATATTGGTTATAGCGGGTAACAACGCGCGGAGCCAAAACCTTACGCAAATTTACCACACTGCGCAACGGCACCATCTCGCCTTCCTTATTCTGAACATACAGCTTACCGATACTTTCAATATCATTACGGAATTTCCAGTCAGCCTGTACCATAACTTTGTTCACCTGCGTACCAAAGTTAACATCGTTAATATAGCTGGAACCAAGATAGTTTTGCAACACGGAGAAAATATCCCCGATGGCAACCCCCATCGCCTCAGCCTTCTGACGGTCAATATCCAGATAAATATTCGGCGTTTTAGCTGTATAGGTCGTATAAGCATAAGAAACTTCCGGCGCCTGATTAACCAGCATCAGCATATTCTGTAAAGCAGCTTCAATCTGCTGAGGATTATCAGTATTAGTCGACAACAAACGATAATCCATACCGCCGCTCATACCAAGCCCCATAATTGCCGGAGGTTCAAACAGCTGAACTTCGGCCTGAGGCTTATCAGCAAGTTTGGCCCGGATACGGTTCAAAATATTGGTTGAATAAAGTTCATCGCTTTTACGTTCATTCCATGGTTTCAAGGTAATAAAGCCCAATGCCATATTCTCACCGCTTCCGCCAATCATACTGGCACCGACAACCACCATAACGCTGTCAACGCCGGGCTCATTTTTCATCAGCGGATAAATCTCGTCGACAAACTTCTGAGTCCGCTCACGAGACGCACCTTCCGGCAACTGAACATTAATCATAATAACGCCCTGGTCTTCATCCGGAATAAAAGACGTCTGACTGACTCCCAACAGGGCATAAACGCTGCCGACAATCAAGCAGAACAAAAGGACAATAACCGAAACCTTACGAGCAACAATTGCCACCATCGCTACATAAGTATCACGGGCTTTACTCAAAATTTTATTAAAGATAAACAACGGACCATGCGTAATTTTCTTCAGCGGACGCAAAAGTGTTGCACACAATGCCGGAGATAACGTCAAAGCATTGATACCGGAGAAGAAAACAGACGTCGAAATCGTAATGGCAAACTGCTGATAAATACGACCGGTAATTCCGCCCATAAAACTAACCGGAACAAAGATCGCCAGCAACACCAAAGTTGTTGCGATAACTGCACTCGACACTTGTTCCATAGCCTTAATGGTTGCCTGTTTCGGCGCGAGCTTTTCCGTTTCCATCAAATAAAGCACACGCTCAACCACCACGATAGCATCATCCACCACCAGACCGATGGCCAGCACCAGACCAAACAGCGTCAGCATATTGATACTATAGCCCAGAGCCAGCATCACGGCAAAGGTTGCGAACAAAGAAACCGGAATGGTTAAAGACGGCACCAGCGTTGCCCGCCAATCTTGCAAAAAGATAAAACAGACAAAGATAACAAGGGCAAATGTCAAAATCAAAGTAAAGACAACTTCCTCAATAGATGCCCCAATATAATCAGTCGAATCATAACCGATTTCATAAACCATATCTTCCGGAAAACTTTTAGACAGTTTCTCAATCTCCGCTTTAACAGCCGCCATAGCATCCAAAGCATTGGCGCCTGCCAGCTGATTAATGGCAATGGCAACGTTCGGGGCATTATTATATTTAGATGTCGCCTGATAATCTTCTTCTCCGATCTCAATTCGAGCAATATCCTTCAATCGTAGCAAGCCGCCCTGCTCGGCCGTCCGGACAATAATATTTTTAAAGTCTTCAACCTCGTTAATACGTCCCTGTGTCTGCAAGGTATAAACCATCTGCTGAGTTCCGTCACCCGGCATTGCACCGACACTTCCGAGCGAAGGTTGATAGTTTTGGCTCTCAATAGCTGCCGTAATGGTAGAAATCGGCAAATTCAAAGCCGTAATCTTATCGGCATCGAGCCAAACACGCATACTCAGTTTGGAAGAATAAACATTGACTTCGCCAACACCATAAACACGGGCAAGGTTATTTTTAATGTTATTTTGTACATAGTCGGCCAACTCCAAAGTCGAATGGGTTCCGTTCGGAGAACCGATGGTAATAAACCCCAAAGTATTGGAAGAGCGGCTGCGCACAGTCAACCCCTGCCGGGTCACATCTGTCGGCAATTTTGACTGAGCCTGCTGAATACGGTTTTGTACTTTAACTTGAGCCATATCCCGGTCTACACCAACCTTAAAAGTAACAGTCAGACGATAACTGGAGTTCTCGGAAGAAGAGCTCATGTATAACATATCTTCTACACCATTGACTTCTTCTTCCAACGGAATACCAACCGTTCTGGCCACAACTTCAGCACTTGCCCCCGGATAAGACGCCGAAACAACAACCTCTGGCGGAGTAATCTCAGGATAAAGCGCAATCGGCAGAGAAAAAATAGAAATAACGCCCGCCAGCGTCAAAACGATGGAAATAACCATCGCAAAGCGCGGGCGTTCAATAAAGATTCTTGAAAACATAGGCTATTCAACCTCCGCAACTTCGTCAGATACCAACTGAGCATTAACCTTCTGACCGTTCTGAACTTTCTGCAAACCTTGAACAACTACTTTGTCATCAGAGCTCAAACCGTTCAAAACGACCTGTTTATCTCCAATCACATCCCCCAGTTCAACACGTCTTTGTTCGGCAATACCTTCTTCATTGACCGTAACCACATAATTCCCGTGCTGATCCTGCGCCAAAGCGGCCTGCGGTACCAACAGTGCCAATTGCGGCTGTTTTTCACCGATGCGAATATCAACATAGTTTCCCGGAATCAATAAATTTTGATCATTTGTATACTCTGCATAAATTGCAATGGTCGCCGTATCAGTATTAACCTCATTATCAGCAAAACGAGACTGTAAATGATTAACCAGCACAGTTCCGTTTGCCAAAACCAATTCGGTTTGCAATTGGCTGGCCTGACTGTCATACGTTTGGCGCATATTAAGCATATCTTTATCCGTTACGGAAAAAGCAACACGTATCGGATTGGTTTGAACAATACGGGCCAGACGCTGAGTTGCTGAAGAAACATAGTTTCCTTCCGTAACCAAAGCCTTACCGATACGCCCGCTGATCGGAGCCTTAATCTCGGTATAGCCCAAATTAATTTTAGCCAGATCAAGATTGGCTTTTGCCTGAGCAACGGCGGCTTTTGCCTGCAGATAGCTGCTTTCGGCCGTATCCAGTGTTGCCTTTGAAGCATAATTCTGCTTACTCAAAGAAGACTGCCGTTTATAATCGCGTTCGGTCTTAACCAGATTAGCCTCAGCACTTTCAAGCTCCGCCTGACGCAGTTCGACATTGGCAATATAACGTTGCTGTTCAATTATAAAAAGAATATCCCCCTCATTAACAAAGGATCCTTCTTCAAACAAAACTTTCTCAACATAGCCGGTAACCTGAGGCATTAAATCAACACTTTTAATAGGTTCAACATGCCCGATATAAGTTTTTTTCGGAGCAATATCACGTGTTTCCAGCTTTTGGATCAGCACATAAGGCGTTCCCCCTCCGGCTCCGGCCATACCAACGGCCGGCGGATCCAAACGCCCTTTCAAATACCAGCCGACGGCACCGCATAATAAAAAGAAAATAACCCGTTTAATAATTACTCTGTTCTTCAACTTACCTACTTGCATCTCATCACCTCTCGTTTTTAATACTTTTTATAATCAAATCAAAACTTTTTGCAACAACTTCGGGAAAACGTCTCAATTCTGCTCCCCCGGAGAGAAACTTAGACAACATTCCTTCCCATAAAGACAATAAAATCAAAGTCAAATCTTCAATATCCAAATCCGGCCTTATCTTTCCTTCTTTTTGAAAAGAAACCAACAAATCCGTCAGTTCTTTCAAGGGAATATCCCGGATCGATCTGATTGCATTTCCAACAGTCTTAACAATTCCCTCCGACCATTCCATATGAAATCTTGTAAAATACAAAAAACGCCGATAATTAGCATCCTCCACAACCATTTGGGCAATTTTGACCTGCACGTCTCGCAAATCTTCCAAGCTTTTGACATCATTGGCAAATTCTTTAATTCTGCAATGATTTTCATAAAAATTTTTCTTAATAACCTCAATCAGCAGTTCCGGCTTATTTTTAAAATGCCAATACACAGCCCCTTTGGTCAGATTAATTTTCCCCGCAATATCATCAAACGTCGTTCTTGCATAGCCTTTTGTACAAAAGATATCCAAGGCCGCATCCAAAATGGCATTTCGGGTCTGTTCCGCTTCTTCTTTTGTTTTTCTAACCATTACTTCACCTGAAAAACTCACATACATTCAGGCTGTATGTATAAAACAAATATTTTTATAATCAAGTATTTTTATAAATTTTCACAAAAAAAATCCTCCAGATTATTATCCGGAGGATTTATTAAAATAATATTTATTTTTAAAATTTTTTCATCAGCTGCAAATTTGCCCGCAAAATTGCATTATGTTGCTGTTTAAGCTTTTGCTTTCGGATTTCCTCCAATCTGATAACATCTTCCCAGAGCTGGAGATTCTCTTCTCGGACGACGCATTCGGGACGAACAAAATTATAACCCCTCGTGTCAGAACGTTTATCATCATAATCCATTCCGCCCTCCTTTCAATGTTGTTGAGTTATAATAATAATATAATCTTGGTATTTTTTAATACAAGTATAATAGCATAAATAACTTAACAATATGTTTATAAAACAGAATGTTTAATTTTATCAAACTTATCTACAAACAAGAAACTTCCGATTCCAAAATTCTTGCCGCCGTTTCATTCCCGTAATCAACACAGCCTTCTATTCCGCTGCCGACAGCCAGACCTTTAATAAAACCGGCAGCAAAAGCATCCCCCGCACCGTTGGTATTAACAACGCTCACACCTTGCCGGGCCGAAAACGCACGCCACTTCTTTCCGTTCCAAACTTCACAACCATCGGCGCCTTTCGTCTTCACACACAACTGCGGCAACCTGCTTTCATCAAAATCAAGCGCTGAATATTCCGCTCCGTTACCGAACAAAACATCGCAATCCGGCAATACTTCCCGCCACAAATCTTTACTTTCTCTGACGCATGACTTATCAGCCAAAGTCAGATACAACTTACAACCGCCGCTCTTGGCCGTAGAAACAATCTTTTTAACCAACAGCGGATTTTGGTCAAACAAATATCCTTCGACAAATACCGCTCGGCTCTGCTGCAACAATCCGAAATCAATATCTTCTTCCCGCAATTTCTTAGCTGCACGGGCTTTGGCGCAAACCGTTTTTTCCCCGTCATCATGAACCAGAACCATACAAATCCCGCTGCGTTCTTCCGATTCAACCGACAAATCGGAAACAACGCCGCATTCTTGCAAAGATTTTTCAAAATACTGACCTTCGTCATCGTTGCCGATTTTTCCGGCAAACACGCATTTCAGCCCCATCTTTCCCAAATCGCGCAAGCTGTTGGCAACAGAACCGCCGGCACTGATACTGATTGCCGGCCTTTCAGCCAAAGCATAAAAATCTTCATAAGTCAACCTGGCATAGCCGCCTTTGTCCGGCAAGGTCTTTTGCATAATCGGGTCGGCCGGATCAAACCGCATTTTTTTATCGGTCATCGCCATACCGATTCCCCAAACGTCAAACATTAGCGTCTTCCCATTGCAAAATCTTGCTGATAAAATCTCTGGCCTTTTCCAGACTCATACTGCCGTCCGTCCCTTTCAAATGCCCCTCGGCATCCACATAAACAACTGACGACAACAAATTAACGTCATTAATCTTGTCGAGCTCGTTTTTAATGTTTTCCGGCCCCAAACCGCCGGCATACCCCTGCAGCCGGTCTTCAAAGACAATTCCTTCCCTGCAAATCGGAATAACGCCCTCGCCAAAAGATGAATCAAACAGATTGTCAAACATAACGCCCCGACGGTAAAGTTCGCGAATAATGACGGCATTGTTCGGATTATAAGAAAAAACAAAACGGTGTTCCGGCAAACCGTTAACCATTGCCGCCAGCATATCAATATCCGGCTCTTTCTCCCGTCCGATTTTAAAATTAAGCTGCAGCCGCCGAAAAATTTTGCTCCCGTCAGAATAAGACAAAGCCATAAACTCGGAAAGTTCCGGCGCAATAATCCCGCTGCAAAAATCTTCAACCCATTCTTTATTAATATGCAAGGCCAGCTGCACCGGCTTAGAAAGTTTTTGCGCGGCGGAAGCCAGTTTCAAAACCCAGTTGTAACGGGGCGTTCCGACGCTGCATTTTTCAGCCGAAATCTGAATACCGGCCTCCGCCATCGGAAATTCCGATAACAAGGAAAGCAAACCGTCAATCGAAGTATTTTCATTGGCCCCCGAACAAGTAATCGTTTTTACGCGCATAATTTAATCTCCTGATTTTTTTATCATTTTACAAGCCCTGCGTCTGAATGCAATTTATTTTTTAACAAACGACACTCTTTTCCGGCGGCCCAGACTTTTTTCATCAACGTCGACATCGGAAAAACACTCAATTCTTCCGGATTAACAAACCGCCCGTCGGCCGGATAGGTTTCTGACTTTAATATATTAAGCCGCAAAACCAGTTTAAAATGCGTAAAAACATGAGAAACTTCGGAGCTGGTCTCTTTCGCTCCGGCCGGCGGCTCATCTCCTTCCGACCACGGAAATTCATACAATCCGGACAACAAACCTTTCTCCGTTCGTTTTCGGATAAAAACCTCCCCCGCGGCATTAAAAATCAAATAAACCCTGCCGTATTTTTCTTTCTTCTCCGGTTTATGCCGCATCGGTATCTGCTCCACATTATCTTTCCCTGCAGACAAGCAATATTTTTGCCACGGACAAACCAGACATTTTGGATTTTTCGGCGTACAAACCATCGCCCCCAAATCCATGATTGCCGAGGCATAATCGGCCGGCCGTGCAATATCTGTCAAAGCCGTTGCCTTCTCTTCAATAAGCCCGCGGATTTCATCAACCGGTTTTGTCAGATGATACATTCGGCAGATAATCCTGATAACATTTCCGTCCACCACCGTTTCCGGAAGATTAAAAGCCAGTGCCAAAAAACTCGACGCCGTATAGCTGCCGATTCCTTTTAACTTCAACACTTCCTGCCGGCTTCGGGGAAAAACGCCACCCAGACTCTGAACAATCGTTTTTGCCGTGGCATGCAAAGACCTCGCGCGGGAATAATATCCCAATCCCTGCCAATATTGATATACATCATCCAAAGCCGCTTCAGACAAAGCCTGAATTGTCGGAAAACGCTCCATAAATCTGTAAAAATATGGGATAACCGTCTTAACCGTCGTCTGCTGCAACATCAATTCCGAAACCAAAATAACATACGGATCCGGATGCGCCCCGCCTTTGACCCGCCAGGGAAGCACCCTCCCTTCCCGCGCATACCAACCCAAAAGCAAGGCTGACAATTTTTCAGACATCAACATTCTCCGTTCCATAAATACTTTTTTATACCACAAAAAATAAAAGTCAAAATTAAACTCTTGCCATTTTCAAAAAACAGATTAAAAAACAGCTCGGAAAATTTATAAAATAAAAAGGAATAAAAATATGATGTCCGCAAAAAACAACTCTGCCGGTTTTATCTTTATTTTTTTGGGAATGCTGACGGCTTTTGCCCCTTTTGTAACAGATATGTACCTGCCGAGTCTTCCGATAATGACGTCATATTTCAACACCAGCATTTCCATGGTGCAAATGGGATTAACCTTCTCCATGCTCGGCCTTGCCGCCGGTCAGCTTATTTTCGGTCCGTTGAGCGATAAGTTCGGACGCCGGAAACCCTTGATTACGTCTATCGTCCTTTTCATAATCTCCACTTTTTTCTGCATCTATGCGCCGACGATTGAAGCTTTCGTCTTACTGCGTTTCGTTCAGGGCATCGGCGCCTCGGGCGGAATTGTCATCGCCCTCGTCCTTGGCATTATTTCAGTCACAGGTATTTGCTTTGGTTAAAGTTTTAATCAAAAAAACATAAAAAAATTGATTTTATAAAAAAAGACATTATAATAAACGGAAAATTTAATTATTATTTCATCGAAATTTAAAAAATATTATTAACTAAATCAATCAGGTTATGGAAACAACTGTAAAAAAAGTAACTTCAAAGGCTGCAAACGGGTATTTCGGCATCATTGCCCAAGACAACACAGGCGGAATGATACATTTTTGCTGCAAAAACAATGCAATGCCTAAAGTAGGAGATAAATTACACATTTCCTATCTCCGCGGACACCTTACTTCTGTTGAATTTAACGGCCAAAAAATCCGTTAAATATCTTATTTTGCAAAAATCTGCCCTTAAAATTTAAGGGCAGATTTTTTTTATACTTCACCAATAGCCCAAACTGCCCCGACAAACAGCAACCGCAGCGAATGTTACATCTTTGACGGCATAGTCTTTCACAAGTTCAGCTTTCGCCAAAGCTGAACGCCGTGTTCAAGCACAAAAAAAAATCTCTCTGTTCAGAGAGATTTTTGGTGCCCTGGAGAAGACTCGAACTTCCACTGGCTGAGCCAACATGCACCTGAAGCATGCGCGTCTACCAATTCCGCCACCAGGGCTCAATCATAATTCGGGGATACTTATAACCTTAATTTTTTAATAAGTCAATATATCCGTACGAATTTAATAACAAAATTGTTCCCAAAATGACCCTATAAATCACAAACGGCAGAAAAGTTGACTTTTGCAGCCACCACATAATAACATAAATAGCAATAATCGAGGCAACAAACGAGCAGGTAACCCCGTCGACAGCCAAAATCATCTCCTGAAAATTATGCGATTCGTACAATTCGAATCCAACCAGACTTGCCGCTCCGATAATGGCCGGAATTGCCAGCAGCATCGAAAACTTTGCCGCTTCTTTTCTCTCCATCCCCAAAAAACGAGCCATTGTAATTGTAATGCCGGAACGGCTCGTTCCCGGAATCAAAGCCACACATTGCGCAAGACCAATCAGCAATGTGTCGATAATTCCCAAATGTTCGACCTTACGAATAGTCATCCCGATTCTGTCCGCCACAAACAGCAGCAAACCAAATCCCAAAATCGTCCAACCGATAATCTTTGAGCCTTCATCATCGCGAAATTCAATATCCATACTGCGCAAAAACAAACCAAACAGCACAACCGGAATTGTACCGATAAAAATCAGCCAAAACAATTTATTGCCGGGATTTTTAAAATTCGGAACAAAAAAGCTCTTCAAAGTCCCTTTAATCACCATCCAGACATCTGACCAAAAATAAATCACCACGGCAATAATTGATCCGAGATGAACAGCCACGTCCAAAGCCAGTCCCTGATCCGGAAAAGTCGTAAATTTGGAAAACAAAATCAAATGCCCCGAAGAACTAACCGGCAAAAATTCCGTAAGCCCTTGCAGAATAGACAACAATACAATATGTAAATCAGTCACGTTTTAAACTCTCTCTTGTTTGATTCCAAATGCTGTACATAAACGTTTTTTCAAAGCCGACGGCGAAATCGGTTTCACCAGATATTCCTGAATACCGATATTTTTGGCATCCAAAACCGTTTTTTCTTTCGTATCCACCGTAACCATAATAATCGGAATATCTTTTCCCTTATCCTGGGCATGAAGTTTCAACTCTCGGGCAAAATCCAGACCTGTTTTTCCGGGCATGAGCTGATCAAGCAAAATCACGTCAATTTTAAAATCCGCCAAAATCTCCCGTGCCTCATCAACGTCAACAGCCTCCCGCACATTTTTAATCCCAATCTGATACAACGCGGTTTTCATAAAAGTCCGGGAAAATTTGTCATCATCTACCACCAGACAGTTAATTGCCTCCCACAGTATATTTTTACTCAAATTTTCAGTCATCTGACTGCCTCCCGTCAAAAATAAATTAGCTTTATTTTTTATAAAATAAAACAAAATTCATTATTATTCGTTAACGACAACAAAGACTCCGGATTAAACTTCACGCCTTTCAAACTTGCTCCCCAGTGCAAATGCGGCCCGGTTACCCGCCCTGTTTTGCCAACCTTACCGATAACCTCGCCTTTTTTAACCTTTTGCCCCGGCGTCACGTTCATTTCGCTCAAATGAGCATAAATCGTCTGCAAACCGTAACCATGATCCAGCACAACCACATTTCCCGAATAAAAAAGATTATCGGCATTCAGTGTTACAATTCCGTCGCCTGCGGCCTTAACATCCGTTCCCTCCGGAGCGGCAATATCCATCCCGGCATGCGGATTCATCTTCTTTCCGTTCATAATCCTCTGCCCACCGAACTTCCCGCTGGTTCGGCCTTCCACCGGTTTAATAAATCCGCGTTTCCAATAAGATTTCTCCAAATCCTTTTCCAACGCGCCGCTGATTTTTTTCCGTTCATCCAAAATAGCCGTCTCATCGGCTTTTGATGGTGTAACTTTTCTCTGCTGTACGCCTTTCAGATTCTGCACATCCCAGGCCGTTTTAGCCAGTTTCAAATTAAACTTGACCGAACGTCCGTTTTCTCCCTTTATGACAATCTCCTGATTCTCGACATCATCCCGGCCGAATGCCAGAATAAACTCTCCAAACGGCGAAACCCTGTGCGTTTTGCCGTTGCTGATAACTTTGGTAAAATAATCCGTATGCCCGCGCAAGATCTCTCCCTGCGCCGGCTTACCGCAAAGCTCAATCGCCTGAGCCGCACCGCTCCACAACATCCCCAAACTAATCAAACAAATCCATCTGCAATTCATTTTTACCAACCACTACCTTTGTCTTGACTTTTCCATCCACAAAATTAATTTCCAAACCGGAAGCCCTCTTTGCCTGCTCGGCCGTATACACTGTTTTCTGATGATTATCCTGCACCCAGACAAATCCCCGCCTTAGCACAGATTCTATTGATACTGCCTCTAATCTAACCGCTAAATTCTTTAAATTTTCTTGCTTTTTTTCAAAAATATTCAAAATATGATACGGACGCAGCGCCGTTTGAGCCACCTGAGACTTTTTGGCCTCAACAACCCGGCGGAAAGCCGCCTTCAAACGGTCAAACCGCTCGTCGAGCCGCTGCTGCTGCTCCAAAACAATCTGAGACAGCTTGGGAATTCCCCTTGCCAGCCCGTCAACCTTGTTTTTATTTTCCTGCAAAAAACGAAACATTCCGTTTTTCAGACGGTTTTGCAAATTTTCCACCTGCATGACCAGCTCGGCACGAACCGGCACAGCAAATTCCGCTGCTCCGGTCGGTGTCGGCGCCCTTAAATCGGACACATAATCTATCAGCATCGTATCCGTCTCATGTCCGACGGCAGAAATCAGCGGAATCTTTGAAGCATAAACCGCCCTGATGACCACTTCTTCGTTAAACGGCCACAAATCTTCCAGACTGCCGCCGCCGCGTGCAACAATCAAAACATCCGGTCGGGGAACGGGGCCTTTTTCCGGCAGGGCGTTAAATCCGGCAATCGCCGCCGCAATTTTTTCGGCAGCACCTTCTCCCTGTACCGGCGTCGGCCAGAGCAAAATATGCCGGGGAAAACGATCTCGGATTCGGTGGATAATATCACGGATCACCGCCCCGCTCGCCGATGTCACCACCCCGATGGTCTGCGGCAGATACGGAATTTTTTGTTTATGCGCGGCATCAAACAAACCTTCGGCGGCAAATTTCTGTTTCCGCTCTTCCAAAAGTTTCAGCAAGGCGCCCGTCCCGGCAACTTCCATTTGTTCAATCACCAGCTGATAAGACGACTTTCCGGAAAAGGTCGTTATTTTTCCGGTAGCCACCACTTCCAAGCCGTCTTCGGGTTTCAGCGGCAGACGCATTGCCACCCCTTTCCAGACAACTGCCGACAATACGGCGTTTTCGTCTTTCAGCGAAAGGTAATAATGCCCGGAATCAGCCCGCTTGCAGCCAAAAATTTCTCCGCGCACCCGGACTTTGCTAAAATTTGTCTCCACAAAACGTTTAATCTCAAAAGAAATCTCGCTGACCGTAAACTCCGGCAGCTCTTTCTTCTGAACCGACTCAATATAATCAATCAAATCATCCATAACTATTCCACATCCAACAGATTACGGGCATAATCGGCCGCATTAAATTCATCCAGATCCTCAATACCTTCGCCGACGCCGATAAAATGCACCGGCGTTCCGCATTCCTCGGAAATTGCCGCCAAAATGCCGCCTTTGGCCGAACCGTCCAGCTTGGTTACAATCAAACCGCTGACCTCAATGATTTCCTTAAAAGCCTGTACCTGCGCCAAAGCATTTTGCCCGGTTGTCGCGTCAATCGTCAACAACGTGGCATGCGGCGCCTCCGGCAGAATTTTTTTAATAACGCGAACCACTTTTTTCAACTCTTCCATCAATCCGGCTTTGTTTTGCAGCCGCCCTGCCGTATCAATAAAAACCACATCATTCCCGCATTTAACAGCTTCCTGCAAGCCTTCATAAGCCACGCTGGCCGCATCAGCGCCGGTTTCTTTGGCAAACACCCGCACGCCGCAACGCTTGCCCCAGACCTGCAGCTGCTCTACCGCCGCCGCCCGAAAAGTATCGCCGGCAATCATCGAAACTTTTTTGCCCTGAGCAGATAATTTCGATGTCAGTTTGCCGATTGTTGTTGTTTTTCCGGCTCCGTTTACGCCAACCATCAAAACAACAAACGGTTTCTTTTCCGGTTCAATAATCAGAGATTTCTCCCACGGCTTTAATATCTTTTCGATTTCCGCAGCCAACTCGCGCCGGATGTCTTTTTCATCAAGCTCTTTGTCAAAACGTTTTTTACCGAAAGCCGCCGCTATCTTTGCCGAAGCCTTCACGCCCATATCGGCGGAAATCAGCAGGTCTTCAAGCTCTGCCAGAGTTTCGGCATCGATTCTCTTTTTGGTAAAAATATCACTGATGCCGCCCGAAATTTTTTGGGAAGATTTTTTCAGTCCCCGTCCGAGTTTTGCCAGCCATCCGCTCATTATTTATTTCCTTTCCCGTTAAATTTCCGCTCGGCCGCTTCGCCTTTCTCCCGCAGTCTTTTAGCCCGTTCCCGGCGGATTTCTACCGGAACCTGCGGCATAAGCGCTGCCGGCGTTCCGGCTCGTTCCGAATACGGAAAAACGTGCAGTTTGGACAATCCGGCCTCATCAACCAATTTCAGCGTATTCTCAAACTGCTCTTCTGTTTCGGTCGGAAAACCGCAAATAAAATCGGCACCAAACACGGCGTCCGGCCGCGCGTTTCTGATTTTCCGGCACAAAGCAATAACATCTTCCCGGCAGTGGCGACGTTTCATCCTTTTCAAAATCATATTATCGCCCGACTGCACTGACAAATGAAAATACGGATAAAGATTACCATACCCGGCAGCCAGGGCAATAAAATCGTCATCAACCGCCGCCGGATCAAGCGAACCGAATTGCAGTGACGGCAAATCGGGAAAAGTCTCCAGAATTTTTTTTACCAAACCGCTGAATGACGGACGATAAGAACAGGCATCAACCCCGGTCAGACAAATCTCGTCAAAACCCTGACGGCGCAGTTCGGCAATCTGCTTCAAAATATCTTCCTCCGCCACGGAACGATTATTACCGCGGGCATAAGGAACGATACAATAAGTACAACGGTGGTCGCAGCCCTGCTGAATTTGCACAAAAGCCCGCTGCCTGCCCTCAAACCCGGTAATAAGATACCTGTCATAACCGTCATAATCAAAAATATCTCCGACGATTGACTTTTCCGTCAAATCCCCGTTGATATATTTTTCAATCTCGGTCTTCTCCCGATTTCCAAGCACCAAATCAACTTCCGGCATCCGGGCATATTTTTGCGGAGCAATCTGGGCGGCACATCCGGTTACGATAATCCTGGCCAGCGGATTTTCTTTGCGCAGTTTACGGATAGCCTGCCGGCATTGGCGCTCGGCTTCTCCGGTCACGGCACAGGTATTGACAACAATCACATTTTCAAGTTCGGCCAGTTTTTCCTTTAAGATTTCGGATTCAAACGAATTCATCCGACAGCCGAAAGTCACGATTTCTACCATAAAAAATTCCTCTTCTCCGGCAATATAAGCCAAAAGAAGAGGAATTGCAAATATAACCGCTTAGTTTTTAAGCATTTTTAGCAATAATATCCAAAGCCTGGTCGGAATATTCCTTAATTTTTTCGGCGCTGAGTTTCAAATCATGATGCTCACTCTCCGAAAGCTTCGGATAAATCACGCTGTGAATACCGCGCTTACCGACAACCGTCGGCAAAGACAAACAAACGCCTTTAACGCCTTCAACCTCATCATGATGAGAAGACACCGTCAAAATGGCATATTCATTGGTCGTAATAGCCTGGCAAATCCGGCACAAGGCTCCGGCAATACCATAAAAAGTCGCACCCTTGCCTTCAATAATCTTGTAAGCGGCATTACGGACACAATCGTCAATTTCAGCCTTTACTTCCGGCGTAAAAGGTTTACCGACCATCTGAGCCAGCTCTTCAATCTGAACAGTACCGGCATCGCCGTTTGACCAAATCAAAACCTCGCTGTCCCCGTGCTCACCCAAAACATTGGCATGAATAGACTTTGGAGAAACGCCGAGATGATACCCCAGCAGCGTTCTGAAACGGGAAGTGTCCAAAACCGTACCGCTGCCGATAACCCGCTCTCTCGGAAAACCGGAAAGCTTAAGTGCAACCTCAGTCATAATATCCGCCGGATTGGCAGCAATCAGCAAGGTCGTATTCGGTGCAACGGCCACAATCTGGGGAATAATGCTTTCAAAAATTTTAACATTGCGGCCCAACAGGTCAATCCGCGTTTCACCGGGTTTCTGATTAGCTCCGGCCGTAACGATAACGACTTCAGCCCCTTCCAAATCTTTATAAGTTCCGTATTTCACCTTATTGGCATAAGCAAACGGCGTTGCATGAGCAATATCCATTGCCTCGGCAATTGCCCGTTTTTCATTAGCGTCAATCAAAACAACCTTGCGGGCCACACCGCGCATAATCAAAGCAAAAGCCGTTGCACTCCCGACGCTTCCGGCACCGATAATTCCTACTTTCATACTTTTTCTCCCTACATTGTGCCTCTTTTCACAAAGGCGCTGACAACAAAAACTGCACGCAAAATACTCTTCCCCGAGAGTATATCGGCTCATATACGTATATATAAGCATTATCCGTGCATTAATAAACAATTCGCCGCTAATATATTATATTTTTTTTGCCCCGCAACAAAAAAATGATGACCGGATAACGCTAAATGTTCAAATAATATTACAATATATAACAACATCCGTTTTTCTTCCCGGAAAATGTCCGCAGTATTATGCTGTAGTCGGCACCTGTTCCCGCGATGACCATTACCTCAAATGTGACGCCAAGACATGGTGTGAACAAAACGGGTATAACACAACCTCTTGTTCTATTCCAAAATATGTGGATCAACCTTGCCCGAGTTACGGCTCTTTGTATAAACAATGCAAGACCGATAATCAACGGGCTTGTCGTGATACCGGTTATACAAACTCTTGTCCTTCCGGGCAGAAACTAAAAAAGAACTCCGGACGTTGTGCTTATGATTCTTCTTACGGTACCTGCTGCACACCAAGCGGATGTCCGAGTTATACGTCCTTAACTTATTCGTCTTACGGCTCAAACGGTACGGACGGCTGTGAATATACCTGTTATTACACCTGCAACATGAACTGTCCGTCCGGCACGTCGACTTCCAATCCCGGCGGCTGCGGCGGATCAACCCGAAACGGCTGCGGCACAAAGACCTGTTATTATCCTTATAAGTCCTGTTGTACCCCCTATTCCAGTGAAAGCGGATGTTCATGCGGAACTTATTCTTGTTCTGACGGTTGCGGCGGTACCAGAACCTGTTGCGATTCTTATCCGTCCTATTCTGGCGATGATAATTTTACTCCATCAACCTGCCCACCCGGAACACATGCACCTAACGGCTGCACATCTTCTATGTGTGGATGCGTACCGGATTATGTCACTTATATGTGATTTTTAATTTACAATCCACAAATAACGGAGTGGCATCATAGGTTGTGCCAAAGAAAAACATGTCAGTAAATCAGCCAGATCCAAGTTCTGTAACCTGTTATATTTGTTAAACAGTCACAATCTGATAATCGAAGCCTGACAGGGAAAATCTTTCGGATTCTCCGCCAAGCCCTGATGACAATTCCGACGATAGCTGAAATAATACTTTTCCTCTTGATAGGTATCAATCCCTGATACCGTAATATTTTTAACGCCGTACTGTTCCAAGCGGAATTTAACCAATCCTTCCAAATCAAATTGAAAATGGGCATCATCTTTTCCGGGAGCAAAAAAGCGGACATATTGCGCATTAACGGCAGCACATTCCTCTTTCACTTCTGTCCCGACTTCAAAGGAGGACTGCTGAATACATGGGCCGAGCGCGGCGGCAATACATTCCGGCACAGCCCCTTTCTCAAGCATCAAATCCAGTGTATTTTCCAGCACGCCGCGAACAGCACCGCGCCAGCCGGCATGAGCCGCTGCAATCACACCATGTTCATAATCCGCCAACAACACCGGCGTACAATCAGCCGTAAACAGAGCAAGTGCCATCCCCGGCGTTTTTGTCACAACGCCGTCTGCCGCAATCTTTCCGATTGACGCTTCTTCGGCAAAATAAACATCCTTGCCCGACTGCTGTGCCAACACCATCAGATTCTCAATTTTACCGCCGACGGCTTCAACCGCAATCTTCCGGTTTTCATCAACCCGGGCTGCAATATCCCCGCACATTTTTCGCACATTCAGACTGGCATATTTTCCTTCCGAAACACCGCCTTCGCGCCCGAAAAAACAATGCCGTTCCGCCGGCAGATTCGCCGCCCGGTAGCTCATTTGCCCTCCCGCGTCAAAAAAGATGTCCCGTACTTCATTTTCTCCAGCCCGAAATATTCGGCAATCGTCTGCGCAATATCGGCAAATGTCCGGCGATGTCCGACAAATTCGGATTTTATCTTTTTGCCGAACATAATAACCGGCACAAACTCACGCGTATGATCCGTTCCGGTATAGGTTGGGTCATTGCCGTGGTCGGCCGTAATAAAAACAATATCATCGTCTTGCAAAACCTGTTCGATTTCCGGCAGCCGGCTGTCAAAATATTCCAGTCCGCCGGCATAACCGGCCACATCGCGGCGATGCCCCCACAACATATCAAAATCCACAAAATTGGTAAAAACGATACTGCCGCCCGGAGCTTGTTTAACCGCATCAAGCGTCACGTTCCACAGTTCTTCCAGGCCGCTGGCTTTCAGCTCCTTCGTCGTTCCCTGATGTGCGTAAATATCACCGATTTTACCAATGGCAACCACATTGCCGCCGGCATTTTTTACCTTATCCAATATCGTTTCGTCCGGCGGTGTTACCGAATAGTCATGGCGGTTTTTGGTCCGAACAAATTCGCCGGCTTTTTCTCCGACAAACGGCCGGGCGATAATCCGGGCAATCCGATAAGGTTTGACCGCCTCAAAAGCAACCTCGCAAAGTTTATACAAGCGTTCCAGCCCAAAATATTTTTCATGCGCGGCAATCTGCAGACAACTGTCGGCCGAAGTATAAAAAATCGGCTTTCCGGTTCGGATATGTTCCTCACCCAGTTCTTGGATAATGACCGTGCCTGAAGCCGCCTTGTTGCCAAGAATCCCTTCTATACCGGCCTTCTGGCAAATCTCCGAAACCAGCTCCGGCGGAAAAGACGGATAATCGGGTTTAAAATATCCCCATTCAAACAAAACCGGCACACCGGCCATTTCCCAATGTCCGGAAGACGTATCTTTGGCATGGCTGATCTCCTGCATAAAACCGAACTTTGCTTCCATCGACATTTTTGCCGGCGGCTGCACACCGAGCGGCGGAAAATATCCGCAGGCGGCTTTGGAAATCTCCGCCAGACCGAGATGCACCAGATTAGGGATTTTCAGCCCCTGATTTACCGTTGCAATATGGGTAAAAGTATTGGCTCCGACATTGTCAAACTTGTCAGCGTCCGGCGCCTCTCCGACCCCGAATGAATCCATCATCAAAATAATCACTCTACCGTTTTTATTCATAAGCTCCGCCTTTCAATATTACCTTGCCGGATTATATGCCCCCGTACCGTTCCGGTCAACCTTGGTCATAAAAAAATCCCCGCAGCAAAAACCGCGGAGATTTCAAACAGGAAAATTTTAACGATTCAACAAAGTCAGCTTGTCAATAATCATCTGATAAAAATCTTTATCATCCTGATGAGCCGCTTCGTCCCTTTTTTCCGTCGCCCGGGCAATATCAATATTATCAAAAGCCACGACTTTTTCGGCCGAAACCGCACACCGGTTGCGGGCAACGTCCGCCACGCCGCCTTTAATAAAATAACGCTCCTGAGGTTTGTTGTCTTTGTCAAGCACCTGAAGCAGGCCGTTTGTCAACAAAATGAGCGTCGGCGCCCGGTCGGGAAGAATGGTAATATCACCGTTTGCCGCCGGCAAAACCACCTTGGCAACCGCTGCCGTCATTGAAATTTTATATGGCCGCGACAAGCGGAAAATAATCTCGTTTCTCATCTTCTTTTCCTTTTTTACTGCTCAGACCAAAATCTGCTTTTTCAGCCGTTTTTCGTATCTGTTACTCCGCAGCTTCAAGTTTCTTAGCTTTTTCCAACGCATCCTCTATCGTCCCGACCATATAGAATGCCTGCTCGGGAATATCATCATACTGCCCTTCAATAATCCCTTTAAAGCCTTTAATCGTATCTTCGAGCTTAACAAACACGCCCGGCGTACCGGTAAAGACTTCGGCAACATGGAACGGCTGAGACAGAAAACGCTGAACCTTGCGCGCCCGGGCAACCGTGAGCTTGTCTTCTTCCGAAAGCTCATCCATACCCAAAATGGCAATAATATCCTGCAGAGATTTATATTTCTGCAAAATCTCCTGAACCTGACGGGCAACGGTATAATGTTCCTCACCCAAGACATCGGCCGACAAAATCCGCGATGTGGAATCAAGCGGATCCACTGCCGGGAAAATACCGAGCTCGGCAATAGAACGCGACAATACGGTCGTGGCATCCAAGTGGGCAAAGGTTGTTGCCGGTGCCGGATCGGTCAGGTCATCAGCCGGAACATATACTGCCTGTACGGATGTAATTGAACCGTTTTTCGTCGAAGTAATCCGCTCCTGCATGGCGCCCATATCGGTTCCCAGCGTCGGCTGATAACCCACGGCTGACGGAATACGCCCGAGCAATGCAGATACCTCGGAACCTGCCTGCGTAAAGCGGAAAATATTGTCAACAAAGAACAAAACGTCTTGATGTTCCTCATCACGGAAATATTCCGCCTGAGTCAGTCCCGACAAAGCCACACGGGCACGTGCCCCCGGAGGTTCGTTCATCTGACCGTAAACCAACACGGTTTTCGATTTATCGCCTTTCAGGTCAATAACGCCGGATTCAATCATTTCATGATAAAGGTCGTTACCCTCACGGGTTCTTTCGCCCACACCGGCAAAAACCGAATAGCCGCCGTGTCCTTTGGCAATATTGTTAATCAGTTCCATAATCAGCACGGTCTTGCCAACGCCCGCACCGCCGAACAGACCGATTTTACCGCCCTTAACATACGGTTCCAACAGGTCAATAACTTTAATGCCGGTCGTCAAAACCTTTGTTTCGGTAGACTGGTCAACAAAAGACGGCGCCGGACGGTGAATAGGATAATAAGCACTGGCCTGAACATCGCCGCGGCCGTCAACCGGCTCCCCGACAACATTGATAATGCGCCCGAGCATTCCCGGTCCGACCGGAACTTCAATCGGCCTGCCGGTATTGACAACTTCCTGTCCGCGCACCAAACCGTCCGTCGTATCCATGGCAATCGTCCGTACAACGTTTTCGCCCAGGTGCTGCGCAACCTCCAATACCAGCGGCTTACCGTGATTATCACATTCCAAAGCCGTCATAATATTCGGTAAGTCTTCCAACTTGTCAAAACGAACGTCAACAACCGCACCGGTTACTTGGGAAATATGCCCGATGCTATGAACTTTGCGTTCTTTCTTAGCCAGTTTTTTAATTTTTTTCACATCTTTTTCGGCATTTTCATCAATCTGTTTAATGGCCTTTTCTTCCTGAGCAACATTTGCCGAAGCATATTTTTTATCAAGTTTATTGATAACTTTTTGCGCCGTTTTTGCCGGGGATTTTTTTACCGCGGCCGTTTTGACGGCAGATACTTTTGCTGCGGAAGTCTTCTTGGCCGCCGGCTTTTTTGCTGCTTTTATTTTTTCAACCATTTTACTCTCCTATAAACCGTTTGTTGTTTATAATAATTACATTTCGAACCATCATAAAACCGCTTTAGATACTCTATAAAAGCGAGCCGATAATTTTGTTTTAGAGGTGCAGACAGAGTGATTTTGGAGGCGAGAAAAATTTTAGTGTACACAAAAGTACATGAATTTTTCGAGACCGAACAAAATTGCTCTACCCTCTCCTCTTTTAGTCTGCTTTTAGAGAGATAGATAAAGTGGTTTCTAGATGTGAGAAAAATTTTAGTGTACACAGAAGTACATGAATTTTTCGAACCATCGTAAAACCGCTTTAGATACTCTATAAAAGCGAGCCAATAATTTTGTTTTAGAGGTGCAGATAGAGTGATTTTGGAGGCGAGAAAAATTTTAGTGTACACAAAAGTACATGAATTTTTCGAGACCGAACAAAATTGCTCTAGATGCCCTATAAAACAGAATTATATTGCCTCTGCACCTGAAATAATCTCAGTCAATTCCGTCGTAATCGCGGTTTGACGGATTCTGTTATATTTCAGGGTCAGACGAGAAATCATATCTTTGGCATTGCGCGTCGCATTATCCATGGAGGTCATCCGCGCACCATGCTCCGAAGCCTGCGAATGGACAATAGCCTGAAACAGACTGGCTTTGAACATCAGCGGTAAAAGTCCAGCCAGCAGTTCCATTTTGTCAGGTTCATAATCATAAAACGCACCATGAACAACATTCGTCGGCAGATTAAGCTTATTATACTCAAACTCCTCAATCTTCACCGGCAAAATCGATCCGACTTTTACCTGACGGCTGATTGCAGAGACAAAATAGCTGGCCACCACCTCGCAACGATCAATCTCGCCCTTGTCATACGCAGTCAGAATCTGCCGGGCAATATCAGATGCCTCATAATATTTAGCACCTTTGCTGCCCAATCCTTCCAACGTTTCAACAATCAGTCCGGCATACTTGCGTTTCAGAATATCCCGTCCTTTTTTACCGACGCAAAAAACCTTAACTTCTTTGCCTTCCGCCAACAGCTCTTCAATCCGCTTTGCGGCGGCTCTGGCTACATTGCTGTTAAAACCTCCGCACAAACCACGATCGGATGTGAAAACAATCAAAAGACAGGTTTCATCTTTACCTGTTCCGCGCAAGAGTTTGGGATAAATATAGCTGACACCTTTTGCCGCCTCTTCCTGCTTGAGCTCAAAATAAACCCGGTTGGCAGAAGAAACGAGGTTATTGTTGTAGAAAGACGACTTCTCTATCAAACCCTGAGCCCGGCGCAGGCGTGAGGCCGCCACCAGCTTCATCGCCGACGTAATTTTCTGCGTCGACTTAATGGATTCAATACGA
The DNA here is from genome assembly GCA_944391715.1 of uncultured Alphaproteobacteria bacterium. Lineage (GTDB taxonomy): Bacteria > Pseudomonadota > Alphaproteobacteria > RF32 > CAG-239 > MGBC133411. The sequence continues at coordinate 28,457 of CALXUP010000018.1, forward strand.
GTGCGTAATTCTTTCAAACCTGCCATAACCTGCCTCTCTTACGCTGCCTTTTCCTCACCGAGATATTCCTCCAGAAAGCTCTCGTAAAAAGCTTTAAGGGCATTTTCGGTATCTTCGGAAATAATCTTGTCTTTTCTGATATTTTCCAAAAGCTTCGGCTGATTTGCCTTCAAAGACACAATGGCTTTCTTCTCAAAATCCTGCACTTCTTTAATGGCAATTTTATCCAAATACCCTTTGACGCCGGCAAAAATCGCCACAACCTCTTCCTCAACCGGCATCGGATGATTAACCGGCTGTTTCAAAAGTTCGGTCAGACGGGCGCCGCGCGCCAGCAGGTTTTGCGTAGACGCATCCAAATCGGAAGCAAACTGTGCAAAGGCAGCCATCTCGCGATACTGAGCCAATTCCAATTTGATAGAACCGGCAACCTGTTTCATTGCCTTAATCTGCGCGGCAGACCCCACACGGCTGACGGAAATACCGACGTTTACGGCCGGACGCACGCCCTGGAAGAACAAATTGGTCTCCAAAAAGATCTGTCCGTCGGTAATTGAAATCACGTTGGTCGGAATATAAGCCGAAACGTCTCCGGCCTGAGTTTCAATAACCGGCAGTGCGGTCAAAGAACCGGCACCTTCTTCGTCGCTCATTTTAGCCGCACGCTCCAGCAAACGGGAATGCAGATAAAAGACGTCGCCCGGATAAGCTTCACGCCCTGGCGGACGACGAAGCAGCAAAGACATCTGGCGATAAGCCGTTGCCTGTTTGGACAAGTCGTCATAAAAGATAACGGCATGCATACCGTTGTCGCGGAAATACTCGCCCATTGCACATCCGGAATACGGAGCCAGATACTGCATCGGCGCTGAATCAGACGCCGTTGCGGCCACGACAATGGTATAATCCATCGCACCGTGATCCCGCAGAGTTTTAACAACTTGGGCAACGGTAGAACGTTTTTGTCCGACGGCAACATAAATGCAATACAATTTGTCTTTTTCCGATTTCGCTTTCTCATTAATCGACTTCTGGTTCAAAATCGTATCAATGATAATAGACGTTTTTCCGGTCTGGCGGTCGCCAATAATAAGTTCGCGCTGACCGCGTCCGATCGGGATAAGACTGTCAATAATCTTCAAACCGGTCTGCATCGGTTCATGAACGCTGCGGCGGGCAATAATACCGGGAGCCTTAACCTCAGACATGCTGTACTCGGCAGCTTTAATTTCGCCTTTGCCGTCAATCGGTTTTCCGAGCGCATCAACCACACGACCAAGCAGTTCTTTGCCGACCGGAACGCTGACGATGCTGTCCGTTCTTTTGACCATATCGCCTTCGCGGATAGATTCGTCCGAACCGAAAATAACCACACCGACATTGTCTTCTTCCAGGTTCAGGGCCATCCCCTTAACACCGCTGGAAAATTCTACCAGTTCGCCGGCCTGAACTTTTTCCAAACCATAAACTCGTGCAATACCATCACCGACAGACAAAACCTGCCCGACTTCGGCCACATTGGCCATAATATCGGAACCTTCGATTTTTTCTTTGATAATGGAAGATATCTCGCTGACGTTTACAGACATTATTGTCCACCTTTCATTATGTGTTCAAGACGATTCAGTTTTGCCAGGATAGTATCATCTATCATGTTTGAACCGAATTTAATCTGCAGTCCGCCCAAAATCTCCGGACAGACCTGATAATTAATCAAAACTTTCTGATTAAGCATTTTTTCCAAAGCAGCCTGCAGTTTTTTGTTCTGTGCCGGATTAAACGGCTTTACGGCCTTAACCTGCACCTCGGCAATTCCGGCGCGTTTATTGGCATAATGCACAAACTCTTCCAAGATAGGCACAAACTCTGCAAAACGCCCGTTCTCTGCCAAAATATCAAGGCAGTTTAGCGTTTCGTGGTCAAGTTTCAACTTATCGGCAATCTGCTTTAAGGCATCTTTTTTAATTTGCGTTTCAATAATCGGATTCGCAAAAAACTTAACAAAATCAGGCAGTGCCGAAGTCTCGGACAACAGCAGCGCCACATCTTTTTTGACCTTTTCAAGAACCTTCTTTTCTGCCGCCGCTTCATACAAAGCAATGGCATAAACAGAAGCTACTTTAGATTTTGAACGTTTTTTCACTTTTAAACACTCGCAAAATCAATCCAATCTGGAGGTTATAATATATGGCAATTTCTTTCTAATTTATTAATATTTGAGCCAATTTCCAAGCCCTCATTTTCAAATTTCCCGCAAAACGAATCCTGCCTGCGATTCGCTGAAAATAAAAATATTTTTTACAAACTACTTTTTCCATATTTCATCCGATTCTTTTGTATCTTGTCCTTCTAGCCAAAATATTCAATATACTTTTCATTAATCATTGACACGGGCGTTTTGTTGTGGTATAGTAGTTTTTAATAATGTTTCTTTTGTCTTGTCATCCCCGGGCTTGACCCGGGGATCCAGAATGACAATAAAGCTGATTTATTTGACTTGGATTGCCGGGTCAAGCCCGGCAATGACAGTACACAGAAACAGAATTTTTATTAACTATTCCGGGCACGATGTTGTTCGGAAA
>CALXUP010000019.1 GCA_944391715.1 uncultured Alphaproteobacteria bacterium
TTTTTCTTGGTTCCTTTGAATACATCAGACTTTATTTTTTTTACTTCCGTAAATACCGTCTGCGTATCCTCTTAATCTTCTTATTTACTATCTTCTATAACTCCCCTCGCTTTCGCTCACCAGCTCTTCGCTGCCTCCCGTTCGCTCGGTGATTGACCTTATAGCCTTACCTTTCCACATTGTCAATATCTTTTTTTAATTTTTTTTAACATTTATGTTGAAAAAAGGCTAACCGATTGACAATTCGCAATATTAAATAAAAAAAATTTTAAAGTCAAACAATAATTTAACCACAAAACCGAAGTTATAATATTTTAAAGATTGTTTTTTTCCGCAGAAAATCTTGCAGAGTCGACAATATTCTCTTGATATTCGCATTAACTTTTGTATTATATATAAGTCGTATTAACAACAATTTTGGGAGGCTACAATAGCTAGAGAAAACACCAATGCGCCAGTACGTGAAGATGACGGGCCACGCATTAATGAAGAGATTCGAGCAAAAGAAGTACGTTTAATTGATGAAACCGGCACCAACAGAGGAGTCGTTTCTGTCCGGGAAGCATTGCAGATTGCTGCCGATGCCGGATTGGACTTGATAGAAATTTCTCCGCAGGCCGCACCGCCGGTTTGCAAGATATTAGATTTCGGCAAATATAAATATGAAATGCAAAAACGCAAAGCCGAGGCCAAGAAAAACCAAAAAGTCATTGAAATTAAAGAGTTAAAACTCAGACCGATGATTGATACGCATGATTATGAAGTCAAGCTCAAACAAGCAAAAAAATTCTTGGGCGAAGGCAACAAAGTAAAATTTACCATGCGGTATAAAGGGCGCGAGATGAGCGCCAGCAATTTGGGACAAGACGTTTTGCATCGGATTCTTGACGATTTGGAAGGCTTGTACAAACTCGACGCCGAACCCAAATTGGAAGGAAAGCAAATGACAATGATGATTTCTCCGGCATAAATCTTCGTCAAATTTTCAAAAGGAAGCCTACAATTCGGCTTCCTTTTTTATTTTGCTATAATTTTCTTTACTTTCACTCTTGCTTTATTAATATAAAGACATACATATCACCAACAAGGACAAATAAAATGAACAAAATTCTCAATTATATTTCTGCCGGCACCGGATTCGGATTAAAAATAATTATCCTGATTTCCCTCGTTGCCTCAGTCATCACTGCAATTTACCTCCGAAATGCCTCGGAGCAATTCATTCCGGGTGCCCAAAATATCGCCGATAAATTACTGCCTATAAAAATAAGCAATTATACCATAACAGAACCCTCAAATATTATTCGCGACGCCTCTATAGACCTGGGCACGACTTCGGCCGGGCCGCAAAGGTTCCCGATTATTCTGGACACGACAACCGATTCTCTGAACACGTCAAAACTTCCGTCCGGCATTTACCTGACCCGCAAATATATTTACACCGTCAGCGATAAAGAAGTCCGGACGGTCGAATACGCCGAGTCGCTGGACTTGCCCAAAGCCGATTACACCGAGCAGTTTTCTTCTTTCTTAACTTATAGCGCTGTTGCTCTGGCCGTTGCTATGCTGATTGGTATGTTTCTGGCTTATTTCTTGGCCGCTCTTTTTTACAGCTTTATAGCCTGGCTGCTTTCCGTAATTCTCCGCAAACCGCTTGCTTTCGATTCCCGGATGCGATTGAGCGTCTTGTGCCTGTTCACGGTCTACCTGCTGACATTTTTGATAAAATATATCAGCATAAACTTATCCGGTTGGACGATATTTATTCTGATACTTGTCATCCAGGCCGTTGTTATCAAACTTCTGCCTTCGGAAAAATAATAATCCCCTCAAGCCCGGCACTCAAACCGGGCTTTTTTTATTGTGAAAAAAAATTTTTACGGATGTCTTTTCCTGCCGATTTTATTATATTAATAAACAAAAATGAGGTAAAAGATGAAAAAAGTTGAAGACCTGACTCCGGAAGAAGCCGCGGAAGAACTCAAATACATTGCCAGTGAAATGGCAAAATCCGATATTGCCTATTATCAAAACGATGCTCCTTACTTAACCGATGCGGAATATGACCGTTTAAAAATTCGCAATGCCCAAATTGAAGAGCGTTTCCCTGCTCTGATTCGCCCGGACAGCCCGTCTAAAAAAGTCGGCGCACCGATTCGCTCAGACTTTGGCAAAGTTCGGCACCGTTTTCCGATGCTTTCTCTCGGCGATATATTCTCCGTTGCAGAGCTAGATGACTTTATTATGTCGGTCAAACGGTTTTTAAACACCTCGGAAGACATTGCATTTATGGCCGAGCCCAAAATTGACGGCCTATCTTTTGCTGCCCGGTATGAAAACGGCCGATTCGTCCAGGGGGCAACCCGCGGCGACGGCACAACCGGCGAAGACATCACGGAAAATTTAAAAACGATTCGCAGCCTGCCCAAACAGTTAACCGGCAAGGTTCCAGAAATTTTGGAAGTCCGCGGCGAAGTTTATATGTCCAAAGCAGACTTTTTCGCCCTCAACCAAAAATACGAGTCCGAAGGCAAAAAAACTTTTGCCAACCCGCGCAACGCCGCCGCCGGATCACTAAGACAGCTGGATGCCCGCATCACAGCCGAACGCAACTTAAGCATTTTTGCCTATACCTGGGGAGAAGTTTCCGAACGAATGTGGGACACCCAGGCCGATTTCTTCAACCATTTGCAGGCCTGGGGATTTCCGGTCAATCCCAACAACAAGCTTTGCCATACCACCAAAGAAATTGAAGACAGTTTCACCCGGTTGGGTGAAATCCGCGCCTCTCTTCCCTATGACATTGACGGAATGGTCTACAAGGTCAACTCAATCGCCTTGCAGGAACGTTTGGGCTTTCTGACCAGAACGCCGAGATGGGCAATCGCCCACAAATTTCCGGCCGAACAGGCGGTGACCAAAATCAATAACATTCGCATTCAGGTCGGACGAACGGGAGCCTTAACACCAGTCGCCGATCTGGAACCGGTCAATGTCGGCGGCGTTATTGTTTCCCATGCCACCCTGCACAATGAAGATGAAATCAAACGCAAAGACATCCGCATCGGCGATTCTGTTATTATCCAAAGAGCCGGCGATGTTATTCCGCAGGTTGTTGAAGTTATAAAAGAAAAGCGCCCGGCAGAATCTAAAGAATTTGAATTTCCACACACCTGCCCGCAATGCGGCGCCCATGCCATCCGGGAAGAAGACGAAGCCGTCCGCCGCTGTACCGGAGGTCTGACCTGTCCGGCACAGGCGATTGAACGGATTATTCACTTTGTTTCACGCGAGGCTTTTGACATTGAAGGACTTGGAAGAAAAATCGTCGAAGAATTTTATCATGAAGGCATTGTTACTTCACCGGTAGATATTTTCTCGCTGGAACAAAGAAACGGCGACGGAGATTTGTTCGCTCACCAAAGCAGTGCGCCGCTACACTTGGAAATGCGCGACGGCTGGGGTAAAAAATCCGTCGAAAACTTGTTCAAGGCAATCAATGCCAAACGCCGGATCAGCCTGCCTCGTTTCATTTATGCTCTGGGGATTCGCCAGGTCGGCACGGCAACGGCCCTGCTGATTGCCAAAAACTACGGCAGTTTTAAACATTTTATGGAAGATATGGTTGCCAAAGAAACATTAAAATTGGTAGAAATCGATGGCATCGGCGGCGCAATGGCCAAGGACATTGTCGAATTTTTTGCCGAAGAACATAACCGGAAGACCATTCACAAACTGTTGGCAGAAATCATTGTTGAAGACTTTATCGACGACACCGACTACTCCTCGCCGATTGCCGGAAAAACCGTTGTCTTCACCGGCACGCTGGAAAAAATGACCCGCTCGGAAGCCAAAGCAAAAGCCTTGAGCCTGGGCGCAAAAGTTTCCGGTTCCGTTTCCAAAAACACCGACTATGTCATAATGGGAGCCGAAGCCGGATCAAAAGCAACCAAGGCAAAAGAGTTAGACATCCAAATCCTGACCGAAGACGAATTTTTGGAATTAATAAAATGAAAAAACTACCCGAAGAATACATTGAAATCAGCGGAGAACCGTTCATTGTCGCAATGATGTATGCCACCCCGCAAAATATGACTCAAACCGCCGTTTATGAAAAAATCGGATTCGGCAATCGCGCCATCGTCCATAAAGATATGTGGGCAAAAATATCAAAATTGATTCCCGTCCTGAAACAAGAAAAATTAAAGTTAAAAATCTTTGACGCCTATCGCCCGCCGCTGGCTCATAAAATGTTAAAAGAAATCATCCCGATGGACGGATTTTTTGCCGCAAGCCCGGAACGGTCGCAACACTGCCGCGCAACTGCCGTTGATATATGCCTTTGTGATGAAAACGGCAAAGAACTGGCTTATCCGACCAGGGTCGATGCTTATACGCCATACTTTGCCGAACAGATTCGGCAAGGAAAAACCGATGAATTTTTCATTCACCTTCAAAAGGCGCGCCATGATTATTTTGCTCCGGAAATGGAAACAGAAATCAAAAACCGCGAATATCTTAAACAGCTGATGTTAAACATCGGTCTCGAACCCATCCCGCACGAATGGTGGCACTATAATCTGCCCGGCGGCAACACTTACCCGATGCCGGAAATCTAAAACATCAGACCTTGACTTTTTTACACGGCTTTGCTATCACAAAGCCGTAAAATTTATTATTAATTCTATAATTTTATAATGTTATGAATAAAAATTTGGGCATTGCATTTGGCAAAGAAGCTTGGCAAAAAGTAGAAAATACATTTAGCATCTACAAAATGGTTTTTGGCAGTAACGGAACTTTATATACCTGGGACATCTTCTACGGCGGCCTTTTGTGCAGAAAAATTGCCCCCGTTTTTCAAAATGATGATATCAGTTATTATCTTTCTCACAAAAAGAACTTTCATTTGATAGTCGACCGGAAACGCTCAGAAATCATTTGCTCATTTCCGGCTAAAATCCCGGAATTAGAATGTTATTTTCATTCTCACGGACATGATTTTATCATCGAATTGTGCTGCAGTTGTTATCTGTTTTTATATTACCGCGACGGACAATATAAAATTGAAACAACCGGAACATTTCCTCAAAAAAGTCAAATCCGACAAGAAATGGAAAATATCTATACCCCGGAAGCTTTTGCCGGCTGGCAGCCTGCAAATTTTTGGAAAGACGAAATATTATCCGAGAAATTGGACGGGTATGAAGATTATTAAAAAAACGTTTCTTTTGAAGCGTTTTTTTAATATCAGTCCCTCAAGTAAAAAAACTCATACACCTGAGCAATCACAAGATTATAATATACCAAAAGCAGCGAAGACAACGGCAGGCTGATACCCTCCCAAAAGCAGGAAATCTCAGCAATATAATTTAACAAAATCAAAGGAACATTCATAACCAGCGCCATCAACACAAACTGCCAATAATTCCCTTTCGTTTTGGACCAGGCAACCCGCAAAGAACCGCGGCGCCCCATTAAAGCAGCCACCCAGGCCAACAACGGACGATACAAAATCAGAGGCATAATCAAAACCAATGCCAAATTCAAGACAATGTCCAAAAGATGGGAATCCTGCATATATTTTTGCAGAAAAAACAAATATTCATCAACATAACTTTGCATTTCCGTTTCGGAAATAATCCCCAACAGCAACGGAATATAAGGCAGAAGCAAAACCCCGAAAACAACGACGACCGTTGCAAAAACCACCTTGACGGACGGCGTCAGAGAACGCACAAACGGTTTAAACAGCAAATAAGGTTTTTTACCGAAATAAAACCTGAAAAAATACCCCCAGAAAATATACATCACGACCAAAAGCAATAAGAATAAAGGATGTTCTGTCCCACCCAGGACATAAACTCCCGTCGCCATAAGGATATAATTTGCCAAAGCAAAAATTCCCATCAGCCGCCAGTTGTTTTTCAAATAACTCCAAGAGGCGGAAAAAACCTTTTTCAAAGATATTTTTTCAAAAACTTCGTCAGACATAACCAACCGTAAAATATTTCTGCCAATTAAGTAAAACTTAAATAAACGTATTCTGATTAAATGTCAATATTTCATTTTTTCAAGAAGTTAACGAATATTCCGGACCTTACTCGAATACCAGCATAAAAAACTGCCCGGTATTGTACCGGACAGTTAAAAAAGTTTTTCAATTCACTTACATTCCGCCGTCTTTCAGACAATAGTCTTCTTTTTTCAGATTATATTTCTTATGCACCTCGCATTTTTCACAAATACAACCGCGGTCTTCATGAATACAGCGGCTATGGTCAAAAGCGCAATACATCCCCTCAAAATGCTCGATATCGTCAATCGGCTCCAGCATTTTCAAAAGATTTTCCGGCATATTCTTCATCTTGCAGACCGTTGTATAAGACGGACAATGCAAACACAAACACTCCCGAAGATTTTCACGGGTTTTCTCTACGCGCATTCATTTTCTCCTTATCTGATATTGCGATAACTCAAAAATAAGCGCTGAATTGTTCTTTCCAATCTGAACTTATGACTACATCAAAAACTGCGCACAAACTTTCCTTCTTCAATCGGGGGCAGCCAACTGCTGATTCTACCGACAATAAAAGAAACCCTGTCAACTCTGGCCAAAGACGGGCCTTCATGACAGGCCAAAATCATTGCATCAATTTTTTCATCTTCACCGCGCATCAAAATCTCGACCGACCCGTCAGCCGCATTTCTCACCCAGCCGGAAATTCCGCTGATCTCCTCGGCTTTATGTATGGCCCACCAGCGAAAACCAATCCCCTGAACCCGACCTTCAATTTTTATATAAACTTCTTTTTCCATCCGCTGTATCCCGAAAAAGGAGCCTTTCGGCTCCTTTAACTCATTTCAGAAAATCCGCAACTTCATGAAGCTCTTTCTTCAACTCGCTGCGGCGTTTTTGCGCTTCTTCTTCCACGCCCCAGCTTTCAGCCTGCCACAGTTCTTCAAGATAAGCGGCATTAAAAGCTTCATCGGCATCAATCTTTTTTTTCACCAGCGCAATCGCCAGCAAAACCGACTTCATATTCAAAGCCGCCACATAAAAAGCGGCAAGCTCTTTGTCGGAAAAACTGTTCAGATAATCCCGCAGTTTCTCTCCTGAAGCTTTATTTTCGGGAACATCAAGGCTTTGCGTCTTAACAAATTTAACGTTCACCTCTTCATTTACCCATTTCAAAATCGGACCCCAGATTTTTTCCTGCCGTTCAATCAGACCTTTTTCTGGCCCCCAGAACAGCAGCATATCCGTCTGTGAAAAGACGACCAGCCGGTCAATCACATCTTTCCGGCTTTTACCGATTTCAGTTGTTGCTTTTTCCAAATAACTGATCATACCGTTAGCCCTCTATTTTTTGCCGCTCAAAATCCCGAGAATATCCTTTGCGGCGCCTTTAATATCTTTCACGCTGTCATTAATAGCCTTCTGGGTATCCTGATAAACATCTTGTGTTGCCTGAGAAGCCTTGGACGGCGCCGGAAAACGACTTTGATAAGGCGTCCCTGCCAAAGCCGTATAACACGGCGAACTATCAGCATCCAAAACCAGTTTAGATCCCAGATAAGCCGTTCCGCCGGTAGCAGCCACACCGATAAGCGCCTGAACGGCCTGGGCATCATCCAGCGCAATTTTTGGATTGGTAAGCGTTCCTTTGATTTTGATAAAAGAAGACAAAGCCTGAGCCAGATTCGCGTCAACGACTTTGCCGGAAAAAGGCCGGAGGCTGAAGTCAATATCATCATTAACCAAGTTAATACTGCCGTCGCTGACCAGATTCAACTGCTCGGCATTCAGAGCAATCCCTTTCGGGAACACGGCCTTGCCGCCGCTGAGATCAGCCCGCACAACCGCACAAGTCATATTGACATTCCGCACCTTGTCCGATGACAAATTCAGTGTGTTCAACAATTGGGTAATAAAATTACCGCTCAGAAAATCAAGCTTTCCGGTCTGGATAACGCTCTCTCCGGCAATGGCGATAACCCTTCCGTTCAGATTGTTAACCAGCTGGCGATATGTTTTTCCGGCTCCTGATAAATTAATGTCCAAATCCAGATTTCCGCCGGAAACAATTCCAAAATCCTTGCTGTCTTTAACCATAAAATCCTGATGCAGATTTTGCAGTTTCATATCATTGCTTGTCAGCGTCACCGACACATTGTCGTTAGCCGCGTTGGCGCTTAAAGCCGCTTCGATTTTACCGCCGCCGAAATCAAGCGTCAGTGGATTCACGTTTAGCAAACCGTTCTGCAAACGAGCCGTAACCAAAACATTATCCGCCTGCATGGACTGATCAATAATCAACTGCCCGACACTCAGTTTGGCCTCGGCATTAACGGTTTTTAACAGCTCAAACGGAATGGCCTCATCCGGTACCAACTCGCTGGCATGCGCCGATGCAATCAGAGCCGGCATTTGCCAGGCCGTATTGCTGTTTTTGGAGAAATTCATCAAATTGATTTTATCGCTTTTTAAATCCGCCCAAATCATCGGAACCGTTCCGGCAATATTTGCCTTAACCTGGCCGGCAATCACATTGTCCACCACATTCAGGCTGGAAATATCGGCCGTAATTTCCTTCAAATCACCGGAAACTGCCGCTATCAGCGTTGTTTCGGGTGCATTAAAATTCCCGGCCGGATTATACAAATTAACATTCAAGCCAAAGCTCAGATTTTTCAACACATTTTGCAAAGCGCCGTCAATTTTTAAATCAACACCATAAGCCTGAACGGCTGCTTTGACCGGAAAGCTCCCTTCTCCGCTCAACAGCGAATTAACTGATCCGACGGTCATTTCGCCGGCAATATTCTGCTGATTGTAAACCACATCAAAAGTCAGATTGATATTGCTGTCCATACTGGCGGCATTCATCGCAATCTTATTTACTGTTACATCTATATTTTGATTGCTTTTCAAATTGCTGTATTTCACGACCGCATTTTCAATAACCACATCTTTCGCGGCAAAACCGGCCAAAACCGCTGCCCCGCTGTTAACTTCGGTTCCGCTTTTTGCCGATTCGGTATTCCCGGTCGATGCATTTTCCGCCGGTTCTGTTTTTGCAGTGCTGTCTCCGGCCGGCAACTCCAGCATCCAATTTTGCTTACCCTCGGCATTTTCCGTCAGAAAAATTTCGGTATTCAGCAACGCAATCTTATCAATAACAACTTGTTTTTTCAAAAGCGGCAAAATGGAAAGTTTAACCTCCAGCTCTCCGATTCTCACCATCTCCGGCTCGGTTGCCCAGGCCGCATTTGCCATCGTAACATCATTCAAAATCAATGTCGGCGTCAAAGAAATCCCGAGCGACGCATTTCCGATTGTCACTTCACGCCCGGTTTCTTTCAAAGCCAGTTCGGTAACATAAGGCTTATATTTGTTCAAATCGAAGGTCTTAATAAAAATAAACCCGCCGACCAGAACGATAATCACCAATGTGAGCACAACGCCCAGCAAAATTTTTAATAACTTGACCATTACGTTACTCCTTGAAATTTATACCCAAATTGTTGAGACTTTTGCAAAAATGCTCCGGCAGGGGCGCCGAAACGACCATTTTTTTATTATATAGGCACGATAAATCAATTTTGTATGCGTGTAAATGAAGTTTATCACTGATATTGGATAACCGCACCCGTTCTTTGCCAAAATATTTATCATCCCCGGCAATCGGCGTTCCCAGATATTCCAGATGCGCGCGGATTTGGTGCGTTCTTCCGGTCAACGGCCGTGCCTCAACCAGCGCAAATTTATCACCCAGCGTATCCAAAACCTGATATTCTGTCACCGCCGGCTTACCGCTTTCCGTAACCATAACCTTTTCACCGATTTTCTCAAGCGGAGCTTTAATCACACCGCTCATCTGCTTCGGACAGCCGCGCACCAAAGCAAGATAAGTCTTCTGCAAACTATGCTCACGAAAAGCTTTTGTCAGCAAATCGGCATATTTGCGGTTTCTGGCCAACACCAGAATTCCGCTGGTATTCTTGTCAATCCGGTGCACCAACTTTGGCTTCTCGTCCTTTTCAAAGTTCAACGCGTCCAGCATCCCGTCAATATGAAAACCGGTATTTGTTCCGCCCTGCACCGCAATCCCGGACGGTTTGTTCAAAACCAGAATGTTATCATCTTTATAAATAACCATACCCAAAACAAAATCTGCATCTTTTTTATTGATTCGGTTTTGTTTCGGGGCCTCAGATTCGTCCAAATGCAGCGGCGGGATTCTGACTTCGGAACCGGCCGCAAGTTTCAATGACGTTTCGGCTTTTTTGCCGTCAACCTTAATCTGCTTTGTCCGCAAAAGTTTTTGCAGATGCCCGAGGCTTAGCTTGGGATAATATTTCATAAACCAGCGGTTCAGACGCATTCCGTCATCGCTTTCTTTAACTTTTATAATTTCCACACCGGACATATCGTTTCCTTTCCAAAACTATTCGGAGTTTAAAGGAACGAAGCCAAAAACACAAGGAATTTAAACCAAAAAAAACGCGGACTTTCATCCGCGTTTTTTACATTTCTTTTTCTTCTCCTGACGAGCCTGCTCTCTTCTCTCCCGCCTGGAAGTCTTTTTTGGCGAAACCATGTTTTCATCCGGTTTACGTTCAAAAAGCCTGTCTCCGGATGGAAAAATTCCATACTCATCTTTCAAAATACGGAGTAAATCTGCGGTTTCCTTAGTCGCTTGCGAAAGCAACTCTTCTGCTAAATTTCTTAAATCTGCCATAAAAATATTTCTATATTAATAATTTGTTTTCATCCAAAAACTAACATCTCAAATCCCCGCTGTCAAATCAAAAAGCCCCAAAGCTTAACCGACACCGGCAAAACCCCCGCTTAAGCATCCTCAATCCCTTTTTTCTTTTGCTTCTCGCGGCGCAAATTGTCAAAATAATCCACCCGGCGCTTGATTTCACGCTCAAATCCGCGCTCTACCGGATGATACAGCTTAACCCGTTTGACCCCGTCCGGAAAATAATTGGCACCGGAAAATCCGTCTTCCGTATCGGGATCATATTCATAGCCTTCGCTGTACCCGAGCTGTTTCATAAGCTTTGTCGGAGCATTCAAAATATTTTTCGGCGGCATCAGAGAACCGGTCTTGCGCGCCAAATCCTTGGCGGCATACATTGCCTTATACACACCGACCGACTTAGGCGCCGTTGCCAGATAAGCCGTCAGCTGAAACACAGCCAAATCCCCTTCCGGCGATCCCAGACGGTCATAAGTCTCCCAACAGGCAATCGCCTGCGTAACCGCATTCGGATCAGCCAGCGAAACGTCTTCCACCGCAAAGCGGGTCAACCGCCGCAGAATATACTTCGGATCTTCACCGGCCTCAATCATCCGCGCTACCCAATACAGCGCCGCATCCACATCCGTACCGCGTAAAGACTTATGCACGGCGGAAATCAGATTATAATGCCCGTCGCGCCCTTTGTCATAAACCGGCGCCCGTGAACGAATAATCTTAACAATGCTGTCCTTGTCAAATATCTCACCCGGCTGGGCATAGGCCCAAACGCTTTCCGCCAGATTTAAAATATAGCGCCCGTCACCGTCGGCGGTTTCTTTCATAAAACGACGTGCCTCATCATCTACCGGCAGCTTTTTGCCCAGTTCGCGCTCGGCTCGCTGCAAAAGCTCTTCAAAATTTTCTTCATTCAGCCGGTTCAGCACAAAAACCTGACACCGCGACAAAAGCGCGGCATTCAGTTCAAAAGACGGATTCTCCGTCGTCGCACCGACCAAAATAATCGTTCCGTCTTCCACATAAGGCAGAAAACCGTCTTGCTGCGACTTGTTAAACCTGTGGATTTCATCCACAAACAAAAGCGTGCCTTTACCCTGATTTGCCCGTCGTTCCTGCGCATAGGTAAACACCCGTTTCAAATCGGCCACACCGGAAAAAACGGCTGAAATCTGCTCAAAATAAAGATTAGTATGCTCGGCAATCAGACGCGCAATCGTCGTTTTGCCGCAGCCCGGCGGCCCCCAGAGAATAAAAGACGTAATCTTGCCGGATTTAATCATCCGTCCGAGCGGGGCATCATCGCCGACAATATGATCTTGTCCCACGACTTCTTTCAAAGTCCGCGGACGCAGACGGTCAGCCAACGGCCGTTTCACTTGTGACGAAAACAGCGTATCTTCCATTTCCCCAATCGATTCTTAAAATTCAAACTGCGCTTATCATAAACGAATATTCAAAAATTAACAGCATAATTTTCACTGCCCGGAACCTTTTTGCACATCACGGGTCAAACAACTTCCCTTTCCGCATTTTATCCATACCGCTTTCTTCTCTTATAACACAAAAAACGCTCTGTTTCCCCAGCGACATGAGCGTTTTTCGGTCAATATTTTCAACCCCGTTATGAGCGGGTATTCCCCATTGACGACTTTATTCTTCCGATTGTCGCCGCATCAAACTCCTGGCCTTTAATGCGAACCTTCTTTTTTTCTTTAACTTCCTTTTCTCGAGGCTGAACTTCTTTTTCAACCTTTTTCTCTTCGCGAGAAGGCTCCGGCACATATTCCTTTTTCTTCTCTTTTTCCTGTTTCATTTGCTCAAGAGCCTCGCGTTTTCTGGCCTCAATAACCTCACGCAGCTCGGCATTGTGCGATTTCTCTTTATCCGCTTTTTCTTTTTGTATCTCCGCCACAATTTCGGCATCCGTCGGCTCCGGGGCCTGACCGTAACCCATTTTTTGCATGAGTTTTTGCCCCATCTTCATCATATCCGAAATTTTGGTGCCTTTCATCTTGGTCGTATCAATTACGCCAAACTCTTTCCGGTTATTGAAAAAGTCTTCAAAATCAATATTCCAGCCTTTTCTTTTAGCCTTGTTTTTGGGAGCCAGCAGCATTTTCATCTCGGCCGGCGTCGGAACCCGCCCTAAAGCCTGAGCAATCTGCTCCGGTGTAATAATACATTGACTAAGGTCAAGCCCCCACAAATCCACCCCCGTTAAATTGCAGCCGGTAAAATCCACGCCGCGCAAATCAACCTTGCTCAAATCGATTCTGGACAAGTCCAAAAGCGTCAGATTCAAAAGCGTCAAATTGAGCTTATGCGGATAATATTTTGCCAGAAACTCTATTAAGGTCTGAAAATCTTCCAACGCCCAATCATCGATTTTAATATCCAGCAAAATGGCGCCTTCAATATCAATATCTTCAAACTTAATGCCTGAAAGATTGGCACCGGTAAAATTGGTATTTTTAAGAACGGCACCGGACAAAACCGCCCCGGTCAAATCAGCACCGGAAAGATTGGCATCACTGAGATTGGAACCGGAAAAATCCACACCGCGCAAATTAGCCCCCGACAAATCCGTACCGCTCAAATCCGCACAGGAAAAATTGGCGTTTTCCAGATTCTCACCGGCAAAATTTCCGTCTTCCAGCTTTTTACCTGAAAATTCAATTTTTGAAAGCGGCTTATAGAGTTTGTCTTCGACCCTCCGGACGCCCGGCTTCGGTTTTGCCGCCGAAACGGCACTCCACTCAAACACGGTATTATCAACATCTCCGAAAGCCTCTGAAGCCGAGCGCTCGTAAGCTATCTTTGAACTCTGAATTTTTTGCCTCAGAGTTTCCAAATTTTTCTTCTCTGTATCCTCGTCATTACTCATTGCTTCAGCCTGTTTTTTCCTAAATAGACATTTTTGTCATCATATCCCGAATTTCAGTCTTTTGCAAGATTAAAACTATCTGAGGATACAACCTCTCCCGGCTTGCCTTAATTTATTGCAAATCCCGACAAAACCGCCCTTCTCCGATTGCACAATCAACCTGTGGATTTCTCTTCCGTCAACCGTAACCGTCTCCACCTGTCCCTGCATTTTCGCCAGCTCTGGATAATTCTGCTGCAGTGTTTTCCACTCTTTTTCAGCATTATCGCATTCCGAAAAAGCCCCGAGCTGCATAACCTTCCGGCTGTTGGCCTCTGCTCCGTATAAGGTAAACGGCCCGGTAAAAGCCTGCACCGCTGCCGGCCGGCTCACATTTTTCTTCGGCGGAATAACCACCTTTCCGCCTTCAACTACTTCTTCCAGCCAGTTTTCGTCTTTATTCCAATCTGTATCCTGAACCGGCTGTTTTTTCTCCGCTTCCGGAGAATTCGCCAGCATCTGAACCAAATCTTGTTTAAACGCCGCTTTCAAGGCCGTTACGATATGTCTAATGTCTTTTTTCATCAGTTTCCGGTCAAACGGTGAAAAACCGGCATAAAAATACAAAGCTCTGAGCGCCACGGCTCTCTCGGCCAGCACCTGGCTCTCTTTGCTTTCCGCCTCCAAAAGTTTGAGTTTCAAATTCAGAACCTCAAGTTTTTCATCCGGCAGCAGATTGTAGTTTTTCTCTTTCTCGCGGATTTCCTGTTTCAGGCTTTTCACTTTTTCCGCCACAACCTCATAGTCTCCGGAAGCCGACTTGACCATATTATAAGCAATCTCGTTCTGAACAAAGATGGCGATTCCCATTTCATCCAGCACCTTGCGGCGGACAAACTCTTTTTCCTGTACTTTCTGGCTGTCCACCCGGGCATATCCCAAAGTTGCGCTCACCAGATTCTCTGCCGTATTTTTTGCCCGGGCAATCAGACCGTTGATATAAATCGGATCTTTGGCATCATAACCGTTAATCTGCAAACGCTCCACTTCCGGATAAGCCTTAAAAATATTTGCCCGGATTCCGTCATACGTCGCAGGGATTTTATCCAGGCGAAATTCCTCCCGATTCCCGGCTGCCGATTTTTGAAAAACTTCCAGAACATAATTACGGTCAAAATCCTCAAGCTCATAAAAACGACGTCCTTCAAGCTCAAGTTTTTTACCGTCAAACTTCACCAGTTTTTCATACTCGTCAACATTTTGCTGCAGCTGTTTTTTGAAGTTAACCAGTTCATAAACAACCACTTCCAAACCTTTTTTATATTCCTTGTCTTCAACGCTTAAAACGCCGTTCTTCTCCTGTTTTTTCTCCAGCTCTGCCAGAATTTTCTGCTGTTTTTTCAAAAGCCGGTCTATCTCGGCAATTTTTTTTACCGAGAACAAAGCACTCTGATGCGACCGAATAGCCGCCAACGCCAGATATTGCGAGGCTTTGGCATAAATCTCCTCGTTTCTGGCCGCATCGCTGTCTTCCAGATTCGCCGCAGCAAACATAACCGAAAAATCCAAAAGGCGGATAGAATTATACAATGGATTCTCCTCGCCCGAAACGGCGCCGCTCACACTGTTCAACAGCTCTCTGGCCGTAAGTTTGCTCGGATTCTTAAGTTTTTTGGCCATATTTTGCGATGAAAAATCCACATTATATTTTACGGCTCTTGCCATCGACTGATACACGTCCAGCCGACCGCTAACCTTCTCCGGCTCCATGGCAAACGGGATCTCTTCGACCTCGATTTTATCGCTCCCCCATTTTGTTTCATCACTGGCACAACCCGCTAAAAACAAAGAAAACACAGCCAAAAAGGACAAACAGGAACGATAATTTTTCATGAGCAAGGCATCCTTTGCAAAAAATTGTAACAATATGTAACAAGAATTTAAAAGCTTTTTATCAAATTTATTGGTATATGTAAACTAAAATTAATCCAAAACAAACAGAGGCAATTTTAATGACTGATAAAATTAGAGTGGCAGTGATTGGTGCTGGCATGATGGGCAAAAACCATCTTAAGACTTATAAAACGTTAAACAACGTAGAACTTGTCGGCGTATATGACATCTTCCCCGATGCCGCCAAAGCGGCTGCCGAAACTTTCGGAATCAAAGCTTTTTCCTCAATGGAAGAAGTTGCCGCCAACGTTGACGCGGTAAGTGTCGTAACCACTTCTGTCACCCATGCCGATGTCGGCGAATTTTTCTTAACCCGCAAAATTCATTGTATGATGGAAAAACCGCTGGCCACTACGGAAGAAGAGTGCAACCGGCTGATAAAAGCGGCAAAAGACAACAATGTCGTTTTGCTGGTCGGCCATATTGAACAGTTCAACCCGGCGGTAGAACAAATGCACCGCCTGCTTTCCGACACGTCAAAGATTCGTTCTTTAACGGCGCAGCGCATGTCTGCTGCTTCCGGCCGGATCACCGATGTCGATGTTGCCATGGATTTGATGATTCATGATGCGGAAATCATTCTTTCCCTTGTTAAATCTCCGGTCAAAAGCATCAATGCCTCTGCGGTAAAAACGCCTGACCACGCCTCCGGCAAAGACTACATTACGGCGCTGATTGAGTTTGAAAACGGTGTTACCGCCAACGTAACCGCCAGCCGCATCACGCAGGCCCGCGTCCGGACTTTGGCCGTTACGACCGATACCAACTACATTGATATGGACTTCATCAACCAGAGCATCAATGTCCACACTCAGGGACGCATGCCTTATGTCAATCAGGAAGAAATTCCGGAATGGATGCATTACGGCTTAAAAGGCAGCGTCGAACAGCTGTTTATTCCGACCAACCAACCGCTGCAGGCAGAATTGAATCACTTTATCAATTGCGTCAACGGCCTGGAAACACCGCGCATCACCGGCGAAGCCGCGCTTGAAGCTCTGCGTGTTATTTGGGGGGTTCAGCAAAAGCTCGGTTTTTTTATGCAGGACAATAATGCAAATTTGAAAGTCGCCGCGGAATAATGCGTTATAAAATCACCGTAGAATACGACGGCACAAATTTGCTGGGCTGGCAAAGGCAGTTAGACGGCCCGAGTGTACAAGAGCATTTGGAAAATGCTCTTTTCGCTTTTACCGGCACCCAAACCGAAGTCGCCGGCGCAGGCCGAACCGATGCCGGCGTTCATGCCCTCAAGCAGGTTGCCCATTTTGATGTAGAAAAAGAATGGGATATTTTTCGGATGAGAGAAGCCTACAATGCTCATCTGCGCTTAATGGAAGCACCGGTCTCCGTATTGGAGATTGAAAAAGTTCCTTCAGATTTTCACGCTCGTTTTTCTGCCAAAGGCCGCGGCTATATTTACCGGATATTAAACCGCAAGGCACCGCCCGCCATTGAAAAAAACCGCGTTTGGTGGGTTCCTGTTCCGCTGGATGTTGAAAAAATGCGCCAAGGCGCGCAATATCTGCTCGGCAAGCATGATTTCACATCTTTCCGCGCCGCCGCCTGCCAGGCCAAATCCCCGGTTAAAACGCTCGACCGACTGGATATTGAACAACGCGGCGAAGAAATCGTCTTTATTGTCGAAGCCCGCTCCTTTTTGCACCACCAGGTTCGCAATATGGTCGGCACCCTGCGCGAAGTCGGCGACGGCAGCCGGCAGCCGGAAGACATTAAAACGATTCTGGAAGCCTGCGACCGGCGAGTTGCCGGGCCTAATGCCCCCGCCTGCGGACTATACCTGAATCGTGTGGAATACTAAAGGTTATCAACAACTTATCTTGAGCCATATTGACATCGGCGACACCGGAATGTAACATATTTTGTATGGTGGATAATTGTATCAGCCATACAATAGACTGAACGTTTTTTTCGTTCAGTCTTTTTTTATTACATGCTTTACAGAAAACCCCGAGTTTACTCGGGGCTGAATGCCAAGGTATCGTTAGATACCGTTCCACGCCAACGAGCGTGGTCAAACCGTTAGGTTTGTAACTACTATAGAACCCCCAGTTTACTGGGGGATATCTATTTTAAATTTCGGACAGGGAGCTTCGGCTCCTTTTTTTGTTAATAAAGGAGACTATAAAATGAAAGAACATGAGCAATATTTGCTGGACGTTATTCAGGGAAGACGTCCGTTCAAAAATCCCAACCCCAAATTGGGAGAAGGAAAATACTACTATCTTGACCCCAATCAGGAATACGACCCTATGGCACCGGCCCGCCCCGATCAAAAAACCTATGTGCCCAGTGAAGATTCGCCCAATCCTTATTTGCAGCCCCAGCCGCCGGCTCAACAACCGCCGTTTCAGGGCTATGCATCAGCTTCCGGCTCAATCTCCAACGCCGCTGCCCGCATGAACTCTTCTGCTTTGGATAACAAAAAATACGCCGAACATAATCTAAAAAAACCCAGTACAGAAATAGCTAAAATGAAACCCTTTTTAAGAGGAGTTGAAAAGCCCATACCCCACCCGTACCGTGATATTTATGGATACACTACTTTTGGCATAGGACACATGGATAATAATCCTCAAAATATGACAGAATACCCTTGGATAATTAAAAATAGTAATCTCCTTGCCAGTGATGATAAAATCAAAGCAGAAACGCAAAAGTTAAATCGTCTACCTTACGGAAAAAATTATCCTGCTTCATATTATAAAAAAAGAATAGATATACAACTTCCGCCAGATTATAGCGAAAAACTATTTAATCATGATCTTGCCATCAGAGAAAATGAACTAAGACGGGGATTTCCGAACTATAACCACATGAGTCCTGATATGCAACGCGCCTTAATGGATGTACATTATCAGTCTAACGCTTTTAACAAACAAAAGCCTCAAATCCGAAAATTGCATGATGCAGCAAGACAATTCGACAAAGAAAATTTCTGCAAAGCCTTAATGCGGGATGATTCCAAACGTCCCGACTTAACAGAACGAAACAAATGGACATATGAGCAATGTCAAAAGGGATATTTTATAAAATAAACTAATGACAAATTTATTATACTTGTATATTATTATGTTATATAATTAAAAATAGTGAGAATACACATGAAAAAACTTCTTTACCTTTTCGTCGTTTTATTAAATATGTTTCCGATAAAATCACATGCACAAGCTGATTCTGATGAATTTATTTATAGCCCGCCTGTACTTCACATATCAACAAAAGAAGAATTCGCTGACTATAGATTCTACTACACCTTAAACCCTCTGTGCAGCCATTGCTGGCGTCATACAATCACACCTAACATGATTATTCAGGACAACTTCTCAGGAACTTTTCTTATTCAACCTTGCAAACTACTTGAAAACAAAAAGACATACATAAAGTATAAATGCACTAACCTTTACAATCCCAAAGAAACTGATATATTTGAATTCGTAATTAAAAGATGGGATCCTATATTCAAGGCCTACGTTGTAGAACAAAACGCTTATAACACTAAAGGAGATTTTGAAGAGGGCTACAGCTATACAATTGATATCCCCAAACAGGAGAAAGACTAATCATGAAAAACTTTTACAATATCCTTTTCCTTTGTTTATTTCTTTATCCGGCTACGGTATTAAGCTCGCCCTCTCATCTTCCTGAAAAGAAAGATGTTCCCTGCCCACAATTCTGCCACCTTATGACTGATGAAGAATTTGTTGATCGGCGCTTTTATGAAACAATATATCCCGTATGCACTAACTGTTGGCGCATTTTGCTTTCCCCCATTTTGATAATTCAGGACAATCTCCATGGCACTATAACCCTTCAGGAATGTAAATTACTGGAAAACAAAAAGAATTTCATTAAATATGAATGTTATGACAACTTTGCCATAGAAGGAAAAACCATTACCGAATATGAAATTATGGAATGGGATTCTCTCTACCAAGGATATCTTGTTCAAGAACGTAATTTTAACACAAATGAACACTTGAAAAACTCCGGTTACTATGTTATCCGCATCCCCAAACAAGAGAAAGACTAGTCATGAAAAATTTTAGCTTATTTGATATTCCGCAAAAAAAAGACTATTCCCGCTACGTCTTCTTTCCAAAATAAAGGCTCACAGATTTCTATTTTTTCCCCCGTCATAAATCACCAACCGAAGTCTATACGGTAATTTAGCCTTTAAATACTTTGGATTTTTAGCCGCAAATTCTTCCCAGCTTTGACGGCTCAAAACCTTTCCGCCGACTTTTTCACGAACAATCCAAATTTTCCGCCCGAAACTGATAATCTCACATTTACCCAGTGTCCGGTTCTTAAAACTACCCTGCATCAGGGCCGTTTCCAAACGCTCGCTTTCTTCCAAACGGGGCGGATAAACATTGCCGCCGATTCTCTTCAACAGCAAAAGCAAAACCCGCAGGCGCATTTCCTGATGCAGTTTCTGCCACTCCGCCGGACAAAAAGCACATCCGTAATTCTCCCAAAAAGTAACGTGATTTTTAATAAAACAATCTGCCTGTTGTTCCAAATAATCCCGCACCCGGTTCATTCGCGCCGCCGTTGCCGCCAGACGCTTAACGCTGATACCTGCCTCTTCTTCCAAAACTGGCAGCAGTTTACGGATTCTCACCCGCAAATACTCATCATCGCGGTTTGATGGATCTTCCACCCATTGCACCCCCTGCTCCCGCAAATAAGCTCGCAGTGTTTCAGGCGCAACATCCAACAACGGCCGTAAAATTTCTATACCGTTGCGCATTGTTCTTTCCTGCATGGCTGCCAAACCGTCAACACCGCTGCCGCGCTGCAAACGCATTAAAAACGTCTCAGCCTGATCCCTCTGATTATGAGCAATCAAAAGCAGCGGAACACCGTTTTCCGCACACCACTTCTGCAACAATCCATACCTGGCTTCCCGTGCCGCCTCTTCAATCCCGCTTTCCGGTTTAACACCGACCCATTGCAAAATATGATGTTCAACCCCGATTTTTTTCATAAGTTGCGCGGTATATTCCGCCTCCGCCCCGGCCTCAGGACGCAATTGATGATTCACCGTCAGGGCAACCACCCGGACAGAATGCTCATCGCTCCAGTTTTTCAGCAAATAAGCTAAAGCCAAAGAATCTGCACCGCCGGAAACGCCGACTGCCCAAATCTTTGGCTGTATCTGATATTTATCAAGTATTTTTTTCAAACTTGCGGCAAAAGTCTCCCGCAATGTATCACACACCGGCACCGTCAGCACCCCAGCTTTTTGGCTTCCTCTGCCGCCCTTTTCAAAATAGATGCTTCCGCTTTCGGAAATTCGGTTTTCAAACTGTCAAAAGATTGACAAGCCTCGGTCTTCTTGCCCAGTTCTTTCATTGACATCCCCAGTTTTAACAAACTGTCCGGCCCTTTTGTACCGTTTTTATATTTTTCGATTCCCTTGGCAAAAGCAATCGCTGCCCTCTGCCAGTCCTTTTTGGCATAATAAACCTCGCCGAGCCAATATTGGGCATTTCCGGCCAGTTTATCATTAGGATACCGTTTCAAAATAGAATTAAAATTCTGGTCGGCCGTTGCATAATCAGAGGTCTTCAAAGCCTCCAGACCGGCCTGATAAAGTTCTTCTGCGCTTTTCGTCTTAACCGGAGCCAGATCTTCCCCTTTAGCCACACTCTCGCCGGTAACGGACTTCGGAGCTTCCGCCGCAACCTTCGGCGTAAACTTTTTGCTTTTTGCCGCTTCGGAAATCGAAATCGCCCCTGCGTCGGATGCTGCCGGGGCAACCGGTTTGCCCTCAATCATCTTAATTCTGACGTCAATATCCTTATTAATGACGTCGATTTTATCTTCCAATCCCTTAATTTTGAATTCAAGCTCGTCAATCCGCCCTGTCATCTTCCGGATTTGCTCGTCAAACTCCCCGATTTTAACGGCAAAATCGGCAGCCGACGTCGGATTAACATCATTATTTGCACGATACACCTGCCTCTGCAAAATCTTCAAATCTTCCCGCAGAATGGCAATCTCATCCATTGCCGCATTGGCACTCTGGGCATAAACGTCCGCCGCAGTCATCAAAAAGACAAAACCGCCGGCCAGCAAACTCATCGTCAAACTATTTTTTTTCATAATCCCATCCTCAAATTTCGGACTAAAACCAATTATCTGTATCCTAAAATGATTCTCAGGCAAGCACAAGCTTAAACTTATATCTGCCCACACCTGCCATACGCAAAAAAGAAACGTATCCTTTTATCCAAGGATACGTTTCCGGCAATTCAGACTCTAGTCAGATTAGCGCAGTTTAACAACCGTAACTGCACGACGGTTCTGAGCCCAGGCAGCTTCATTCTGGCCTTCTACAGCAGGATGATCTTTACCGTAAGAAATAACGGAAATTCTGTCTGCTGCAATACCTTGAGATACCAGATAAGCTTTTACGGCATTGGCACGGCGTTCGCCCAAAGCCAGGTTGTATTCTCTTGTACCTCTGTCATCGCAGTAACCTTGGATAACAGCATCAACATTTTCATGGTCTTTCAACCAGTTAGCTTGGCTGTCCAAAGCTTCTCTTGCGTTCAAAGACAGGGCAGAGCTGTCAAATGCAAAGTAAACTCTGTCTTCTGCATTTTCCATAAAGTCGCGTGCAGCTTTGCTCTCGCATTCGCTGCCGCCGAACAGACCGCCGTCAGAACCAACGGAAGAACAGCCGGACAAGACAACAATCGCACAAAACAAACTTAAAAGTTTTTTCATATTATTTTCTCCATATGGGTTTATTACTTAATTGCTAAACAACTAATACAGCAATAACTTAAGCAATTAATTTTTATTTTTCAACAACAAAAACATTCTGCTGACAAAAAAAATAAAAAAACGGCAAAATTTGCCGTTAAAAATGTCTGACAGAGAAAAATTCAATACATAAATAGTCGTAATTTAAACTTGTTTTCCGTAATACGAGTCCGCTCTTCCGATTCCGAAAACAAAAAAATTTTTCTTGCACAAAAGAAGAAAATTCTTATACTGTCCGGCAGAAAAAACAAAGGAAAATTCAATGACTATGAAAATCGCATACCAAGGCGTTTCC
This sequence comes from uncultured Alphaproteobacteria bacterium, assembly GCA_944391715.1. Taxonomy (GTDB): domain Bacteria; phylum Pseudomonadota; class Alphaproteobacteria; order RF32; family CAG-239; genus MGBC133411. The sequence goes on from CALXUP010000019.1 coordinate 22,685, forward strand.
GGAGCCTATTCCCACATCGCGGCCCGCAAGCTTTTTCCCGGACAAGAATACATTGCCTGCGACACGTTCGAAAAAGCCATGAGTCTGGTGCATGAAAAACAAATCGACCTGGCCGTAATTCCGGTAGAAAACTCCAACGCCGGACGCGTGGCAGACGTTCATTTTCTGCTGCCCAAATCCGGCCTGTACATTGTCGGAGAATATTTCCTGCGTATTGAACATCAGTTGTGGGGGCTTCCGGGCAGCCGGTTGGAAAATATCGAAACTGCCTATTCCCACCCGCAGGCGCTGGCTCAATGCTCCGAATTTCTGAAAAAAAACTGCATTATGCCCGTTGCACGGATTGATACCGCCAAATCCTGCTCCGATATCATCCGGGAAAACGATTCAAAACAAGCCGCCATAGCCTCCCAGCTGGCCGGAGAAATTTACGGATTGCAAAAACTGGCTTCAAATATTGAGAATGCAGCCAACAACACCACCCGTTTCTTGATTATGTCGCCGCAAAAGGAAATCCCGGAATACGACGGCGGAAAATACATCACCTCTTTTATCTTTCATGCCAAAAACATTCCTGCCGCCCTGTATAAGGCTCTGGGAGGCTTTGCCACCAACGGCATAAACATCACAAAACTGGAAAGTTACCTGCTGGACGGCAAATTTGTTTCAGCGCAGTTTTATGTCGAAATTGAGGCTCACCCCGCACAGCAGGCTTATAAAAACGCCTTTGAGGAACTGGCTTTCTTCTCGCAGGAAGTAAACGTTCTGGGCACCTACCTCGCCAATCCGTACCGCGATTTATAAAAAAGCATCGCAGGAACAGGCGGACAAAAAAATCCCCGCTGTCATATCTGAAAGCGGGGATTTTAGCAAAAGACTACTCAGCCTTTTTCAAAAGCTCTATAGACCGGTCAATCAGTTGGTCTTGTGCGGTCTCATCCAGTTTTTCGGCCAGAATTTTTTTAACCGCCCGGATACTCAGTTCGGAACCGCAGATCCTGATTTCCCGCACAGCCTCCTGCTCTGCCGTGGCAATTCTGTTTTGAGCGTCATTTTCACGGGCTTTAATCTCTTCTTCCAGCCTCCGGATACGTTCATCCTTTAGCTGTTCCATTTCATTTTCGGATTTTTTCAAAATCTCATAAGCTTCATTAGGCGCATTCAAAAACTTCTTTTCATATTCAACCCACAATTTCTGAGCATCATCTTTTAGTTTCTGAGCATCATTAATCCGCCGTGCAATGCCGTCAATCCGTTTTTCCAGCATTGTCCTGACCATTCTGCTGACCGGGCGTGCCAATAAAATAACAACCAGCACAAAAGCCACGCCGACCCAGAATTCCGGATTCTCATAAAAAGCGCCGTAATGATGCGCCGCATTTTCCACGGCGGCAACCGCGGCATCAGCCGTATCAGCCAGCGTATTTTGAATCATATCAAGCTCTTCGCTGTCCATCAACACTTCTGACGTCATCTTCCAACCCTCTATTCTTCTGCCGCTGCCGTAACGGCATTTTTAACTTCTTTCCGGGAAATATCTTTAATCCCGATTTTCTTCACAATCTCCCAAGCCAGATTTTCCGACATTTCATTGACCTGCGCCAAAGCCTCTTCCCGACCTTGAGCAATCTTCATCTCACTATCCCGAATCTGCTTGCCCAGTTTCCGGGTCAGTTCTTCCTGGCGCTTGGAGACCATCTCGTCCAGCTCTTTCTGCATTGCCTCAAGAGAAGCCTGTGCCTGTGCTGTCGCCTCGGCAATCGCTTTTTGATAATTCTCCAGCGACTGCTCGGCCAGTGCTTTGTTTTCTCTTGCTTTTTCAAGATAATTGTCTATCCTCCGCTGCCGCTTGTCCATAATATAAGCAATCCTGGGCAAAATAATCTTGGACATAATGAACAGCATCGTAAAAAAGCAGACAATCAGCCAAAACATCTGCGAAACATACCATGTCGGATCTAACTGAGGCATTTCAACTCCTGACTGTAAACATTCTCAAAGGACGGTGCGGCTGCCGTATCCGCACCGTTTTTTCCGGGATTAATTGCCGGTCAGCATAATCAAGGCCACAACCAAAGCATACAATGCAATGGCTTCAACGGCGGCAAAGCCGACCCAGCCGTAAATATCAACTTCTTTTTTAACCTGCGGATTGCGGCCGACAGCCGAAATAATCGCCGTCCAAACCTGAGAAACACCCCAGGCAGAAGCCATCATACTCAAAGCGCACATACCGGCGCCGATATAAGCCATAGGTTCCATTTTTTTTCCTTTCTGTTACGTTTTTACCAAATATAAACTCACACAATGAGAATCATCAGTGCTCGTGCAAAGCTTCGCTAAGATAAATACAGCTTAAAACCGTATAAATAAAAGCCTGTAAAAGCCCGATAAAAATCTCAAAAACCACGATTCCGGCGTCAAACACAAAAGGCACAACGCCAAGCACGCCGGCCGCCATAATAAAACCGGCAATAATTTTGAGCATAATATGCCCGACGGTCATATTGGCAACCAAACGTACCGTAAGGCTGAACGGTTTGCTCAAATAGGAAATCATTTCAATCGGAATAATCAGCGGTGCCAAGACCAGAGGGATTCCGCGGGGCAGAAAAGTTCTGAGATACCCCAGCCTTTTTTTCTTAATCCCGATTCCGATGTTAAACAGCAAAGAAATCACCGAAAGCGTTCCGACCGCCGCCAGATGCGACGTAAAAGTAAAAGCATAGGGAAACAACCCCAACACATTGCCAAAAGCCACAAACATAAAAATCGTGAAAATAAACGGAAAATATTTCAGCCCTTCCACGCCCACATTTTCTCGCAGCAGTCCGGCCACAAAATCATACAAGCTTTCCGGCACCGACTGCGCAAGCGAAGGAATAACCGTCCGGCGGCGCAAACAAAAAGCCAGCAGCAACGTTGCCAGCACAACCGCCAACACCATAAACAGGGACGAATTTGTAAAAGAAATATCATATCCGCCGACCTGGATCGGAATAATCGGTTCGATTTTAAATTGTTCCATCGGACTAGACACGGCTCTTACTCCTTATCTTTGCCATTGTTTTTTACAAACCTGTAAACATTGAGAAAACCTGCCGCACCGCCAAAAAACAAAAAGACAATCAGCAGCCAGGGTCTGGTTCCCAGATATTTGTCCGCCCAATACCCGATGGCCGCACCGACCAACACACCCGAAAGCAGTTCGGTTCCCACCCGGAATCCGTTTTTGCTGGCAAGGACAAAAGCAGATTCCTTTTTGGGTTTTCTGGCCTCAGCCTCCTGTTTTTGAAGGCTTTTTATCCGTTCGTCCATCCGTTTAATGTCGTCAGGGACTTTTCTCATTTGCCTAATACCTTACAACAGTAAATATTACCGACTTATTAAAGTGGCTTAATTTTTTTCTTTAATTCCGAGTTTTTCATTCAAAAGCGCGGCAAACTTGCCATAGCTCGGCAACCCGTGCAAAACCTCTCTGTCATTCCCTTTAACGACCAGAAAAGACGGCGTTCCCTGCAGGCCGAGAAACTCAATTGCGTTGCCCCTGTTGGCCATAATTTCATTGCTGAAAGCGTCTTCGTTTCTCAAACAGGCCTTCAGTTCGTCATTACTGAGGCCGCTGAGCAGTGCATATTGGGAGATAACCTTTTCATATTTGGAAGAAAGCGCCCAATCACGTTGCTTTTTAAAAAGCAGCGTTACAAAGTCATGATATTTGTCGGGTTTCACACAACGCGAAACCAAAGAGCCGTACATTGATTTTTTATCCAGCGGAAAATCGACAAACACCAGTTTGACCAGCCCTTTATCAATAAAATTCTCCTTAATTTTCGGCAGCATATAAATATGAAATTCCGAACAATGGGAGCAGGCAAAAGAAGAATACTCATAAATGGTAACCGGCGCACTTGCTTTTCCCAGAATATGCCCCTTCGGCAGCGCCATGGCTTTGATTTTTGCATTACGCTCGGTCGCATCGCCGGAAGTCGCGGCCTGCGCGTTTTTCATCAAGACAAAACCGCCGTTTCCGTCCGGCACAAAACCCTTCAGGCTCAAATACCCTCCGGCGGCAAACACAAACACAACCACCCCGGCAATCCAGGTGCTGAAAGTTTTAATAATTTCTTCAAATTTCATTTTTGTAATCCGTATAAAAATTATGCTTTTTTATTTTCGCTGAACACACTGTAACCCAACTTTATTAATATTTCTTTTAATTCCTTATTTTTAACGTCTTCTGCCGATTCACGAATATAATCCGCCTCCTCCCGGGTTACAACCGGAGGCTTGGGAACATAATTTTTTTTAACAGGCTTTTCAACCGGCTGCATTTCGCTGGTCTGCACGATTCTCAAAGAAGACACGGCAGCATAGCCGAAAAAAGCGTTTATCTTTTCCAGCACATACTTTTCCCGATGTTTCAGCTCCAGAGCAAAAGCGCCGGCCGGCACGCTCAACAGCAAAGTGCCGTTGCTGCGCTGATTGTTTTTGAACTCGATTTTTTCAGGATAACAATAACTGGCCAGTTCCGGCCCGACAATTTTCTCCCAATTGACCAGAATCTCAAATCCCGCCATTCCCTTACGGCCGAGAATTTTTTTCACCAGCGGCAGAATATTCTGAGAAACCGCCGTCAGATCAAAATTCGTCCGTTTATTTTCCTGTTGTTCCTTTTCCATATTTTCACATTTAACAAACAAATCGCCAACTTGCAAGAGTATTAACAAGCCGGCGCGATACTGTTGACGAACCGGCAAAAAAAGGCCTATACTGAACCGCGAAAAAACATCCTGACAGGACGCATTTTTATGGAATTGGTATTGATTTTCAAGGCATTATTGGCGCTGATATTTGTTATCGGCCTGCTTTTTCTCACGCTGTGGCTGTTCAAGACCTGCCGACTGCAAGGGGCAAAATGCCGTTTTTTTCAAAAACTGCAAGAAAACAAGCGCATAAAAATTATTGAAAATCACAAGCTTGATATGAAAAATTCATTATTGATTTTTCAAAAAGACGATTCCGAATTTCTGCTCCTGCTCGGAAATACGCAAAATCTGCTGTTAGAAACAAAAAAAATCTCTGGCCGGAACCATAATGCCCATGATTAAAAAACTGTTTATCTTCTCCTTTATTTTTGCAATATTTCTGTTTGCCGGCGTCCATATGGCTGCGGCTCAGTCCATCACGCTGGACGTTGCCGGACAACCGACCGGTTCCGCTACAGCTCGGATTTTCAACCTTCTGGCCGTCATCACCATCTTGTCTTTGGCGCCGTCCATCCTGATTATGATGACCTCATTTACCCGTATTGCCGTTGTTTTTTCCATCACCCGCAGCGCATTGGCCACCAACTCCACACCGCCCAATATGGTGCTGATTTCCCTGGCCTTGTTTCTGACTATGTTTGTGATGGCACCGACCTTTGAAAAATCGTGGGAACAGGGAATAAAACCGATGATTGACGAAAAAGTCGAACTAATGGAAGGCTTGGAAAAAGCTGCCGTCCCACTCAAAGAGTTTATGGTCAATAACACAAGAGAAAAAGACCTCTTGCTGTTCTCCGACCTTTCTCAAAGTCCCAAAGCGGAAAAAGTAGCCGACGCGCCGCTCAAAGTTGTTATTCCGGCTTTTATGATCAGCGAGCTCCGACGAGCCTTTGAAATCGGTTTTCTGATATTCATCCCGTTTTTGATTATTGATATGGTGATTGCCTCCGTCTTAATGTCAATGGGTATGATGATGCTGCCGCCAACAGTTTTGGCCATGCCGTTTAAAATAATCTTTTTTGTTTTAGTAGACGGATGGTATTTGCTGGCCGGCTCCCTCGTCCAAAGCTTTAAGTAAAATTATTTTCACTTGCAAACTTTAGATTTGGCAGAAATAATCCCCGGGCTTCCTTCTTGTGTCATCCCCGGGCTTGCTATTTTTATTGTCATTGCCGGACTTGATCCGGCAATCCATTTGGCGTCATCCCCGGGCTTCCTTCTTGTGTCATTGCCGGACTTGATCCGGCAATCCATTTGGTGTCACTCCGTGCCCGTTTTTTATTATGTCATCCCCGGGCTTGACCCGGGGATCCAAATCAACAATAAAGCCAATTTATTAACGTGGATTCTCGGGTCAAGCCCGAGAATGACATAAACTTCAAAGCACAAAGCCCTTCACAACTCCCGCCGGAGCAACGCGGGGCTCAGGGCACCGTATAAACCGATCGCTGCCGACGTTCGGCCGCGGGGCTCAGGGCACCGTATAAACCGATCGCTGCCGACGTTCGGTCAATTAAAAAGCATAAACCAAACCGGCATT
>CALXUP010000020.1 GCA_944391715.1 uncultured Alphaproteobacteria bacterium
GTTACCGGAGTTTCAGGTTCCTCAGGAGTTACCGGAGTTTCAGGTTCCTCAGGAGTTACCGGAGTTTCGGGTTCCTCTGGAGTTACCGGAGTTTCAGGTACTTCGGGCTGATCAGGCTCGATGTAAGCACCCTTACCAATCTTGACGGTCATTACAAAACGATGAACATCACCGTTGTCGTAAATAGCCAAGGCCGGTATTTCTACGAACCAAACATCCATCAACTTGCCACTGACAGCCTCTTGCGGAAGCTGAGTGTAAGTGATTTCTGATTCCAAAACCTCAATATTCTCACATTTTACCGTGGGATATTTGTATTTGAATCCGTTGACGATCTCAACTTTTTCCAGAGTTTCGGTGCGCGCCTTAACCTCAAAGAATAGGTTTTGATCAAACTCAACAATGGCATTGATGCCGTTGCTGACCGGATTTACCGTAACGCCTTGCAGCGTGATGGTTTCCGGGTCGCGAATGACGAAGCGTTCCGGAGTCCACGACAAAGTCGTATTGAAATCCCAAGAGATTTCATCAGACTTTTCGGTGGATTCGTCTGACATTTCGTACCAGAAAAAGCCTTTGCCTTCATAAGCAAAGCCTGCTCCTGCTACATAGTCAGTTGAATCAACACAAGTTAACGTATAATCAGCATCAAGATTGATGCTAACGATACGCACTGTGTCAACCGGAGTTTCCGGGGTAATCGGCATAGCTGGTTCTTCCAGACCGTATACGCTGTTCTCTGAACAGCCGGTCATAACGCAAACTACCAGGGCGATCAGCATGCTGACCAATATCCCTGTTAAATTTCTAAAATTAGTCATAAATGAAAATTTTTTAATTAAACAATGAGAAATTCGGTCAGACATGTAAAGCTAAGATATTGTATTTCAATATTTAGTTTTTAACCGATAATAATAAAGGAAAATATGTTGAATATCATCCATGCCTTAATGATATTGAATTATAATAATATGTTTTGTCAATATTATTTATACCACGAATCCGGAGTCAAGACAAGGAAAAAATAATACGAATCGATAAAAAATATTTGATTTTGTTAATTTTCCCTTAAAGAGCGCGAGTCGCTGTTTTTCGCAAAAATGACAAAATGATGAAAATAAGGCGGCGGAATTTTGTTAAAATCCGAATCGGCTAAGGTTGTATTTTTACGGAAAGACGCTTTAACGTCCGCGATTCATAGCATTTGGAATTATTCTAACCGGGCAGCTTCTATTTGGGCGTGAATCAGCGCAATCATTGTAACATTGTCAATTTCCCGAGGGGAGGCCGGTGAGAGTTTGGTTTGTTTGCTGTAAATAATGAACGGAACGGAGTTGGTCGATATTTGGGAGGAGTCGTGGTCTCCGAATATAAAGAATACCGAGTCTTCCGGACTTTGGGTTATGAACTTTTTCAATGCGTTATCAACAAAGTTTATGGCATTGTAATAGTTTTCCAACGGCGTTTGGGTATCGGCAAGCAGCGGGGAAGGGTTATGCAGCAGAATGAAGTCGGCATGTGAGCTGACGGTGATGATATAGGCAAATTCGGCGTTATGCGGTTCTTGTTTTTGTTTTTTCAAAATGAGGTCGACAAGGTCTTTATCCGAATAGCCCCAGATTTCTTTTTGATATCCGCAGTCTTCCATATCATCCGAAAAAATTATCCGGTCGTAGCCCTGAGCAACGGTATGCGGGCGGCGGTTGAAAAAACTTCCCATATAATTATGATAAAACGAAGTGTAAAATCCTTTGTCTTTGGCTTTTTGCGCCAGTGTGCGGGTGTGGGGATAAATATCTTCCGGGAGGAGGTGTTCATAGAAAACGCTGAATGCGCTGTAATTCATAAAACGTTCGGAAATATGGACGCCGAGGTTGACGGCAAAATCTGTGTTGGCGCTGGCAGTGTGTTTGAAATTTTTAATGCGGTAAAATTGTCCGTTTTGAGCGAGTTTATTTAAAAACGGCGTTATTTCGCGGCCGTCGGCCAGCTTTTTGTTGATAATGTCATAAACCAACGTTTCTATCTGAATAACATAAATATGGCGACTGTCTGTCGGGGCGGCCGGGTTTATTTTCGGGAGTCGGTTCAGGCTTTCGACGATTTTTCCCGTTTCCTGTTCGTATTTGAATTTGCCGGAGAGCTCGTGCAGCCAACAGGTTTTGTACCCAAAATATTTGCAGGCGTTTTCGTCAAAGGCAATGGGGCGCAGAATCTGGGAAACATAGAACAGAAAATAGTAGAAAATCAAAAGAGGTAAAGCATATGCCAGAGAATATTTTTTGCGGGTATATTTGAAGACGATGAGGCAGATCAGCATATTGCAAATGCCCAAGGCCAGGATTCCCCACAGGACGGGGTCGTTGAAGGTTTCGGTCGATTTTTTTGCAAAGTCGAGCCCGACGGAAAAACGCTGCCAGAGCACTTCAAGAGGCATGGCGTCTTTAAAATATTTATGCCAGATGAGAACAATTCCCAGCAGCAGGGATTGGATGATTAAGACGGCAGCATAAACAAGACGGGGCAGGAACAAAAGGCTTCCCCAGAATAAAATGCCCAAAACGGATATCATCAAAAAGAAAAAAGGATCTGCCGGATGAAAGATAAACTGGCCGAATACGGCGTCCTGAATGCCCAGAAAAAGCAGAAATATCAGAGTGAGCAGAAAATTTTTATACTTTGACATCGATTTCATCCGTTAATTAGGATAAATTATCTTAGAGCAATAAGATTAGCAAATTGTTAAAAAAGCGGGAATTTTTATGCACATTGCCGGATGAGCGGTTGCAAAGACGGCGGTTTGACTTTATAAATAAAGGCATATTTTAGGGAGAATTTCAGGTATGCTTTTTTCAAAATTCGAACGTTTTGTCGCAGGCAGGTATTTGCGGGCTAAGCGCAAAGAGGGATTTATCTCTGTTATTACCGGTTTTGCTTTTACCGGGATTGCGCTCGGCGTGGCGACGCTGATTATCGTGATGTCGGTGATGAACGGTTTCCGACAGGAGCTTTTGTCCCGTATTCTCGGGCTGAACGGGCATATCGGCATTATGTCGCCGGTCGGTTATCCTTTTAACAATTATAAAGCCGCGGTTAAGGAAATCGGCGAATTTGAGCATGTGAAGTATGTGATTCCGATGATTGAAAACCAGCTGTTGGTTTCGGCCGGGAAAGCGGCGGAAGGTGCAATGGTGCGCGGCGTTGAGAAAAAAGACCTGTTAACGCGGCCGGTTTTGAAGACGGCGCTTTCGCTGGTTAATATGGATGAATTTAAAGGCAACAGTGTTATTGTCGGTTCCCGGCTGGCCAACAAGATGGGGATTGTGCCGGGTGACGAAATTACGCTGATTTCTCCGAACGGCAAGGTTACGGCTTTCGGTACGGTGCCGCGGATGAAGTCTTACCGCGTTATCGGAACGTTTGAAGTCGGCATGTATGAATACGACGCCAATTATATTTTTATGCCGTTGGAGGCGGCTCAGACTTATTTCGGCATGAAAGGCGCGGTCAGCCATATTGATGTTACGCTTGACGATGACAGTATGCTGCGTCCGGTCCGGCGTGCGATTGAAGAAAGTATCGGGGGCGGAGCTTATGTCTTTGACTGGAAACAGACAAATGCCGCATTTTTTAATGCCATTGACGTGGAGAGAAACGTTATGTTTCTGATTTTGACGATGATTATTCTGGTAGCGGCGTTTAATATTATTACCGGCCTGATTATGCTGGTTAAAGATAAAGGCCGTGATATTGCCGTTTTGCGGACGATGGGTGCCGGAAAAGGTGCGATTATGCGGATTTTCTTTCTGGACGGCGCGTTAATCGGCCTGGTCGGGACAATTCTGGGCGTGGCGCTCGGGCTGCTGGTCTGCTATAATATTGAGACAATCCGGCAGTTTTTGGAAGGGCTTTCCGGGCGTGAGCTGTTTTCGGCCGAAATATACTTCCTGTCCAAGCTGCCGGCAAAAGTCGATGCGGCGGAGGTAGCCGTTGTTGCCTCAATCTCGCTGCTGCTTTCTTTTCTTGCAACTTTGTATCCGGCTTATCGTGCCGCGAAATTTGATCCGGTGGAGGCTTTGCGCTATGAATAAACAAATGCCGACTTTAGAGTTGAGAAACGTGGTCAAGACTTTTAAGCAGGGGGCTTCTAAGCTTGAAGTGCTTAAAGGGGTGGATTTTGCCATTGCGCCGGGAGAGATTGTGGCGCTGATCGGGCCGTCCGGTTCCGGAAAGTCCACGATGCTGCAGATTGCGGGTTTGCTGGAAAAACCTACAAAAGGCGATGTCTGGCTGGACGGGCAGAAATGCAGCAAACTCGGCGACACGGCCCGGACGAATCTGCGGCGCGATTATCTGGGTTTTGTTTATCAATATCACAATCTGCTCGGTGATTTTTCGGCGACGGAAAATGTGGCTTTGCCGCAGATGATTGCCGGTATCGGCCAGAAGGTTGCCACTGAGCGCGCCAAATGGCTGCTGAACCGAATGGGGCTGGGGCGGCGGCTGGCGCATCGTCCGAGCGAGCTTTCCGGCGGTGAGCAGCAGCGGGTGGCCATTGCCCGGGCTTTGGCAAATTCTCCCAAACTGCTGCTGGCGGACGAGCCGACCGGAAACCTTGACCCGCGGACTTCAGACGGTGTTTTTCTGGAGCTGCTGTCAATTGTGAAAGAGACGGGGCTTTCGGCGCTGATTGCGACTCATAACTTTGAACTGGCGGATAAAATGGATCGGAAAGTAACGTTGAAAGACGGTAAGCTGATTGATATGCGGTCTTCCAGTTTTATCAGAGGCGATAACTTTTATTAAAAGGAGGCGGAAAAGTGAAGAGGATTTTTCTGACAACGGCAGGTTTGGCTTTTTTGTTTTGTCTGGCGGCAGGTCAGACGGAGGCAAAAAGCTATGTTTCCAAGTCTTTTGAGGATAAATATCAGCGGATGGGCGACCGTGAAGCCAATTCGATGATGCGGAGAATGGGAATTGCCGAGGGCGGGGAGTTTACGCTTTCTGATTTTAAGAATCTGAGGTTGAGCCGGAGAGAAGAAAAAGAAATCCGTGCCGCCAAAAAGAACGGAACATACAAATCTCAGGAAGAACAGTTCCGCGAAATGGATACCAATCGGGACGGCAAAGTGAATCGTGACGAATTGTTGGCGTATTATGCTCGGCAGGCTTATCAGGAAGAGCCGTCCAGAAGAGACCGGAGTTCCGATGTTGCAAAATACGGCGAGCCGCTGCCGGAGCTGACACCGGAGCAGAAAGCCCAGCATGACGAGATGATTGCCAAAGCAGTGGCATCGGAAGAGGAAATTAAAGAAATCAATGAAAACCCGGCTCTGACTTTCAGAGAAAAAGAAGAAAAAATTAAAGAGGTGATGGAAAAATATTATCCCGAGCCCAAAGAAGAGGCCGAAACGGCAGCTGATGAAGAGAACGGCGCTGCAGATAATGGCGGAATTGTGCCGGAGGAGGGCAGCGAGGCTGCTGTGGCCGAGGCGGAATCCGCGAATGGCGAAACTGCCGGAGAGATACCGGAAAACGGTGAGGAGGAAGACGTTTTGTAACAAACATTTATAATATGTGTTTATTTTTATTGTCCGGGAGACTTGACGTCTGGTTAAAAGATGTTATAGTTCCCGGACATTTTTATTATCATCTAAATTATTGTCATATGAAGTTAAGTGCGGAAAAAGTCAGAAAAAGCCTGTCGGCATATTTTATTAAGGCCGAAGGCAGCAAAAATTTTGAAGAAACCGGGCCGTTATTGTTCTTTTGCAGCAAAGAGCCGGGAAAAAAAGAATTTTTGTTTGCCATGGAATTTGTTCAACATGACGGGCAGAAGATTTTCCTGACCTGGTGTCCGGAAACAAATGAAAAACGCATTGTTCCCGTTGGTGAACTTGATGCCCGGCCGCTGCCGGATATTCCCGAAGAATATGAGAAAGAGATATATGAAGGGGAGTTTTTGTTTTTTACAATCCGAAAAAGGTGCAGCGGTTACAGTTTTTATCTTGATTTTGAAAACAATCATGTTTTTCCCCGAAGCGAGCAAGAGGCTTTGCAAAAAGCTGCAGCCTTTTTGCTGACGGCGGAAAATGAGACGTTATGGGACGCTGTTTGGCAGGAAGAGTTAGCTTTGACACCGGTTTGGCATTATAATTTTCCGGCATATGCTGTAACCCGGAGCAGAGATTTGGGCGTGGAGAATGCCGAATGTCTGATTGTGGAACTGGATTGCCGTTTGGACAAGATGTCCGGTAATGTCAGGCCGTTTCTGAAAGAAGGCACGTATTATGTTGAAAAACAAAAATGTTTTGTTCATTTTGACGGGCATGATTTTGCTTTTTGGAATACGCGTTATCTTTCCTGGAAAGAAGCTTGTAAACGAGCGGAAGGCCGCTTTGCCGATTTGGACTGGCGTTTTTATCCCGACCATATGCGGGCGGCGCTGGTTTCAACGGAAGGCGAGGCCTTATGGCTGCTCGGCGAGAGTAAAGACCATAGCGTTAAAATTTTGGCGGATGTCTGCTCGGCCAGGATTTTGAGTGTTCCGACCGATATTTTTTATCAGCGTTATCGGATTGCCGATGCGGATGACGGGCGTTTTGTCTGATTTTTATGTGATTTTAAACGGTTCGAATGTTTTTTCGGGCCGTTTTTTTTATTTCAGAGCAAAAAAATGCTTGCAATTTCGGGAACCTGATAGTATAAGAACCGGTGAACAGAGTGGTTCGGGCGTATTGGCATGCCTGACGACTCGTAAAGAAAAATCCAGATTACAATAAAGAAAGGGATTGAAATGCCTAAATTGAAAACAAAAAGTGCCGCCAAAAAACGCTTTAGCGCTACCGGCACCGGCAAATTGAAAAGAAATTTTGCCAAAAAGAGACACTGCCTCTTCTGCAAAAGCCAGAAAATGAAAAGACAAGCCAGAGGTACTACATTGGTTTCTGATGTGGATGCCCAGATTGTTAAACAATTTATGCCGTATTTGTAGGAGGAATTTGATATGTCTCGTATTAAAAGAGGTATGACCGCTCACGCCCGCCACAAGAAAATCATTAATATGGCCAAGGGTTACAGAGGTCGTTCTAAAAATGTATTCAGAGTTGCCGTTGAAAAAGTTGAAAAAGCTTTACAATATGCTTATCGCGACAGAAGAGCAAAGAAGAGAAGTTTTCGCGCTTTGTGGATTCAGAGAATCAACGCTGCCACTCGTCTTAATGATATGACTTACTCTCGATTTATGAGCGGGCTCAACAAAGCCGGCATCGAACTCGACCGAAAAGTCCTTGCTGATATTGCTTTGAAAGAGCCTGCAAACTTCGCCAAACTGGTTGAAGCTGCCAAAAACGCTCTCTCTAAATAATAGTTGAGCAAAATCTATAGAGAAAGAGCTAACTCGTTTTTTCGGGTTAGCTCTTTTGCAGTTTAAATGCACCGAGATTGAGGGAAAAATGGAAGATATTGATGAATTGAAAAAAACGCTGATTGCCGAGATTGACCAGGCCGGGGATATGAAGGCTTTGGAAGAGACCAGAGTTGCCGTTTTGGGTAAAAAAGGAAAAATTACCGAAATGATGAAAGGCCTCGGCGCTTTGCCTCTTGAACAGAAAATTGAAATGGGTAAAAGGCTGAATTTGCTGAAAGGCGAAATCGAGCAGGCTCTTAACGAACGTAAAGCCCTTTTGGAAGCCAAAGAGCTGAATGAAAAGCTGGCCAAAGAAGTGGTGGACGTTACGCTGCCGATCCGTCCGGAAAATCAGGGGCGGATTCATCCGGTTTCGCAAATTTATGAAGAAGTCGTTGCTATTTTCGGACAGATGGGATTTTCGGTTGCCGAAGGTCCGGATATTGAAGACCAGTTTCATAATTTTAATGCCCTGAATATGCCGGCCAATCATCCGGCCCGCCAGATGCAGGATACTTTCTACATTCCCAATCCGGACAGCGCTGATTTTGATGACAGTTACGTTGTTCGTACCCATACCTCTCCGGTGCAGATCCGGACGATGGAAGAGCGGGGACTGCCTATTCGCATTATTGCGCCGGGACGCACTTACCGTTCCGATTATGATGCAACGCATACGCCGATGTTTCATCAGGTTGAAGGCTTGGTGATTGATAAGAATATCACAATGGCGCATCTCAAGGGCTGCCTGTATGACTTTGTCAAAGCATTTTTTGAGCTTGACGATGTGCCGGTACGTTATCGTCCGTCATATTTTCCGTTTACCGAACCGTCGGCCGAGATGGATATCGGCTGTCTGAAAACCAAAACGGAGTTGAAAATCGGCGCCGGTACCGACTGGCTTGAGATTTTGGGCTGCGGTATGGTTCATCCGAAAGTTCTGGAAGCCGGAGGTATTGATCCGAACGAGTATCAGGGTTTTGCGTTTGGCGTCGGAATTGACCGCCTGGCGATGTTGAAATATGGTATTCCCGATTTGCGGACTTTCTTTGAATCAGACGTCCGCTGGCTGAAACATTACGGCTTTGTGCCGCTTGATTCCGCCTCAATGACCGGCGGGCTGAGCAATAACGGAGGAGCAGCAAGATGAAGTTTACGTTATCATGGTTAAAAGAACATTTGGATACAACGGCGTCGGTGGATGAGATTGCCGAAACGCTGACCAAAATCGGTTTGGAGGTTGAAGAGGTTGTTAACCCGGCTGCGAATTTGAAAGATTTTATCACGGCCAAAGTCGAAACTTATGAACGGCATCCGGATTCCGACCATCTCGGGTTATTGTGCGTTAATACCGGAAAAGAAAAGCTGCAGGTTGTTTGCGGCGCGCCAAACTGCAAGCAGGGGTTAATCGGTATATTTGCACAGGTCGGCGTTACTATTCCGTGTTATAACGAAAAGCTGAAAGTCGGCAAAATTCGCGGCGTGGAAAGTTTTGGCATGATGTGTTCCGAAAAAGAGCTTGGTATCGGCGAAGATCATAACGGCATTATCGAGTTGCCGGCCGATACGCCGATCGGGGTTTCGGCGGATAAGGTTCTGAATATTGATCCGGTATTTGAGATTTCCATTACGCCGAATCGTGCTGAGTGTCTCGGTGTGCGCGGCGTGGCCAGAGATTTGGCAGCTGCCGGGCTCGGTACTTTGAAGCCGTTGAATATTAAAAAGATTCCGGGCAGCTTTAAAAGCCCGATTACGGTGTCGATTGTGGCTAAAGATGCCTGCCCGACCTATGTCGGCCGCTATATTAAAGGCGTTAACAACAAAGCAGAAACACCGAAATGGATGAAAGACCGTTTGTGCGCCATCGGGCTGCGTTCGATTTCGCCGCTGGTGGATGTGACCAATTATATCAATTATGATATGGCGCGTCCGCTGCACGTTTTTGATGCGGACAAGCTGAAAGGCAATATTACGGTCAGAATGGCAAAAGACGGTGAGAAGTTTGTTTCTCTGGAAGAAAAAGAATATACTTTGGACAATAAATCGCTTGGTATTTGCGACGATGAAGGCATTCAATGTCTGGGCGGCATTATGGGCGGGGCGGAAAAAGGCTGCAGTGAAGAAACGAAAAACGTTTTTCTGGAGTGCGCTTTGTTTACGCCGGATTGTATTGCCCGTACCGGACGTAAATTCCAGATTGATTCCGACTCACGGTATCGTTATGAGCGCTGGGTTGATCCGAAGTCGAACGTCCTCGGTTCGGATTATGCCACGCAGCTGATTATCGAAATTTGCGGCGGAGAAGTTTCCGAAATTGAAATTGCCGGTAATGAAGATTGCGCCGAACGGGTTGCCTATTTGCGTCCGGAGCGGATTAAGAGCCTTATCGGATTGGAAGTTTCAAAAGAAAAGATTGTTGATATTCTGAACAAGCTTGGTTTTGCAACTTCCGAAGAAAACGGAAAAATCAAAGCAGTTTCTCCGACTTGGCGCGGTGATATTGAAGGCGAGCATGATTTGGTTGAGGAAGTTGTGCGGATGATCGGGCTGGATGAGATTCCGGCGGAATCTTTGCCGCATGACAAGTTTCCGGTTCAGACCCTGACGCCGGTTCAGCGCCGCAATGTGACGGTTAAGCATGAGCTGGCTGCCCGCGGGATGCTGGAAACGGTAACCTGGAGTTTTACCGATTCAAAAATTGCGCAGATGTTCCGCAAAGCCGGACAGGAAGCTGTTTTGTTGTTTAATCCGATTGCATCCGATTTGGATGAAATGCGTCCGTCAGTTTTGCCGAATCTGTTGCTGGCTGTTAAGAACAATATTGCCAAAGGGTATGGCAATGTCTCTCTCTTTGAAGTCGGGCCGCAGTTTTACGGTCGCAGGCCGAAAGAGCAGATGCTGGCGGCCGGCGGTGTGCGCTGCGGAATGACGTCTAAAAAGGTTTGGACGGGTGATGAGCGCGCTTATGACGTTTTTGACGCCAAGGCTGATGCGATTGCAGCAATTGCGGCGGCTAACGGGCCGTGGGAAAATGCTCAGGTGTTCCGCGATGCGCCGGAATATTATCATCCGGGGCGCAGCGGCTCTTTGCGTTTGGGTAAAAACGTACTGGCTTATTTTGGCGAGATTCATCCGGCTGTAACCAAAAAACTGGGTATTAAGCAACGGGTGATGGCTTTTGAGGTGTTTCTTGATAATATTCCTGAGCCGCGTGCTTCTCAGGGTAAGGCCCGCAAGAAATTGGAGCTGTATCAGTTCCAGCCGCTGGATAAGGATTTGGCTTTTGTTCTGAATAAAGACGTGAAGGCCAGCGATGTGATTGCGGCAGCCAAAAATGCCGACCGTGTTCATATTACCGATGTTCGGATTTTTGACGTCTATGAGGGGGAAAATCTGCCGGAAGGCAAGAAGTCTTTGGCTTTGTCAGTGACTTTTCAGCCGATTGAAAATACCTTTACCGACAAAGATATTGAAGGGCTGATGAACAAGGTGATTGACGAGGTCAAAAAGAAGACCGGCGGTGAATTAAGAGCCTGATAAGAGCAACAAAAAAGGATTGCTGAGGAGCAATCCTTTTTTGTTATTACGGAACGGTTTTCAGAAATTGAAAATGCTTTTGAATTGTTGCCAATATGCTTCCCGGTTATATTTCAGGAAGACTTCTGTCATCTTTTGTTGTGCAAAACCGTATTTTCTTCCGTGCTGAACGATGAGTTTTTTGCGCTCTGTTTCCGGATAGTCCCAAAGGTAATCTTCAAATTCGTAGCCCAACGGATCTTCATCAATCATTCTTGACGTGATTTCTGCATTTTGCATTTTCAGGAGGTGTCTTTTGACGTCTTGATTATGCATTGCCGCAGAAACGCATTGTTCTACCGGGATTAATTTTAGGATTTCTTTGTCGGAATTTTTTAACAGGCACTCGATGAGTTCATCATCTTGCAGCAATCCGATTTTGTTCAGCGTTTGAGCAATTAACAGCGACAACTTGTTTCCGTAGCGTTCAACTGCTTGTTCGAGCGATTTCTTTTGCGGCCGCGTCTGTAAGGCGGACTGAAGAAATTTGACCAGCATATTTTCGGACATTCCTCCGTAAAACCAATCGTGTACGGCAAGGGAAATTTTGTTAATGTAGCTTTCAAAGTTTTTGTCATCCTTCACTTCAGAAAACGGTACAGTGTGTTTTTCCGTGTAGAGCTTCAAAATTTCCGGATAGGGAACGATTTTTTTGACTTCTTTGTCATAAAGGGTTCCATACAACGGATTGTTTTGAATGTAAAATTCCAAAAAATGACGGTTTCTGACGTCTGAAAGCAGCAGCCCGATGTTTTGGATACGCTGACATTCAAGGCAATAGGTCTCAATGTCGGAGACATTTGCCCGGGTGAAAATTATTTTTTCACATTCCTCGTTAAAATCGGCAGCTTTTTGCAGCAAAACAGATAAAAATCTGAGGCCGTCCTTTCGCTCCAGAATGATTTGGCTTTCGTCGGCAGAGGGAGCGGATTTTTCAATCAGCGTCCAAACAATTTCGGCTTCGGCATTTTGCAGCAGCTTTTTTCGTATTTTGGGGTTTGGAACAATGTTTTGGATGTATTGCAAAATCAGTTCCGAGGGCCAGGTTGTGATTAAAATGTTTTCGATGACGGGGTTCATTCCCTGAGATGATTTTATCCGTTCATCAAAAGCCTGGCGGTTTTTTCCCAGTACCATTTTAAGGTCGGCGCAAAATTCGCCGTCGTCGGCCAGACTTGCTAAAAGCAAATCAGTCTCTTGTTGCGACAAAGTCAAGTTCTTTTCCATAATATTATTTTTAATAAATGTTAATAATTTTTTTATCGGAGGTAAGCTATTGCTTTTTTATCCGAAAGTCAAGATGTAATAAATTGTAAGATTTGTTGTGTTTACGGCCGAAATTTTTGATTTATAATTAGGACAAATGTTAATTTTGAGAGGAGATTTTGATGTCTAATATTCATCCGTCAGCGGTTGTTGAGAAAGGTGCAAAAATTGCAGAGAGCGCAATTATCGGTCCGTTCTGCTATATCAGCGCAAATGCGGTTATCGGAGAGAAGGTTAATTTGATTGCACGGGTTACCGTTTTGGGTAATACGACAATCGGTGACGAAACGGTTGTATTTCCGGGAGCCGTTTTGGGCGGCGGGCCGCAGGATCATGGCAATGAATTTCAGCCTGATGCCAAACTGGTTATCGGCAAGCGGAACGTTATTCGCGAGAATGTAACAATGCAGTGCGGTACGCCGAAAGGACAGACACCGCCGGAAGACGGTTCCGAGCCGCAGAAACTGATTACGATTGTCGGTGATGACGGAATGTTTATGGTCAATTCTCATGTGGCGCATGACTGTGTGGTCGGCAATGGTGTGATTATGACGAATAATGCCGTTATCGGTGGGCATACACGGTTGGGCGACGGTTGTATTCTGGGCGGTAATTCTGCCGTTCACCAATTTTGCCGAATCGGGCGCAAAGCCATGATCGGCGGAATGACCGGCATCGGCCGCGATGTTATTCCTTTTGGTATGGTTACCGGCGATCGCGGAAAGCTGCGCGGTTTGAACCAGGTCGGCATGAAACGCAGCAGTATGTCTGAAGCTGATATTAAAGCGGCAACGCGTGCTTATATGTTTATTTTCAAAGGCAAAGAAGGTACTTTGGAAGAACGTGTGGGGCAAGCAAAAGAAAAATTTAAAGGCAATGCGATTGTGCAAGAGCAGATTAAGTTTATTGAGTTTGGTTTGAAAGACCGCCGCAATATTTTAACCGCAGAATAGTTTTGCTTAAAAGTATTTGTCTTTTTTAATGAAAGAATAATTTTTCTATGTTATAGAAAAATTATTCTTTCTTTTTTTATGGAATTATGATGACTGAAAATGTAAAAAAACTTGGCATTATTGCCGGCGGGGGAACTATTCCGAAGATGCTGATTGAACATTGCCGCAAGAACGGCCGGCCGTATTTTGTGCTGGCGATAGAGGGCAATGCCGATAAAGATATTTTGTCGGATGAAGTGCCGCATATGTGGATTAGAATCGGGCAGGCCGGCAGCGGTTTTAAAAAATTTGCCGAAGAAAAAGTGCAGGAAGTTGTGATGATCGGCACAATCCGGCGGCCGAGTTTTTCTGATTTGGTACCGGACTGGAAGACAACGGCGTTTTTTGCCAAAGTCGGGATGAAAGCGTTGGGCGATGACGGTATATTGCGCGCTTTGGTTAATGAAATCGAATCCGAGGGAATGATTGTCCGCGGGATTCATGAGGTTATTCCTGAACTTCTGGTTAAGGAAGGCGTGTTGGGCAAGGTTAAGCCGGATAAACAGGCCTGGGCGGATATTAAACGCGGCGTTGAGGTGGTTACGGAACTCGGGCGGTTGGACATCGGGCAGGGTGCCGTTGTTCAGCAAGGGCTTGTTTTGGCGGTGGAAGCAATCGAAGGAACGGATAAGATGCTTTTGCGCTGCGGTGATTATAAGCGCAAAGGTCCGGGCGGCGTTTTGGTCAAGCTGCGCAAGCCGCAACAGGATATGCGGATTGATTTGCCGACTTTCGGAGTGCGGACAATAGAGAATGCGCATAAAGCCGGTTTGCGCGGGGTGGCTTTGCATGCCGGAAACGGGCTGATTGTTGATGAGGTTGAAGCTATTAAAACAGCCGATAAACTCGGATTGTTTGTTGTCGGTGTGAATCCGGCCGATGCCAAATGGAAGGAGGCATAATGAAGAAAATTTATCTGATTGCCGGAGAGCCTTCCGGGGATTTGCTCGGGTCGCGGTTGATGCGGGCATTGAAGAAAAAGACCGGCGGTGATGTGGCTTTTTACGGTGTGGGCGGCGAAACAATGGAAGAAGAAGGGCTGAAGTCTTTGTTTGACATTGCCGATTTGTCGATTATGGGAATTATGGAGGTTATTCCGAGCATTCCGAAAGTTCTCCGGCATATTAGAAATACGGTCGAAGACATTATCCGCGTGCAGCCCGATGTGGTGATTACGATTGACAGCTGGAGTTTTTCGGCGCGCGTTCATAAAGCCTTGCGCAAAAAGAAACTCGGTATTCCGCAGGTGCATTATGTGGCGCCGCAGGTTTGGGCCTGGAAGAAAAAACGGGCGCGGACGATGTATAAATATATTGATCATTTGCTGACGCTGCTGCCTTATGAACCGAAATATTTTACGCCTTACCGCCTGCCGACGGATTTTGTCGGGCATCCGGTGATTGAGAGCGAGGCTTTGCATGCTGATGGAGCAAAATTTCGCGAGAAGTTTAAGGTTCCTGCCGACAAACGGGTGATTTCCGTGCTGCCGGGGTCGCGCAAAACGGAAGTCAGCAAGCTGTTGCCGGTATTTTTTGATGCCGTGCGCGAACTTGCTAAGCAAGATGAGGATTTGTTTTTTGTGATTCCGACGGTCAAAACCGTGGCGGAGGCTGTTAAAACTGCAGCAAAAAACAGCGGGCTGCCGGTTGTGGTAACTGAAACGCAGCAAGATCGTTACAATGCTTTTAAGGCATCGTCAGCGGCGATTGCGGCTTCCGGCACGGTGGCGCTGGAACTGGCAATTTTGGACGTGCCGCATATTGTGGCTTATAAGGTTTCGGCTTTTTCGGCCATGCTGGCACGCCGTTTTTTGAAAATTCAGTTTGTGAATCTTTCCAATATTCTGCTCGGGCGCGAGATTGTGCCGGAACTTTTGCAGGAACGCTGCGTACCGGGGAATATTCGCAGTTATATTAAAGGTCTGTTGCAAAAAGACGATTTGTATGATAAACAAATTGCCGGTTTTAAGAAAGTCCGCGAAGTTCTGGGTTTGGGAAAGCAAACGCCGAGTGAAAATGCAGCGGATATTGTTTTGCAACTATGTGAGAAAAAGAAATAGATGAGATTTATTGACATTGTCGATACGACGGTGCGGGACGGCGAGCAGACCAGGGGTGTTTCGTTTAAACATGAAGAAAAACTGGTGATTGTCAAGCGCCTGCTGGCCGATGTCGGAGTCAGCCGCTGTGAAGTGGCAAGTGCGAAGGTCAGCAAAGAAGAACAAATTGCCCTGAGTGCGATTATGGAATGGGCAAAATCCGCCGGTTTTGAAAATGCCGTTGAGGTGTTGAGCTTTACCGATTATAACAAGTCAATCGACTGGCTGAAGCCGACCGGCTGCCGGCGTATCAACCTTTTGACCAAAGGATCGCAGAAACATTGCGAACTGCAGCTTAAAAAGACACTGGCCGAGCATTTGGAAGATGTGCGGAGAACGGTTGCCTATGCGCAGGAAAACGGTTTTGCCTGCAATGTTTATCTGGAAGACTGGTCCAACGGCATTAAAAACAGTCCGGATTATGTCTGGGAGATGTTGGATTGCTATGCCGGTTTGGGGTTTAAGCGCATTATTCTGCCGGACACGCTCGGGATTTTGAACCCGTTTGAAACGGAAGCATATATTGGTGAGACAGTCAGGCGTTATCCGCAGGCGGAATTTGAATTTCATCCGCATAATGATTACGGTATGGCGGCGGCGAATGCGCTGGCGGCGGTCAGAGCCGGTATCAGCGGGCTGCATGTGACGGTTAACGGATTGGGTGAGCGTACCGGAAATGTGGATTTGGCTCAGGCGACGGCGGCAATTAATGATCATAGCGATGCGGCCTGTAAAATTAATGAGAAAAAACTCAAAGACATCAGTATTCTGGTCGAAACATTCAGCGGTAAGCGGATTGCCGGAAATATGCCGATTTTGGGCAGTGACGTGTTTACGCAGACAGCGGGGATTCATGCCGACGGTGACAAAAAGGGAAATTTGTATGTGAGCAGCCTGACGCCCGACAGGTTTGACCGCAATCGGTCTTATGCTTTGGGCAAGCTTTCCGGCAAGGCCAGTCTGGAGATGAATTTGGAGAAACTGCGGATTAATCTGAATGATGACCAGAAACAAAAACTTTTGCAAAAAATCGTGGAACTCGGGGATCTGAAAAAAACGGTTACGGTTGAGGATTTGCCGTTTTTGGTGGCAGATATGCTCGGCGGGCAGCGGTATAAGTTGTTTCGGGTGACAAATTGTGTGGTGACAACGACGATGCAAATGAAGCCGAGTGCTAATATTCAAGTGGAATGTCGCGGCGAGGTTTTTGAAGAAACGGCGCAAGGTTCCGGCGGTTATGACGCTTTTATGAATGCACTGCGCAAACTGGCGCCGAAAATGAATGTGGAAATTCCGAAGCTTTTGGATTTTGAAATCAGTATTCCTCCGGGCGGAAGCTCCAATTCTTTGGTGGAGGCAACCATAAAATGGGACAACGGGATGGTAACGCATGCGGTTTCTTCCGATCAGGTCAAGGCGGCGATTAAAGCTACGGAACGGGTTTTGAACCTGGTTTTGTAAAGAAATATCCGGTATTAATTGCAATATCGGATATTTTTTTAGAAAAATCGTATTTTCCAAAATAAAAGATATTGACAAAAATGCCAGAATCGGGTATAAAGGAGCAGTTAATCAGCCACTATTATAAAAATTATTAGATATATGGATACAAAGATAAAAACAGCTTGGAATATGGATGATGCCATTCAATTGCTCCAGGATTTAGGAATTAAGTTTTTGTATCTGCTGCCGGTTTGCGCCAAGCGTATTGCCGATTTGCAGAAAGCAGAGGATATGTTTAACATAAAGTTTCGTCTTCCCTGCTGGGCCATCACGACAGTTGATAACCAAAAAAAATATCTTCGGATGGATAACGCGGAGTTTATCCCGGAAAGCGTTATTAACAGAGTGAATATTATTCTCCCGGAACAAGGCGTTCTGAGTGAGATTAAAAGCGGGCTTTCTTTTAAAATTTTAAAAGAAGAGAGTGCCGGAAAATATTATTGGGACGATATCCCATTTGAAAATATGGGCGGACGTTTTTGGGAAAGCATGGTTCTTCCCCGTGTCCGAGTGGGATAAAGATATTGGATGCCTTATCAGCAAAGGTGCCATTTTTTTTAATTAAACATGAGAAAGGAAACTGTCTGGCCGTGAGGTTAGGCAGTTTTTTTTGTGTCTTGACAAGATGATGATATTGGATAAAATTGCCGACGGTATTTTGAATTATTAATTTTTTTAATTATTATAATCGATGGAACAAAATTGGTATTATTTAGCGCTTGACGCTCTTGAAAATCTGAGTGCGGAAACACCTAAAAACGGTTTGGTGCTTTACAGTGTGAGTTATCTGAAGACGCAGGAAAACAAGCAGAAAGCTTTGAGCTTTGTAAAAAACAATCCCGGAAAAATGCTGCTGGAGCATACGGAATGCGGAAAAAGGCTTTTGGAACTCGGTTTGGATACAATTCCAGATACGCCGTATGATCGTTTGCAACAATATGAAATTTGGAGCGAATTTTTACGCAAAGGGATTGCGGCTGCTTCCGGCAATGTTACGGCTTTTGTCGATTCTGCCGATGCCTGCGGCAAGTTTTTGGATGTGTGTATGTCTGCGATATTGGATAATGATGCTATTGATACGATTAACGATGTTGACAAATTTGATTTTGCTCACGAGAAAGTACAATGGAAACATTTAGGAAGAAATATCTGAAAAAATAATTTTTTTGCAGAAAATGTGTTGACATTTTGGAAATTTTGTCATATATTGTTTTCTGTTAAGAGAATTAAAAAGATATTATTAATCGGCCTCAGGGCCACAAAAAAATAAGATTATGAATACAAAAACAATTTCTTCACCGAGTGCAGCAACATCAGTAATTAATAACAACGCAATGGTTTTGAAAGCTCCGGTTGCCGGTGCCAAACCAGTTGTTGTCGTCAGATACTCAGGGCAGGTTAACCTGTATGAATATTGGCGGCCAAATGTTACGGCGGTTGTGCCGGCATGGAAGTGTCCGGACGGACGGATTGTTGCCGTTAAGGATGGCGAACCTGTTACGGTAGGAACGGAAATCTGGGATCTCTCGAGGGGAGCCAATTTCCAGTATCCTGACGGAAGTAAAATCCTGTTGACAAGGGAGCTCTTTGGTGAAAGAAGAGTCTTTTTTGTAACGGGAGCGGAGGCCGATAAGCCCTATATGCAGGTGCACAAGGCCTTTGTAAAAGAAATTAAGAAAAACTGGTGGGAGTTTTAATCTCATCACTTTTTCAGATATTAAAAAAAACTGCTGTCAGGCGACAGCAGTTTTTTTTGTTTCATTTTATTTACGGGTGAAATCCATTAATAATCTGACGGCTATTGCTATTCCGGCGCAGGCCAAAATGACTATAAGACACATAAGCAGTTTCCCGTTGGCTGAAAGGGCAGCCAGAGGAAATTTGATAAAGCACAGAATTGTAACAGAAATTAAGGCGCAAATGACAATGAACAGAGCTGCAACAGGTGCAAGATTAGACACCGGGCGGATAATTCCGGTTACGATTTTTTTCATAAAAGTTTTCATAATGTTTTATTTTATTGAGATTTGTTCTTGGTACTTAATAATATGACATAATTTTGTTTTACAAAAATTATCGTACCAATTTTTTGTTATATTACAAGAAAAATTTTTTTTGTTTATTATGTGAAAAAGCCGTTTGGGAAAACGGCTTTTTTCTAAGTCGAGGATAATTTCTTTTTATTGGTTTTGGTCGTATTGGTAAGTTTCAATTTCTTCTAAAAGCTCAGGCAGATTGATGTCATTGACATTTGTGTTGATGATGTCTTGACTTCTTTTTTCGTCCCCTTTTTCATTTTTATTGCGGCAAAGGCGGTAATATGAACAGCCGGAAGCCGGGCAGCTTACCAGAACTTGTCCTGCCGGACAGGATGTTGTGGTGATGCTGTAAGGGGCCGGACATTTGGTGGAGCAGACGGTTTTTACCGGTACGGGATTATCGCTGCCGGCAATGGTATCGTTTCCCGGTCTGTAGGGATTATAGCCGCCATCCCAGTCAACAATGCTTTTAACCTCGGCATGAAGCGGGGCTGAGAACAACAGCAGGGAGCAAAAAACGGCAAATGTAATTTTTTTCATGGCTTTTCCTCGTAATATATCTTTGATTTTGATGATGACATAAAAAGATTAATATATTACAAATAAAGCGAAAGGAAAAATTTATGCTGCAACATCGCAAAAGCTATCTGGCGGAATGTCTGGCCGAAGAACAGGAACGTTGGTTTCTGTGGCTGCCGGTTTTGTTCGGCTGCGGTATCGGTTTGTATTTTGCTTTGCCGGCCGAACCGTCAAAATGGTGGTCTTTGGCGGTGTTTGAGCTGATTTTGCTCTTTGCCTGGATTTGGCGTTTCCAGCCCCGGCGCTTATGGGGACTGCTCGGAGCGGCGATTGTGGTTTTAGGTTTTATCAATGTGCAAATGAAAACCCTGTATCTGGCCCGGGAACCGGTTATTTCCGAAGCGCAAACCGATTATATCCGCGGGCGTATCGTGCGGGTCGAGCATAATATGAAAGGCAAGCCGCGTCTGGTGTTGGATGAATTGCAGAATTTTGACGGGCAAAAGATTGCAGGACCTGTTAAGATTACGCTGAGGGATAAAAATCAAGAATGGAAAACCGGCCAATGTGTGGAAACCGTGGCAAAGATTATGCCGCTTCCGCTGCCGGCAGTTGTCGGCGGGTATCAGTTTGACCGCAAAGCCTTTTATGCCGGAATCAAAGGCAACGGGTATGCCGTGGCTTCCGTTCAGCCGCTGGAATGTGAGGCGCCGGTCGGAATCGGTGTGTGGTTTGACGGCCAAATTAATGCTCTCCGAAAAAAGATGGTCGAGCATGTGAAAGCGCAGCTGCCCAAAGACGAGGCCGGAATTACGGCGGCAATCATGGCTGGCGACCGTTCCGGTATCAGCCAGAAAATTACCAATGATTATCGGGATTCCGGTTTGGCGCATTTTCTTTCCATTTCCGGGCTGCATATGAGTATGCTGGCAGGGCTTATGTTCTTTTTTATCCGGTTGCTTGCCGCATTGATTCCGCCGATTGCCCTGCGTTATGATGCCAAAAAGATTTCGGCAGTTTTTGCCATTTTTCTCAGCGCTTTTTATCTGCTGATTTCCGGTGCGGAAGTGCCGACGCAGCGGGCTTTTATTATGACATTTATCGTTTTAGTCGGCGTGTTGTTTGACCGGAGAGCCATTTCTATGCGGACGATTACGCTGGCGGCGCTGATTGTTTTGGTGCTGTCGCCGGAGGCGCTTATCGGGGCAAGTTTTCAAATGTCTTTTGCCGCGGTTGTGGCTTTGATTGCTTTTTATGAAAAATATGCCGGCCGATTAAACCGTTTTTTGAGCGGCGGCGGGCAAAAACAACAGAGCCGGATGCTGACGCTGGCCAAAACAGTTTGGGTTTATATTGCCGGAATTGTGGTTTCGGATTTAGTGGCCAGTCTGGCGACCCTGCCTTTTGCCGTTTATCATTTTAACCGGATTGCCATTTATACAACGGCGGCGAACTTTTTGGCGGGGCCGGTCATCGGTTTGGTGATTATGCCGTTTATGCTGCTTTCCATGCTGCTGATGCCGTTCGGGCTTGACGGGCCGACTTTGAAATTTACCGGTTGGGGCGTTGAAAAAGTAAATGAGATAACGGCTTGGGTGGCCTCCTGGCCGAATGCCGGATATCAGGTTTTGGCCATGCCGTTGTGGGGGCTGCTGCTGATTGTGTTTGGCGGGTTGTGGCTGTGTTTATGGCAGAGAAAATGGCGCTTGTGGGGATTGTTGGGTATTCTTTGCGGCTTTTTGAGCATTTTTACGGTTAGGGTTCCCGATGTGATGATTAATGCTGAGGCCGATTTGCTGGCGGTTAAAGATACAGCCGGTGAATTGGTGATTCTGCCGGGCAGGGGGAATTATTTTGACAAACAGATGTGGCTGGAAAGGACGGCTTCCCGGAAATTGTCAGAATCGGATTACGAAAAGCTTAAGGCCGTTTATAAGGGCAAAGAGACGGAGAAGAATTGGCTGGATTTGACGTGCGATAAAGAAAGCTGCGTTTATCGCGGACGGGTGAAATATCTGAAGAGGCACGGGTTGGAGATTGACGGCAAGCATTTTGATGTTCCGGCTTCGCTCGGCGCCGCTTTGTATTTTGACGGGGAAGAGATAAAGATTAAAACAATTCGCGACTATATCGGCTGTCGGAAGTGGAATTGTCCGGCGGGTTAATGTAAAAAAGAGATGCTAAAACGAGGTCGGCATCTCTTTTATATTTTGAAATTTTTCTTAAATAACCTGTTCGCGGGTCTTTTTCAGGATGATTTTTGGAAAGTCTTCGCTGACTTTGCCTAAGTGCCAGGCATTGCGTGCCAAAAAGACAAGCTCTCCGTCGTGGTCTTCGGCAATGTTCATCTGCGAAGCGTTTTTGAATTTTTCCAGCTCGTTTTTGTCGGAACATTCTATCCAACGGGCTGTATAATATTGGGTCGGCTCAAAGACAACCGGAATGTTAAATTCGTTTTTAATCCGGTCGGCCATAACCTCGAATTGCAAGGCACCGACAACGCCGACAATCCATTCTGAGCCGATAATCGGTTTGAAAACGCTGGCGCCGCCTTCTTCGGCAATTTGTTTTAAGGCATTGCCGAGGTGTTTTGATTTGAGCGGGTCAACCGAGCGGATGCTTTTCAGCAGTTCCGGGGCAAAGCTCGGAATTCCGGTTACGTGCAGTTTTTCGCCTTCGGTCAGCGTGTCGCCGATGCGGAGCTGCCCATGGTTGGGAATGCCGATAATATCGCCGGGAAAAGCGTCTTCGGCAAGTTCGCGTTCTTGCGCCATAAACATTACCGGGGTCGGAACTTTGAGGCCTTTGCCGGTACGGACCTGAGTTAAGGTCATTCCGCGTTTGAAATGTCCGGAGCATAAGCGCATAAAGGCGATGCGGTCGCGGTGTTTGGGATCCATATTGGCCTGAATCTTAAAGACAAAACCGGTAACTTTGTTTTCGGACGGAGAAATTGTCCGTTCGGCAGCCGGCTGCGGCCGCGGCGTCGGTGCAATGTTATGCAGACCCTCCAATATTTCGCGGACGCCGAAGTTGTTGATGGCACTGCCGAAAAATACCGGGGTCTGAACGCCGGCAAGATAAGAATCCAAATTAAATTCCGGACAAAGTTCTTTGACCATCATAACGTCTTCGCGCAATTTTGCAACGGCATGTGCCGGGAGCAGACGGTCAAGCTTTTCATCGTCAAGGCCTTCACAGGTTTCGATTGTGGCATTAATCTGCGATTTGTCACCGGTCTTGTTCATTAGAATCAGATGATCGGCCAACAAGTCATAACAGCCCAGAAAGTCTTTTCCCATGCCAATCGGCCAGCTAGCAGGCGTGACTTCCAGAGCAAGCGTTTTTTCAATGTCGTCAAGCAGCAAAAACGGATCCAGGCCTTCGCGGTCGAGCTTGTTGATGAATGTTAAAATCGGAACATCACGCAGGCGGCAGACTTCAAACAGCTTTTTGGTCTGGCTTTCGATACCTTTGGCAGAATCCAAAACCATAATTGCCGAATCGACGGCGGTTAAGACGCGGTATGTGTCTTCGGAAAAGTCTTCGTGGCCCGGCGTATCCAGCAGATTGAACGTTACGCCGCGATAGTCAAACGTCATGACCGAAGATGCAACGGATATTCCTCGTTCCTGCTCGACTTTCATCCAGTCGGAACGGGCACGACGGTTTTCGCCACGGGCTTTGACGGCTCCGGCTTGTTGGATGGCGCCGCCGAAAAGCAGCAATTTTTCGGTCAATGTAGTTTTTCCCGCGTCAGGGTGGGAAATAATCGCAAAAGTTTTGCGCGGATTTATTTTGTTTTCCATTCTTTATTATTCTTTGTTTTTTAATTGTCAAACGGGCTGGAAACAGCCGGTATCAACGGTTGGGGCGCTGCCGTTCCGCTTTGTTTCTGCGGTGCGGCCGGTGCCGGAACGGGCGTGTTTTTGACTTCTTCTATTACTTTTATTTCCGTTTTTACCAATTCTTTTTCCGGTGTTTCTTTTACCTCAGTTTTTTTATCTGTCAAGGTGCAAGGTGCCGATTTATTATCAATCGTGCAGGGTTGAGCCGCCGGCTTGACAACTTTTTTGGCGGCTGCTTTTTTGGCTGGTGCGCGGTTGATGCCGAGATATTTTTCAATAGCGGCTTTTTCGGCGGCTTTTTCTTTGGCGGTAATCAGATTCAGGTCATAAAGGATTTCCAGCTTGCGTAAGTCTTTGGCGGCTCCCATGACATCGCGGGACGGGATTTTGTTTTGCATACGCTGGCGCGGATTAGGCGGCAGCAGAGCCTCAATAATCAGGTCGCGTTCGGCAGAAAATTCCTGCGGTGTGATGGCGCGGCTTTCAACGGCATCTTTCAGGACCTTGATACGCTCGAGAATAACGTCAGGTGCCGGAACGGAACGGTCAATGCCGAATGCGCCGGGTTTATGCGTCAGCGGCAGCAGTCCGCCGACGTTGGCCATACGGGCACGCAGAAATTCCTGCTTGGTAATCAGGTCTTTTTCGGCCAGTTCTTTCAAAATTAAGAATCGGGAAATAATATTTTGTTCCTGGTCGGTAAACAATATTTGTACGGCACGGATTTCGGCCTCCGAGCTGGGCTGCTGTTCAGCGATTTTCTGCTGTTCGCGCTTGAACAGGGCTTCTTCGATTGCCGAGCGGCTTTGGGCTTGTCCGGCCGGTTGGCTGATATTAAAGACTTTGGCGCCGTTTGCGTCCTCGATTACAAGATTGCTTTGTTTGACTTCCAGGAGGCGCAGGCGTTTTTTGGCAACGTCGGAGATTTTTTCCGGCAGCATTTGCTCATTGCCCAGAATGGTTGTTTCATTGCCGTTGATGATGATGAGTTCTTCATAATACTGGCGGGCGCGGTTCAAGCGGCCGGTTTTTTCCGACATCAGCGCGCCGACGAGCAGGGCCTGCTGCTGTTTGGGGTTTTCTTCCAGGGCTTTCAGGACGTGTTCTTCCGTTTTGGCAAAATCTCCCTGGGAATAGGCTACGGTGGCTTTTCCGGCCTCTTCGCTGCCGCCGTCGCTGAACGTGAGCGTGTTATAAGTTTCCGGGCTGGTATGTTCTTTGACGAAGCTGCAGGAAACGGCAAGGCTTCCGGCAAGGCTTAAGACGACAAATCGGCGGGCAATATTCCAGGCAAACACAAGTCTACTCCTTATAAAAATCTTTCTTTGCGGTCATCATACAGAATATTAACTTATATTACAATAATTTTGTTTGAATTGTGAATTTAGTCTTGATTTAATTTTTTTTTTCTGTAGTATGCAAGCAATTGTGCAATCAAAGAGCGGGCGTGGTGGAATTGGCAGACACGCTAGACTTAGGATCTAGTGCCGTGAGGCGTGAGAGTTCGAGTCTCTCCGTCCGCACCAGTTGGTTCTTTGATGATGTTTTGTAATCTAAATTTTTTAAGAGAATTTTCATGAATGTTACCGAAATCAAGTCTGAGGGCTTAAAAAAAGTATTTAAAGTATCGGTTCCGGCTCAGGATGTTGAGAAAGAAAGCGATGCTAAAATCAACCAGATTGCAAAGAAGGTCAAACTTCCGGGTTTTCGTCCGGGAAAAGCTCCTTTTGCAATGATTAAGAAACAATACAAAGATTCCGTTACCGGAGAAGTTTTGGAAGAATTGGTCAAGAAGTCTACCGACAGCCTGATTAAAGAGCAGAACCTGCGTCCGGCAATGTTGCCCGATATCAAAATTACCGCTTTCGGAGACGGCAAAGATTTGGAATTTGAGGTTTCGGTAGAGAATATGCCGGAAATCAAAGTCGGCAGTTTCTCGGACATCAAACTTGACAAATATATGGCGGAAGTTCCTGCCGAAGAAGTTGAAAAGGCTTTGAAATATCTGGCTCAGGCTCGTCGCGAAGTTGTTAAAATCAGCGAAGACAGAGCCGCCAAAAAAGGCGATACGACGGTAATCAATTTTGTCGGTTCCGTTGACGGCGTCGAGTTCAAAGGCGGAAAAGGTGAAAGCTATCCGCTGGAGCTGGGTTCCGGTTCGTTTATTCCGGGTTTTGAAGACCAGCTGATTGGTAAAAAGGCCGGCGAGAAAGTTGACGTTAAAGTTACTTTCCCGAAAGAATATCATGCCAAAGATCTGGCCGGAAAAGATGCCGTTTTTGCTGTTGAGATTCTTGAGATCCGTGAGCCGAAAGAAGTTGAGATTAATGATGAATTTGCAAAATCTCTCGGTGAGGAAAGCCTGGATAAGGTGAAAGAAGTTATTGCCGGCCGTATTAAAGGCGATTATGAGCAGGTTTCCAAAATGAAACTGAAGAGACAGCTTTTGGATGTCTTGGACAAGGAATATAATTTTGACGTTCCTGCCGGTTTGGTTGATGCCGAATTTAATTCTATCTGCCAGCAGTATGAACAAGCCAAGAAATATAATCAGCTTGACGAAGAAGAAAAATCTAAGTCTGAAGATGAGCTGAAGGCTGAATATAAGAGCATTGCCGTTCGTCGCGTTAAGCTCGGCCTGCTGCTTTCCGAAGTTGGCAAAGAAGCCAAAATCAACATTGCTCCGGAAGACATTAATAACGCCATTATGATGGAAGCACGCAAATATCCGGGACAGGAAAAGGCCGTATTTGACTATTATCTGAAAAATAAAGAAGCGGTTGAAGCTTTGAAAGCTCCGGTTTTTGAAGAAAAAATTGTTGATTATATTATTTCTCAGACCAAAGTTAACGAGAAAACGGTTTCGGTAGAAGAGCTGTATAAGTTTGACGAAGAAACCAAACCGGCTAAAAAGACAGCTAAGAAATCTGCCGATAAAGCGGAAAGCAAGGCTGAAGAAAAGTCGGCAAAAAAGGAAACAGCCAAAAAAGCTGTTAAAAAGTCCGCTTAATATCTTCGACTAAAAGAAAAGCTCCGCTTGAAAAACAGCGGAGCTTTTTTGTGTCCGGCAGGCAGGTTTGAAAAATATGTTATTAGCAGCCGCATTCTTCCAGATCCCAAGGTCCGGCAAAGGTTGCTCCGATGTTGGCTTGACAAGCGTCTAAAGTTCGAAAACCGGTTCTTCCATTTTGGCGGCTGTAGCTGTATGAGCTGTCAGTGGTGCAATATCGGGCGTATATATTGTCAAGCCAATAATAGGGGGTTCCATCGGGAGCTATTTCATAAGAGCATGATCCAGAATAGTACCAATAGGCAATTAATCTTCCGCAAGTTTCAGAACCGGAATTGTTATTGGAATTGTCATCGGAGCCGGAGGAAGAACATCCGGAACCGCCGCATCTGGAATCGCAGGATTGGAT
>CALXUP010000021.1 GCA_944391715.1 uncultured Alphaproteobacteria bacterium
GTGCCCGGGGATGACGAGAAAGAAATAAAGTACCCGGTAATGACGAAGAAGAAAATTTGTTTAATTTGGATCCCCGGCCGAAACCCGGGGATGACTGAAAAAAAATAAAGTGCCTGGGGATAACTAGAGAGCTCGAGATGTTTAAAGAAGAATAATTTTTTGGGCCGGGACTGCTGTGTTGCAGGTGATCTCCCATTATTATTTGACCACATCTCTTGACTCGGCTCTCCTTTTATTATATTTTCCTCTCCCTCAATACAATTATTATCTAAATTATATTCTTATGGAAAATTTTTTAAAAAACTGCTGGGAAATGCTGGCATCTTTTTGCAGCTTTTTATACCGGGCATTTATTGAAAGCGGAAGACTTGACCGGATTTATGACTGGGCTTGCAATCATGTGATTGCAACGGCGGTGGTTTTGGTTGTGTTGGCAATCGTGTTATTTTGGTTTGCCAAATCAGCAAAAAACATCGGAATCATCGCATTTTCGGCATTTACCGCTTTTTGTGCACTGAACTTTTATTTTGAACCGCATGATGAAAATTTTAACATTTTCATTTTGTTTATCCTGGCCGCAGCGGGTTTTGGCATTTTCTTCGGTGTTTACCGTCTGAAAAGGATGTTTTAACATTAAAAAAGGCTTTATCCGTTAGAGGATAAAGCCTTTTTATCATTTATAATCGAAAGTGTTTTTTAACTTTCCGAGATTAAACATTTCATCTTCTTCAAGCGTATAAACACCTTCTTTCCGACAATAAGCCGCAACTTCTTCGTCGGTCAACCGTTTGCTGCCTGCCGTCCAGAATTCCTCTCCTTCAACACCGGTATAAAAGTCTTTGACCGGCCATTTTAGAGAACCGCACAACAGATATGTCCTGCCCCTGCTCACAATCGCAATCGTATCCATACTGGCGCCGACTGGTTTGTCCTGATTGTCATAAACCGTAAATTCAGACGCGTCATCAACATCATCACACAGTTTTTGTCCTTCTTTGCCGAAGATTGTTCCTCCGGTCAACAAATACGCCCCGTAAATTTGCAGGCGCCGGTGCAATCCGCCGATTTCGGCTTTCTTATGAGTTTTCAGATTTTCAATCCGGCTTTTGCCGTCTTCGCACAAAACAAAAACATTTTCGTCCCAATTGCTGAGTGCCTGATAGCGCACAGGCATAATCTCCCGTCCGGAAACGGAATAAGCCCCGAATTTTTCATCTTCGCTTTCCGCAATAAAAACGCCATTATGATAATTGATATCAACAAATTTGACCGGAACGACGAGTTTGCCATCAGACAACCGGGCTATTCCGACTTTTTTGTTTTGTCGAACCGCCATATATCCGGTATTTTCAAAACCAAACCCCATTCCATGTGCCAAAACATTCACCCAGTTGTTGAGATCATCATATATCGGCGGTAGGATCATTTGCAGATCAGGAGCCAAAACGCCGTATTTTCCGTTAATCTTTATCCGGATGAAATTACGGCCATTGTTTTCAAAACTAATCTCTTCATATTCATCCAAAAGCTTTTGGCCTTTTTCTGAAAATAAAGAAACCAAACCGTTTTTAGTTCCGATAAAATACAAATCGGAGCCAGTTTTCCAATTACGCCAGATTATTTTGTCGTATTCCGTCGGAATAATGACTTCCCGGACGCCGTCTTTTTCACGGATGATTCCGAACTTCTCATTTTCCTCTATCCGGCACAAACCTTTGGAAGACGAAATGACGCTCGTTTTTCCCGAAACAATTTCTGTTTCAGGCGACAAATCCTTTTCTTCGGCACTTTGACGGGATTTTGATTTTTGGGAACAGCCGACAAAAAGCAGCAACAAAATAACACACCCAATGTCCCATAAGACAAACTTTACTTTTTTTGATTTTTTGTTCATAAAAATTTTAATTTAACAATTAAACAAATTATAAAGCTTATTTTGTTCTAACAGGTTAATTTGAGCATCTTCCGAAAATTATAGAACAAAATAATAGCTTAACGGCTGGCGGTATAGCACGTTTCCGGCCCAAAA
The DNA here is from genome assembly GCA_944391715.1 of uncultured Alphaproteobacteria bacterium. Lineage (GTDB taxonomy): Bacteria > Pseudomonadota > Alphaproteobacteria > RF32 > CAG-239 > MGBC133411. The sequence continues at coordinate 2,030 of CALXUP010000021.1, forward strand.
TCAAGAAAATATTGTCCCAGTAAAAAAACGCCATGTAAGCTTTTGATACTGCAATTTTTTTAGAAAATTTTTAATTTATTCAGATTATCCGTCTTCAAGGTTCAAAAATCTCCCCGCCGACCATCGGCTCCGGTACTCCGGTTGTGGACGGAAAGCTTATCGGCAGATTATACAACCGTCGCACGGCCATAAAAGCAAAGGCCTGAGCCTCAAGTTCATCGGCATTCCATCCCACACCGTTGGCGGTCTTGACCTCAACATTCTCCAACCGCTGGCGGATAAAACGCACAAGCGTCGGATTACGGGCGCCGCCGCCGCAAACAATAATTATTTTCGGCATTTCAGGCAGATACATGGCGCAGGAATAGGCTATTGCCTCAGCCGTAAAAGCCGTGGCCGTCGCCGCGCCGTCCTCCAGGCTCAGCCCTTCCAAATGCTCCAGTTTGTCCCGAAAAATATTGCGGTCGATAGATTTGGGCGGATACTGGGCAAAATATTTATGCCGCATCAGGGCCGCCAGAACCTTGCCGTTGACCCTGCCCAATGCCGCCAGTTTGCCGTTATAATCCATATGCTGACCGGCGTGTTTCAACACCCAGTCGTTTATCGGCGCATTGCCCGGCCCGGTATCAAAAGCCAACATTTCTCCGTTAGTGCCGATCCAGGTGATGTTTGATACGCCGCCGATATTCAGTACGCCAACCGGTTTTTCCATATTGGCACAGAGAGCGTTATGAAACACCGGCACCAGCGGCGCCCCTTCTCCGCCGGCAGCGACATCGGCATTGCGAAAGCGGCAGACAACACGGATTCCGGACATTTGCGCCAACATTGCCCCGTCGCCGATCTGATGAGTATAGCGGTTTTGCGGCTCATGATGGATTGTATGACCATGAAAACCGATGACATCTATTTTTTCATCGGTATCGGCAATAAATTCTTTTACCGCATCGGCATGGAAACGCGTTACTTCTTCCTCTACGGCGCGAATCTTGGCGGCATTTGTCTCATTATCGGGCTTTTTGCCGAGAATGGCGCGGATTTTTTCCCGCAAAGGTTCATCATACGGTACGGTTCGCGACGAGCCGAAGTCGTAAACATCAAAACCGTCGGTCGTTATGGCGGCCATATCCACTCCGTCCAGCGAAGTCCCGCTCATCAGCCCCAAAGCTCTTACTTTTTTTATCAAATCCATCTCAAAAATTCATTCTTTCCTTATTGCAATGTTTGAATATTATGTTACTATCCGTTAAGAATTGGTTATATTTTTAATTTAGGAAAAAGGAAATGAGTAATTTTAAATCACAGTTTTTTAACCTGATGGTCGAACGCGGTTTTTACAATCAATGCACTAACGAAAACGGCTTTGACACCTATCTTTACGAATGTGAAAAATCAGGAAAGCCGGCTGTGGGTTATTTGGGCTCAGATCCGACCGGCGACAGCCTGCATGTGGGACATATCGTGCCGCTGATGATGATGCGGTGGTTTCAGAAATGCGGACATAAGCCGATTACACTGGTGGGCGGGGCAACCGCACGAATCGGCGACCCTTCCGGCAAAGACAAGTTGCGCCCGTTTTTGGACGAAGAGACATTGCAACATAATATTAAGGGACTGAAGAAATCTTTCAGCAAGTTTCTTAAATTCGGCGACGGGGCAAACGATGCGCTGATGGTGGACAACTGGGACTGGTTTAAGGACATTAACTATCTTGAGTTTCTCCGCGATATCGGAACCTGCTATTCCGTCAACCGTATGTTAACGATGGAAAGCGTCAAATCGCGTCTGGACCGCGAGCAGCCGATGTCTTTTTTGGAATTTAACTATATGCTGCTGCAAGGCTACGACTTTTGCGTCTTATACAACAAATACGGCTGCCGGGCACAGATTGCCGGTTCCGACCAATGGGGCAACATTACCTCCGGCACCGAACTCGGACGCCGCCGTTATGATGTGGAGCTTTTTGGCTTTACCAGCCCGATTATTACCGACTCCTCCGGCAAAAAAATGGGAAAATCGGAAGGCAATGCCGTATGGATTAATGAAGATAAGCTGCCGGCTTATGACTATTATCAATATTTTCGCAATATCGGTGATGCCGAAGTCGGTAAGTGTCTGCGCATTTACACCGATCTGCCGATGGATGAAATCCGCCGTCTGGAGAACCTTAAAGATCAGGAAATCAACGAGGCCAAAAAGATTCTGGCGTTTGAAGCCACCCGCATCTGCCGCGGAGAAGAAGATGCCAGACTGGCTCAGGAAAGCGCCATCAAGACTTTTGAGCAAGGCGGCGTTGGCGGAGAGCTGCCCAGCATTGAGGTTGCCAGCGTGGACGGGCTTGGTGTTTTGGATGCCTTTTTGCAGCTCGGTTTTGTTGAAAGCAAAGGCGAGGCTCGTCGGCTGATGAAACAGAACGGTTTGAAAATCAACGATAAAGTGATTAATGATGAGAATTATCGTTTTTCGGCTGCCGATCTGGTAGACGGGCAAATCAAACTTTCTCAAGGCAAGAAAAAACACGGACTGGTCAAGGTTGCCTGATTACATTTTGTTATGCGCAAAAAGAGGAATTTAAAGATTCCTCTTTTTTGTTTAAAAAAGACTTGCTTTCCTCAAAATATTATGATATATGACAAAATTGTACAAATTAATTATTAATATATATTTATATGGAGACATTAAAATTAGAAGATGTAGATGATTTCTACGGTCATATTTTGGCGAGAGCGAAATTAATCAGAAAACAGGAATTTGAAGAAAACAAGCCGCGGCTTATTCGGGAAACGCATAAGCTGCCAAAAAGTTTTCAGCATCGGATTGCCTTTATGAGGCAATATATTGATGATTTTGACATCCGTTTTTGGGCTCAGATTTTGGATTGCTGCAAGGCTGCCGTGAAAATATGCAAAGCATATCCGAAAGGCAATTTTAACGCAATTACGCATGATATTTTGGAAAAGCTGCTTGACGGTTTTCGTCTGAATCAGGAAGAAAAGGCTTTTGCTTTTTCTTTGGCAATTGCAAACTTTTATGATCAGCTCCGAAAAACGGATTTTGACAGTTCGCTGATGATGAACGTTCCCGACCCTTTGCCGGTTAATCCTTTGGGATCGCAGCTTTATGCCGAAGAAATCGTTATCTACAGAAATTCGGAAGAATATGCTCAGATAGAGCGTTTAAATAATGTTTAACAAAAAATTTTATTATTATGAAGAGTAATAAGTTAAATCGCGAACAAGAATTGGCGACCTTGCCAGAGTTGTTAAAAATCCGGATTTGTATGTTTCGACTGGATTCGAGATTTGAACCGTATGAAGGAACAGAAGTCCGTATGTGTATGGTTGCAAACGCAATTTATAACGGACACAAAGACGGCTTGGATTGGCTGGATGCCGCAAAAATTGTGATAGAAGACAATCCGTTACCTGAACGGATATCTTTGTCTTCCGACAATATTATGCTGGCGATTGATTTGGCTAAAGCAATGGCTAATGATGAAGGAAGAGGGATTCTCCTTTCTGCGCCGGAAACTAACGATTTGGAAGTTTCTGATACGCTGAATATTCGATGCTCCGCTTCTAACGAACTGGGAATAGAAGGGTATATGGCCCGTCCGCGGTCAGAATATATCCAGAAATTTCTTAAAGAAATTTCCATCAAATCCTATTTGTATGCTCAAGCTAATGCCTAACCAATCCTGTTCTACCTTGAAAATCTAACATTTAACACACCCCTGCACTTCTCGGTGCAGGGTTTTTTCTTGCCAAAATCCCCAGCATGCTTTTCAATACTGCTTGACACTGGTGCTTTGTTGTGGTATAGTGATCTTTGATGATAATTCTTCTGCTTTGCAGGCGACGGCCTGAGCGATCGGTTTGTTCGGTGCCTTGAAATCCGCGATGCTCCGGCGGAATTGAGAATGACAAAGTGCTTTGAATTATTTGTCATTCTCGGGCTTGAAGTCGATAGTTGGTGAGAACGAGTGCAAATCTTTAGCTTTAGCTTAGATTTGTATGAAGTTCGAACCCTACGGGACGCAATTGCATTCGGCGTCGCGTGCCGCAGGCACTGGGACAGCCGGATAAAATCGCTGAGCTGGCGAAGTGCCAAGGGGCCCACTTGTGGGAATTTACACCCGAGAATCCACCTGCACGGCAGGCGCGCGGCGAGTTGAAAGCACTGTGCTCCAGAGACCGCGTTGCTCCGGTAGATTTTGTGAATGGCAAAGGATTTTGAAAAGAATTTTTATGGGAGAAAGCCGATGAGAAATTATAATACTATGCTACACATGAAACTTAATTCTGCGGTGTCAATCTTTGCTGTTGCCGCCGCTTTCTCGGTTCTTCTCCCGCCTTCCAATGCCTATGGTGGTATCTGTTTTCTGCCTGACTGTATGGATGAAGACGTCGTCCAGGGCGATTTTAATATGAACGTCAATGAAGACACCGAGTTTTGTGAAAAAGAAGGCTATACTTATTACTCTTCCGGTGAATGTCCGCAGTATTATGCCAAAATCGGCACTTGTTCCCGCGATGACCATTACCTTAAATGTGATGCCGCCCAGTGGTGTAAGAATAACGGATATAATACTCAGACCTGTTCCCTGCCGTCCTTTGTTGACGAACAATGCCCGAACGGACAGCCTTATTACAAACAATGTAAAGAAGACCGACCGCGAGCTTGTCGTGAACAAGGATATGTCAATTCTTGTTCTCCGGGACGCCTTTATGCAACTTCAAACCGCTGTCCGTGGGATTCTTCTTATGGTAAATGCTGTACCGCATCGCCCTCTTCCGGATGTCCGTCTAACTACGGTGTTGACTGTACCGGTTCTGCCTCCGGTACCGATGCCTGTGGTTACACCTGTTACCGTTGTTGTTCCGATACCTGTTCTTCCGGTTCTAAAAACTATTCCGGCTCCCTGGCCGGATATACCGAATGCGGTACACCTTGTTACAGATGCAAAGACTGTACTTCCGGCAGCACTTCTTATTCCGGTTCTTATGTCGGGTCTTCCGAATGCGGGTCTTGTTATGCTTGTTCCGATACCTGTCGGACGGGCTCTAAATCCGTCTCTTGTTCTTCAACCGAAGACAAGGTTCGGGTTTCTTCTACCGAATGCGGCTCCAGTTGTTATGAATGTCAATATAACTCAGATTGTTCCGTAAGCTCTAAGTCTTGTTCTTACGGTTGTGCTTCTTACAACTCCTGCGGTAAGTGTACCTCTTGCGAATCCGCTCCGGCTTGTACACATTCATCCCACAAAAATTGTGCTTACGGATGTGCAACCTATTGTCCTTGCTGCTCTTCTTGTAAAACATGCAATTCTGCCCCGGATGACGGTGATGACAACAATACCGGCGGTGGAGGAACTTGTACCGATACTTGTGCGAGCAAAGGTTATTCTTCTTCCAAACCCAGCGGAAAAACTTGCTCCACAACAACAGTTTGCGGAAAAACTTGTTACTATGATTGTGTAAATCCTGACTGTAGTGTAACACCTTTACGCTGTCAGTGGGGATGTGCCAAATATAATTCTTGCAGTAAATGTATTGAGTGCAAACCGCACACGCATAGCTATTCTTGTCCGAGCGGATATCGGTCATCCTGCCCGTCTGGTTATACCGTTACAGGAACAACTTCTAATTCTTGTTATCAATGTGGGGCTCCAGGCAGCGGAACATGTTACAAATGCGAAGATAAATGTGCCGGAAATCCGTGTGCAGCAGGATGTTATACAGATATAGACTGCGGTACCAGCAGAGTCTGTGATGCATGGAACGCCTGCGGCGGCTGTTCTCACTGTAAAACCAGGACGATGTGTTCCGGCGGCGGACAGGGAACGACTTGTGTCTGCGGCGGTGTTCATGGTTTTGGAGGTAGCCCGGGCCACTGGTGCGACTAAAATATCTGCTCATTGATCAAACCGCCTTTTGTTTTCTGATCTGATATCAGATTATCTGAAGGCGGTTTTGAATTTGAACAACAAAAATTTTTCAAGGCTTGATATTTGGCTTTGGATACCTTAAATTTAGATAAGCGAATATAAATTTAAGGCAGCGAAAATGGAAGAAAATTTACCGGAATTGCGCGATATTCATCTGCCCGACGGCGTTTCTATCTGGCCGCCGGCATATGGCTGGTTTGTCATTCTGTTGTCTATTGCCGCCGTGTTTCTGCTGTATGAACTTTATCGCCTGTGGCGGCGGAAGAGTAAAAAGCTTTATGCTCTCAGATTGCTGGCTCAGGCGCAGCAGTTTGAAGTGGTGGCGTCTGCCCGTCAGATGTCGGAAATCCTGCGCAGGATTTGTATTTTCAAATATCCCGGAGCCGCCAGTCTGTTTGGCAAGAACTGGATTGAATTTCTCAACAAACATACAAAGAAACCTATTTCCGGGCAAGCCGCCATATTGCTCAGCGATGCCCCTTACATCAGCATAAAGTCATCACGCTTTACGGCAGAAGATTTGGAAGAATTACGGCAGTTTTGTCAGAACTGGATTGGAGAAAATTTATGATACGGCTTGCTTCTCCGGCTTTTTTACTGCTGTTGTTTCTGCCCTTTCTTGTCCGTTTTCTGCTTCCGGCCGTCAAAGGACTGCACGGTGATGCGCTGCGTGTGCCTTTTTTTGACGATTTGCAAAAGATCAGTCAGATATCCGGTGAAGTCCGGCTTGGTTCAACACTCGGCAAAACCGCTTTTTCTCCTCTGCCGGTATTGTTGTTTGCCGTATATGCCCTGCTTGTTTTGGCAGCAGCACGTCCGCAATGGGCCGGAGAGCCTTTTCCCCTGAAAAACGAAAGCCGCGATATTTTGCTGGTGATGGATATTTCAAATTCTATGCGCGAGCCGGACTTTGCCCTCAAAGGCAAAAGAATTGACCGCCTGACTGCCGTTAAAGCAACGGCGCAGGAATTTTTGGAAAAACGCGCTGATGACCGCATCGGATTAATCCTTTTCGGTACGAATGCCTATTTGCAGGCTCCGCTTACTTTTGACAAGAAATCAGTCAGCGACATTTTATGGCAGATGTCCGCCGGAATGGCCGGAGAATCAACCGCTATCGGCGATGCGCTCGGGCTGGCGCTGAAAAGCATTAAAGACGCGCCGAATCCTGATAAAAAAATCATTATTCTGCTGACCGACGGCGAAAATAACGACGGAAAGCTCAGCCTGCCCCAGGCTATCAAGCTGGCACAGGACGAGGGTGTGAAAATTTATACCGTCGGCGTCGGGTCGGACAATGCGTTTATGGGGGCTTTCCTGGGTTTTCCTCTGTCCGGCGGCGGACAGCTTGACGAGGCTTCGCTGAAGCAGATTGCCGATATGACGGCCGGACGCTATTTCCGGGCAAAAGATACGGCCGGTTTGCAAAAGATTTATTCCGAAATTGATAAGCTGGAACCGAATGACAACGAAGGACGGTTTATTCGCGAAATCAAAGAGCTCTATTATATTCCGCTGCTGGCCGCCTGGGTTTTGGTTCTGATTTTGGCTTTCAGCGGCAGGAGAAGATACCATGTCTGAGTTTTGGCATAATTTTCACTTTTTGCGGCCTATTCTGCTCTGGCTGTTGATTTTGCCGATATGGGGATACTGGCGTTATTTTAAAGGCATTAAAAATCAGTCGTCCTGGGAAAAAGTCTGCGACAAACGGCTTTTGGACTTTTTGCTGGTCAAAGGGAGTGCAAGACAGCGCAAATATATCGGATATCTCGGACTGGCCGGTATGGTGGCGGCCGTTTTGGCTGCGGCAGGCCCGAGCTGGGAGAAAAAAGAGATTCCGTCATTGGCACCGGAGAATCCGCTGATGTTGGTCTTGAACCTGTCTTCCGACATGGATGCCCGCGATATTACGCCGTCGCGGCTTGACCGGGCCAAGTTTACCATCTCCGACTTTCTTAAAATGCTGAAAGCGCCGCAAACCGGCTTGATTGTTTATTCCGATGAACCGTTTCTCATCAGCCCGATGACCGAAGACACGCAGATTGTCAGCAATTTGCTGCCGGCCGTGAGCCGCGATATTATGCCGGTAAACGGCGACCGCCCCGACCGGGCGATTGACCTGGCGGTTGAAAAACTCAAAAATGCCGGCTATGCCAAAGGAAACATTGTTATTGTTACGCCGGAAGCCGGGCAGCGTTTTGACCAGGCGTTAACGGCAGCAAAAAATGCCCGGGCGGCAGGCTTTATCGTCAATATTATCGGAATGTCCAAAGCGCCCAGCGAGAAACTGCAGCTGATTGCCGAATCCGGCGGCGGGAAATATCTGCCTTATACGCCGGGCGATAATGACATCCGACAGCTGGCCCGGGAAATTAACGCGCAGGCCGGAGATTTGAAAATAAGCGAGAATCTGCGGACGCAATGGCTGGATGCCGGATATTATCTGGCGTTTATTCCGCTGATTTGCTGTTTGTATTTCTTTCGCCGGGGAATCGTCTGGGGGCTGATTTTCTTGTTATGGAGCGGACAGGTGCAGGCCGGTTTCTTTCTGAACGACAATCAGGAAGGGCTGCGCGCCTTTAGGCAGGAAGATTATCAATCCGCCGCCGAAAAGTTTGAAGACCCGGCGTGGAAGGCTTCCAGTTTTTACCGGATGGGCGATTATCAAAAGGCTTATGAAAGTTTTTCCGCCGGTAATGACCCGACAGCACTTTATAATCAGGGAAACGCTCTGGCAAAGGCCGGAAAGATTGAAGAAGCCATCAAAAAATATGAAGAAGTGTTGCAAAAAGTTCCGAATCATGAGGATGCAAAATTTAATCTGGAATATTTGAAAAAACAGCAGGAGCAGAATCAGCAACAACAGCAGCAAAATGACCGGAAGCAGCAAAATAATCAGGAGCAACAGCAACAAAATCAGTCTGCTCAGCAGGGAGGTGAGAATCAACAGGATTCCGGACAGCAGCAGGCTTCCGGAGAAGAACAGAACAAGCCGGACAGTCAAGAACAAGAACAGCAATCGGCCGGAGAGCAGTCTGCCGGAGAACAACAGTCCCATCCGGATGAACAACAAGCCCAGCCCATGGGCGGGCAGCCGCAAGACGGCACTGAAGAAGGACAGGCACAATCCGGAAACGGAGAAGAAAGTCAGGAGCAATATGACGAGGAGGCTCAGGCCCGCGCCCAGCAATACCGAGAAATTCCGGAAAATCCCGGCGGATTGTTGAAAGCGTTTATTAGACGAGAATATATGAAAAAGAGGTATGAGGAATGAAAAAATTTGTTTTAGCTTTGATTGTTTCGTTAATCTTCAGTTTCAGCGCCGGAGCACAGACGTTTGAAGCCACGGTCAACCGGAATCCGGTGCCGCAGGGAGAGGCTTTTATTTTAAGCCTGGTTCTTAAAGACGGACAGACCAACATAACGCCCGACATCAGTCCGCTGAACAAAGATTTTAAGGTTTATTCCGTCAGCAATGCGACCAATATTCAGATTATCAACGGAAAACGCAGCGAGAGCAAGCAATGGGATATCGGCCTGATTGCCAACAAAAGCGGCGAGGTTGAAATTCCGGCCTTAACGCTCGGGAATCTGTCTTCCGCGCCGATAAAGATGAATGTTCTGGATGCCAATCAGGCGCTGCAAAGCTCTTCTTCCGCTCCGGCTGCGTCCGGTGCTGATGCGCCCAAATTTGCGATGAAAGCAAAAGTTGACAATAAAGTTCCGTATGTTCAACAACAGATTACCTATACTTTAAGCATTTTTGACGCCGGAGGGCTGCAAGGGCTGGAGCCGCAATTTATTCAGGAAAACCAAGACGACTGGATTATTCGCGGAATTGGAGAGCCTCAGGTAAAGACGAAGGTTGTCAATGGCAGGAGCATACGCGAAATCGTCTTGCAATATGCTTTGTTTCCGCAAAAAAGCGGTGTTTTGAAAACCCCGGCCGTACGATTTGAGGGCTTTTATCTGACCAAAGGCAAACGCGGGCACGATCCGTTTGCCGGATTGTTTGATGATGCGTTCGGCAGCAGCGCTTTCGGTTTTGCCGATATGTTTGCAACGAGGAATCCGATTGTTCTGAATGCCGAGCCGATTGCTCTGAACGTTAAACCAATTCCGGCCGCAAACGGAAACAACTGGTGGCTGCCGGCGGAAAATGTTGAACTTTATGCCGAATGGGATCCTGCCCGGCCGGTATTTAAAGAAGGAGAAGCCGTTACCCGCAATATTTATCTGAAAGCGCAAGGCGTTATTGAGAATCAGTTGCCGAATATTACTTTCAGCGAAAGCGCAAAGCTTAAACAATATCCGGAAAAACCGGCCACGGAAACGGTTGTTGACAACGGGCATATTGTTTCCGTTAAAAAGATTGCCAATGTTTATATTCCGAACGGCAGCGGCGAGGCTGTTATTCCGGCGGTTGAAATTCCGTGGTTTAACGTTTTGACCGGAAAACCGGAAAAAGCCGTTTTGCCGGCGGAAAAAATTGTTATTTCACCAGCGGCCGGAAATACGGAGAGTGCAGCCGTCTCCCGCCGGGATAACAATCTTTTGCCCGCACAGGACAACGAGCAGATTTCTCCTGTCGAACCGGTTCAGACTTCCGCCGCACCGGCGGCCGCACAGGATTTTCCGGGCAGCATCAAAATATATTTATATATTGCAGCAGCTTTCGTTTTGGGAATTTTATTGACATATCTTATGCTGCGTCCCGGCCTTGCCAAAGAACCGGAAAAAGGAAAGATAAAAAATTATCTGTCTTACATTGCCAAAGCCGCCCGCAAAAAGGATTTTCGCATTTTGCGCGACGCATTAACGGACTGGGCCGCACAGGCTTATCCGGATAAAAAAATCCTCAACCTTAAAGATGTGGCGCAAGCAAGCGGCGACAAAGATTTTGAAAAGGAAATCCAAAGCCTGATGAATAACCTTTATGCCGAGAAAAATAATGCCAAGTGGAATCCGGAAAGTTTTATCAAGGCCTTTGAAAAAGTTTATAAAAAGCATGCCAAACATATAAAAAAGGATGCCGTTCTGCCGGATTTGTATCATATGTAATGGAGAGTCGGAGGGGCTTTTTGTCAATAAAAAATTGTAAAATAGGGGGTTGCAATTTAAATTTTATCGTCTATCATAAGCTTATTATTGATAGTATACAGAATACTAAAGTAATTATTTAGCAGATTGCGTGTTGATTTGCTGTCTTCGACTATTTGCTGCAACTTCAACTGGAAAATTTCGGGACTATTGGTTATCTTCAATATTGAATGATAAAAGTTTTTGTGTTCTTGAAAATTTATTTCCAAAGTAATGTTGCTAAATGTTGTTTGATAAATAGTTTTGGAGATTTACCCTATGAAACGCGGTGATAAAAGAACACAAGAAATCGATGTGATCATCGGACAAAGAGTTCGTGCTTTACGAAAATTAAAAGGTCTTAATCAAAATGATTTTGCCAAGTTAGTCGGTGTTACTTTCCAGCAGCTGCAAAAATATGAACTGGCGACCAACAGAATCAGCTGTTCCCGCCTGGTTATAATTGCCGAGGCTCTGGGCGTCAGTGCTGCCGATTTTTATGACAATATCATTCAAACATCGGATAAAAATATTTATTCTGATGAAGAAATCCGCCTACTGGCAAAATTGCGCAAGCTTCCGCAGCCGGTTCGCAAAGGTATTTTTGACCTGGTCGGCGATCTTTAAGAAAAACAGTTTCACCTCCCTTGGCGGGAGGTTTTTTTTGACTTATTAAAAATAAAGCCGCTTATGCGGCTTTATTTTTGAACTGGGCGTTGTATAACGCCTGATAAGCACCGTCCGGAACAGACATTAATTCTTCATGCGTTCCACTTTCAATGATTTCCCCATCATTTATGACAACAATTTTATCGGCGTTTTTGACTGTTGACAAACGGTGCGCAATCACAAAGACCGTGCGGTCCTGCATCAGATTGTCAATTGCTTTCTGAACAACGGCTTCGGACTTGTTATCCAAGGCCGATGTTGCCTCGTCCAAAATTACTATCGGCGCATTTTTGATGAAAGCGCGGGCAATGGCCAGGCGCTGCTGCTGTCCACCGGAAAGAAGCGTCCCGCGTTCGCCGATATCCGTATCTATGCCGTGTTCCAAGGTAGCGACAAAGTCGTCAAGATATGCCATTTTCAGGGCTTTATGTATCTCTTCGTCCGTGGCATCTGCTTTGCCGAGCAATATATTATCGCGGATTGTGCCGGAAAACAGGAAATTGTCCTGGAAAACTACCGCAATATTATCACGCAGAGATTCCAGCGTATAATCCTTAATATTAATGCCGTCAATGCATATACTGCCGGAAGTTACGTCATAAAACCGCGGCAGCAGGCTGACAACCGTCGACTTACCGCCGCCGGAATTGCCGACCAAAGCAACGGTTGTTCCGCCTTTGACATCCAGACAAATGTCTTTTAATACGGGAACATCTTTAACATATTCAAAATTAACATGGCGGAAACTGATGTCTTTATGTCCGGCAGAAAGAACTTTGGCGTTCTTTTTGTTGCAAATGGCCGGTTTCATTTCCAAAATATCGGTTACACGCTCAATTGCCATAAAAGAAACCATTACGGCATTGTAGTTTTTGCCAATGCCTTTTATCGGACCGTAAAGCATAATCAGCGCCGTCAGGAAAGAAACGAAATTGCCACTGGTGATCTTGTGATCGACAATCAAATAGCTGCCATAACCGATGACGGCGGCGATGCCGATGGAAATGACAATATGCATCATCGGCGTCATCCAGGCCGTTTTCTGCACCATTTTTATTCCGAGTTTGAAAATGACTTTCAACGTATCGGCAAAACCGGCAAACATCCGGTTCTGAAGATTATATGAGGCAATGGTTTTGGCTCCGGCATAAGTTTCGTTATATTTGGTCAGAATCTTCGATCCTTCGGCTACACCTTGCAAAATCACACGTTTAATCCGGCGTTTGACCTGCGCCAGAGGCATCAGGGCGCAAACCAAAACAATAATTGCAATAATAGACAACTGCCACGAGTTATAAATCAGTACGCCGATTAAGGATAAAGAAGAAAACAAGCGGGAGACAAATAATTTGACATTGTCAATCAGGCTGGTGCAGGCTGTATCGGCATCGCTGGCAAAACGCTGGACAATAAAACCGGAATTGTTTTGGTCAAAAAAAGAACAATCCAGCCCGAGCAGCCTGTGATAAAGCGCTTTTTTCATATCCATGGTAATTTTGGCGCCGACCCAGGCATTCATATATGTTGCCATATAATTCAAAACTCCCTGCACTATCGTGAAACCGACAATCAAAAACGGAATATATGACGCTGCAGAAACGCTTTTTTCAACCAGCACGACATCCATAAACGGCTTTAATGCCAGAGCAACAACCGCATCCAGCGCTCCGATGGGAATACTCAGGGCTACGGCCAGTGCCGCCCGTATCCAGTAGGGTTTTACAAAGGGCCACATTCGTTTATAGTGATCTGAGAATTTTAATTCCCGGATATTTTCTACATTATTCATAAGATTTTCCCATTAATAAAATAAGTATTTGATGATAAAGAAAATGCAGGCCAGTTCGGCAAAAATCAAAAAAACAAACGTACTTTGGTAGCTTTTCTTTTTGGTCTTGTGATGAAACATTTTCTGCGCCAGCAGAGCTCCGGCCCAACCGCCGAGAAACTCCAGCGTATGCAGGTCAAATTCGGGTACGCGCCACTTTCCTTTTATAGCCGCCCGTTTGTCAACATAATAGGCTACTATTGTTACAATGTTAATGGATACCAGCTGAAAAACCACAAACAACAACAGCGTTTTCGGGCTGAAAACAGATGTGCGGAAATAGTGCGTTTCAATGTAATAAGCGCTCAAGATAATGATGGCGGCGTGCAAAATATAAAAGCTGTTTTTCTGCAGCGGTCGGCAAAGCGCCAGAGCTCCGAGCAGAATAATCGAAAAAGTCATAACCATCAGGAAGATCCTTTAATTTTTGTTTCTGCACAAGAATACATAAATTTTCAAAAATTGCAAATATCTTAAAAGCATTTCTTCACAAACGGCAGAAAAGACAGTGAATAACTCAAAAAATTGGTGATAAAAACGAAAATATCTTTATATTAAAATTTAAGATGTTTCGGGAGAATTTGAAAATGACATTAAAAAAGACTGCTGCCCTGCTGATGTTTTTCGGGATGTTATCCGGCTGCGAAAGCTGGAATATGCCGGATGAAGACGAAGTTTTTGTGGTTAAAGACGAAGCGGTTTCTTCTCCCCAATGGAGCGTTGACGGCGTTAACGACATTACCGAAATGTATTTATACAATATTGATACAAAAGTTTATGAGATTGTTGCGCGGCGGACAACCAATAAACTGCTTGATTATACGGCGCCGATTTATGATGCGGCTTCCCGTCCGACGGTTTTTGTCGGTGAGGCGCAGGTTTTTGACAAGGATTTGCCCGACGGTTTCGGTTATTGCCGCAAGATTACCAAAGATATGCTGGAAAATGCCAAAGCCTTTTTAGTCGTTAATGATCCGGAAGAGGCGGATTATTTTGTTGATATTGACGTGGAAACCGTTTTGCTGGAAGGCAATGAGACGCCGGTTATCATTTATACGCTTATCCTTTCTGACCATAACGGCGAAGTTCTGCAGGAATGGAAAGAAACCATCCGGCAGGTGAAAAACGATGACAGGACCTGGTGGTAATTGATGTCTGTAACCAAACGGATATTTTTTTCTTTGTGCGCGGCTCTGATTTTTTGTCCGGCGGCACAAGGTTTTGACGGAAATGCAATGGATGGGAGCATTCTGGAAAATGAAGTTGCCGCCATTTACGGCAAAGCTTGCGAAAAATTCAAAAACGGCGAGCCGAAGTCTTCCGCCCGCGTCCGGGTTATTGACAAAGCCAGTTATGCCGCCGTTGACAGTCTTTCTTTGCTTGATGATTTTCGGGCAGTCGCAGATCCGCAGGATTATAACATCGTTGTTTATAATCTGGTAGACAATGCGGTGGAGGATTTGTCCGTCAGGACATTAAAACAAGACGACACAGATATTTGCGTCGAAGTTACCGGTTATGTTTCCAAAAAGAATGTCCAACTGGCTCTCAAAGATGCAGAATCGAAAGAAGAGACCATTGCGGAAGAAGAAAATAACACCGAAGAGCAGACGGTTTCCAAGGCTGAAAAGCCGACTGAGTTTCCGATCGGCACGGCTAAGAATCCGGACGGGAAAATCAGTCTTTGGATTGAGCCGACGGAATTTTACAATAATACCAGTTCAGACAAGTTTGCCGAGTTTATCGCCAAAGAATTTGAAGGCGGAGACATTGTAATTTCCCGGCAGAAAGAAAATGCCGATTATATTATCCAGTCAAATGTTTTAAGGGCGAAAGTTGACCCGATAAACAGCGATACCAGCCGGCTTCAGATGATTGTGGCGGTGGAGCTGAGGGATGCAGACGGGAATCGGATTTCTACCCAGCATCAGAATCGTTTTGTTTTGTTTTCAGCCGAAGAAGACGAACAGGAAGTGGCTTTTCGGCTGATGAAAAAACTTTTTGAAAACGCCTGTGAACGGATTTTGCAAAAAATTAGAATTATTGAACCCAAAGATAATGACAACCGTTTGTTTGAGCCTATCATTACACCGGGCGGACACCAAACAACGACAGATTAAATTATTTGATTTTGGCCGTATGTTCGGCAATGTTGCGTATTCGCAGGCAATAGTTATTCAGGCGCCGGGCTCCGGCCGAAAGAAAATAGCCGTTAATTTTCTTTTCCGTTTCTGCCAGCATATTCCGGCAATCAGCCTCATTGCCTGAAATATAAACAACGGCTTCCAAATCCGTTATTCCGCGGTCAAAGTAAATATGATATTCAAAACCGGACATTTTGTTTTTGCAATTTTCCAAAATGATTTTTTGAATATTCTTAAAATGCTCGCCGTATTTCAGTTTTTTATAAACGCCGATAAATTCCGACAGGCTGCCGATGTATGAGGTTTCCGGCGCAGCAGACAATCTTTCAATCAGGGCGAGGTTTCCGGTCATTATGGCAAACTTGACGGCAGCAGGAGCAAAGATGCCCAGCGTTGAAACATCAAGCAGGCGCGGTTTGAGCAAGACCATTGCCATATCCAGCAGGCCTAAATCCAACAAACTGTCAAGATAGGCGTATTCGACAATTTGAGGAATTTCTCCGCCGATACTCCATATTTTATGCGCCAAGGCTTTGGATTTGGCAACATTTCCCTGCATCATCTGACTACGCAGCAATGCGGTCAATCCGATAATATTGTCCGGAGACTGGTTTAGCTCGGCATAAAGCTGGTTCTCAATGCTCATCAAATCAGTTTTTTCCCAATAGTTCAGATGCTGGAGCCGATCAAGGATACCGATAAAATTATATCCGGCAGAAACAAGCTCAGTCATTACTCTCTCCTTTGCCTTTGCGTTCCAACATAAAAGTTACCGGACCGTCATTAATCAGCGCCACCTGCATATCTGCCTGAAAAATTCCGGTTTTTACCGGGACGCCCTGCTCTTTTACTGCCCGGACATAAAACTCATAAAGCGGCTTTGCCTGTTCCGGGCGGGCAGCCGTTTCAAATCCCGGACGATTGCCGCGCGACGTATCTCCGGCCAAAGTGAACTGGGAAACGGCCAAAATTTCACCGCCAATATCTTTAACCGATAAATTCATCTTGCCGGCATCGTCCTCAAAAATACGCAGATTTACCGTTTTTTTGGCAAGCCAGGCGGCTTCTTCCTGCGTATCGTGCGCCTCTACGCCAACCAAGGCTAGCATTCCCCTACCGATTTCCGAAACGCGTTTTCCGCTGACGTCAACACTGCAATTTTTTACTCTCTGAAGCAGAATTTTCATTTCTAATTACCTGTTTTTCACGCTGTTTTTGTTATTATATCAAAATTGTCTTTAAGATAGATTAACGGGCATATTGCTATAAGTTTCAGAAAAACAAATAAGAAAAATAAATTGCCGCAATAATCCCGGCAAGGTCGGCCAGCAAAGCACAGGGCAATGCTGCGCCGACTTTGCTGATTTTTACGGCACCGAAATAAACCGCCAAAACATAAAAGGTTGTTTCCGTCGAGCCTTGGACAACTGCCGCGGCAAAAGCCGGAAAACTGTCGGCTCCGTAAGTTTGCATTGTTTCGATCATCATCGCGCGGGCACCGCTGCCGGATAAAGGCTTGAGCAATGCCGTCGGCAGAGCCTTGACAAATTCGGTATCACAGCCCAATGCCGCAAAAAATTTTTCAAAACCCAGAACAATCATATCCAACACGCCGCCGGCCCGCAAGACGGCAATGGCCACCAGCATGGCAACCAGATAAGGGATTATCCGCACCGCAATTTCAAAACCTTCTTTGGCGCCGGAAATAAAGGTTTCATAAACATTCAACCTTTTGACCAGTCCGGCGGCGATGAACAGGATAATAAAACCAAACAAGATGAAATTTCCCCAGGCGGCCGAGGTTTGCAAACGCTCCGTTTCCGGCAGAGCGTTAAAATACCAGGCAACCCCGCCGACCAAAAGGGCGAATCCGCCTAAATAGGCTGCGACAACCGGATTGAATATTTTGAGCCGCTGCACCCAGGCAACGCATAAAAATCCGATAAAAGTGGATATGGTCGTGGCAAACAAAATCGGCATAAAAACCGCCGTCGGATTAGAAGCTCCCAGCTCGGCGCGGTACATTAAAATGGTGATCGGAATCAGCGTTACCGACGAGGCGTTTATGACCATAAACAGAATCTGGGCATTGCTGGCACGATCTTTGTGCGGATTGAGCGACTGAAGCTGCTCCATTGCCTTCAAGCCCATCGGAGTAGCTGCATTGTCAAGCCCCAGGATATTGGCCGACATATTCATCACAATAGAAGACAATGCCGGATGACCGGCCGGGACTTCCGGAAATATCCGCCGGAACAACGGCTGGAGCAAGCGAGCCAGGGCTTCCGTTAAGCCGGCTTTTTCTGCAATTTTCAACAAGCCCAGCCACAAGCACAAAATGCCGGTCAGGTTCAGAGAGATATTGAAAGCGGTTTTGGAAGAAGAAAATACGGCATTGACCAGTTCCGTCCAGATTGTCTGATTGTCCAGCCACAGGCTTTGGCATAAAGCCGCCACAAAAGCGACAAGAAAAAATCCGGCCCAGATAATGTTCAGCATTTGTTCCCCTTATTTGAACATTGAGATAAACCGAAATTCCGGACGGTCTGCCGCCAGGTATTTGTCATGTTCTTCATCAAAAAGCTTGCAGGCTTCTTTCATAGTCATCGTATCCTCCATCTCGTTTGTCAGTTTGACTTCGGCAACCGGAAGTTTGAGCTCTCTGGCAAAAACCCGGACGATAGCGTCTTCCCGGATATCGTTAATTTCCTTAGAAACCCGGCGCAAGGTTTTGGACCAGTTCGTCCCGCGGGCATTGTCATAAATTTTTTTCAGGCTGTTTTGCTGTTCAGACAATTTTATTTCAATATTTTTAACCTCGGCGGCAAATTTATCATTGAACGCCTGAGGATATAACTTAATCTGATAGCCTTCTTTTTTGCAATAATCGCTATATGCGCGTTGATGATAAATAACATAAGATGCGGCTTCCATCAGATTTCTCTGTGCCTGTTCAACTGCCTCTTTGTGCGCTTTTTCCTGCATATTGTTATACAACGTTGTGTAAACGCTCAAAATGCCAAACAGCAACAGGGCAAAAACAATATCTCGCAGAAACGTGCCGTCCGGCCGCGGCAGAATCCCCTGCCGGCGCAAAAGGCTTTTGGTATTTTCCAATTTGAAGTTAAAATAGGCCAGTAACAACAAAAGCAGCGTGCACGAGGCGCCGACCGTTATCGTTACATAGTTTTGCAACTGATATTTGACCAAAATATAAACCGAAACCGGAATGACCAGCAACAAAGCCAGACGGTAGCCGCGAATCACCAAAACAGAAAGCGGCAGATATAAAATCAGCATGGCAATCAGCACATTCATCCGCGGGCTGACATAATAAACCGCCAAAGCCTGAGCAATGATAAAAAATATCAGGAAAATGCGGGCAAACAACAGAAGTTTTCCGGAAATGACCTGCTCCCGCAATTTGCCATGAACCGTCAGGTGAAGTTCCGTTTTTTGGTAATAGACATCTGCACATTTGTTATAAAATGCAGATAACGGAACGGTCAGCGGTTTTAAGACCGTTGACACGACGGAAAAAAATTTTTCTATTTTATCCAAAACAAGTTTTAACTTTTCGCTCATAGCAAACCCCGGGGTTATTATTTTTTTGTATTTGTTTTACTATAGCGTGATTTTATTAAAAAACTATTGAGTTTCTTCGATAAAGCCGGAAACCTGCATGTTATAAAAACCAAAATAAGCGCCTTTTTTGCTGATTAAGGCTTCGTGCGTTCCCTCTTCCACAATTTTGCCGTTGTCCATCACCACAATCCGGTCCATTTCCTTTAAGGTGGACAAACGGTGGGCGATGGCGATGACCGTTTTGCCTTTCATCAGGCTTTTTAACGATTTTTGAATATAATATTCGCTTTCGCTGTCGAGCGCTGAAGTGGCCTCGTCCAGAATCAAAATCGGGGCGTTTTTTAAAATTGCCCGTGCAATGGCTATTCTTTGCCGCTCGCCGCCGGAGAGCATCACACCGCGTTCGCCGACTTTGCTGTCATAGCCCTGCGGCATTTTCAGGATAAAGTCATGGCAATAGGCCTTGCGGGCGGCCTCGTAAACTTCTTCATCCGTGGCAGAAAGCCGGCCGTAGCGGATGTTTTCCATAATACTGCGGTGGAACAAGCTCGGATCCTGCGGAATCAGAGCAATATTGCGACGCAGAGAATCTTGCGTAACATCGGCAATATTCTGCCCGTCTATCAAGATCTCTCCGCTTTGGATATCATAGTAGCGCGACAGCAGGCGGACAAGCGTGGATTTTCCCGAGCCGGAATGGCCGACCAGACCGACTTTCTCTCCCGGCCGGATGCGCAGAGAAAAGTTCTCAAACAAAGCACGGGCTTCTTTATAATGATAATTTAAGTTGTTAATCCGGATATCTGCCTCAGAAATGGTTATTGCCGGCGCGCCGGGCTTATTCGTGACCTCGCAGGGTTTGGCCAGAAGTTTCAGGCCGTCGCGAATGCCGCCGACTATTTGAACAAAGCGCGTGGTAAACATACTGATATTGGCCACGACGTGAATCATCGAACTGATGAGAGACAAAACCAGCACAACACCGCCGACACTGATGTTTTGGGCATACCAATAATAAAAGACCAGCAGAATAAAGCTGACCGTCATGATGTCAAACACGACTTTGACGGCATAGTCTATGCGCGCGGACTTCAGTTCTTCCGTCCGCAGGGCTTTCATCATCTTATTGACGGAACTGTAATAGCGGTGTTTTTCATAAAGGTAATTGCTAAAGTTTTTAACCAAATCGGAGTTGGTAATGCTGTCAACCATGACACCAGTGGATTCTGAACTCAGTTTGTTTTTGCGCTCGGAAAACGGGATAAGTTTGCGTTTGAGCCAGATCATCAGGATGGCAAAGAAAATCGTTATGACCGTAAAACACAGCGCAAGTTCAACATTGACCGTATAGATAAACACAATATTGATGAGAAAGCTCAAAACCGGCGACAGCAGGCCGTAGAGAATATGAAAATAAGCCTGCTCGGTATTATTGATGATGTTTTTGATTTTGCCGGCGATATTTCCGGCCATTTCTTCTGCGAAAAAAGAAGAAGAATGTTTATGGGCATGGCTAAACAAATCACGTGAGACCTTACTCAGATAGTAAGGCATAAAGCGTACGTTTATCAGGCGTTGCGCAATTTCAACCAGACTTTGGAGGGAGATGGCGGCAAAAATCCCGCCACTGAGAAGAAGCAGGGTGCGCATGGTTTGAGAATCTGCCGGCGCAGAAGCAATCAGGTCTACCATTCGGGCGCTGAAATAGTTGAACATTCTGCCCAGCACTGTTGCCAATGCAAAAGTTATGATAATCAAAAAACACCAGACCTTGAGTTTTTTGGTATATTTCCATAAAAATCTGGCAACGCTGGTTTCCATCATCATCTCCGGTTTTAACAAATTTGTGGTGAGTTTAGCATAAAAAATAAAGATAAAAAAGAGATTATTACATTTTAAGCCCGTCCGGAGAAACAATTTTCGCAGGCAGCTGCCAACGGCATCCGGCATTGTCCACAAGATGTTTGCCGTTGCTTGACATCGGTGACACCCGATGATATGAATTTTGTTATGGTGTATAGGTGTGTCCGCAAGCGGATTCGTTACACCATTTTTTGTATCTGCCCCGGATTTCCGGGGTATTTTTTTAATCCGGCTTCTGCTTTTTTGCAGGAGCCTTTTTTATTGGGAGAAAAATTATGACCTCTTACAAACTCGGCAGTTTGAGCTCTTCTTTTGAATCAAACGAAGATCCCGCCGCCATCGGATATGACGCAACGGGAGGCTATAGCTACGGAACTTATCAGATTGAAACAAAAAACGGCACAATGAAAGATTTTATTACCTTTCTGAACAACAGCCCCAATAATCTGGCCTATTCTTTGCGGCTGCAAAATGCCGACGGTCTCAAAGGCGCTGCCGATAAAACACCGGCTTTTGAAAAAGCCTGGAAAGAATTGGCGCAAGATTCCGGCTTTGTGCAAGCCCAGCAAGATTTTATCATTGAAAAAAAACTTCGTCCGCTCTTAAAAAAAATTGATAACATCCGCGGCCTTGATTTGGACAAACGGCATCCGGTAATCAAAGATGCCTTATATTCTCTTGCCGTACAGCACGGACGGGCCGATCTTATTGTGAAACGAGCTTTTGGGGCAGACGTTTCATCCTGTTCTGACCGTGAGATTATCAACCGGCTGTACAATGCCCGTATTGCTTATGTTTCGGCACTAACAAAAATAGAAGCTAAAGTACGGGATAATATTATTAACAAGCGCTATCCGCAGGAAAGGGACAAGGCGCTCAAATTTTTGTCGAAGGATTAAAGTCTATTTATTTCTTACGGCGGTTTTTGAGCTTGGTCAGTTTGTCGCTGACGACGGAGGTATCACGGCCGGTTTTTGCCAGGCGTTCATACATCCGCTCAATCTCTTTTTCCAGATAAGCCTGTTCAACGGCGGTTTCCAATTCCCGTTTTTCTCCCGATGTGCCCGAAGTGCGGATACGGCTGATTTCGGCGTCAATATCTTCAACATAAATGCTGTCGTCGGTTTTCTTTTTAATAAAATACGGCAGGTCATAAATCAGCTCCCGCACTTTGGCATAAGCTTCTTTCCCGTTCATCTTCCGCGTATAACGCTGTTTTATCAGACGCAGGGCTATGCCGATCTCATCGCTATTGTCAACCACGATAAAAGGCATCGGGTCGGCAAAGCCTTTCAGCGCGATTTCTTTCAAATATTCCAAAATATGATGAAAATAGCCGTCAATATTATAAAAGATAAACGGTTTGAAGTCTAAAAAACCATCCTGCATGGCCACGCAGTCATAAGCAAGTTCGTCCAGTGTTCCGACACCGCCGGGAGCAAAAACGACAAAGTCCGCATTCAGCAGTTTTTGTTTGCGCTCTTCCAGCGTTTTGGCAAAAATCAGGTTATCAATCTGGCAGATAAGCTCGTCGTCTTTGGGATAAAGCTCGTAATAGGCTTCCGTCGTTATGCCCTGAATCGGGCTTTTATCTTCGCCGGCACGTTTCTTTTTGTTCCAGCCGTCCAAAACGCCGCGGGCCACCGCGCCCATAATGCCGGAATTGGAAACGCCGAAATCCAGCTTGAAACCGAGTTTGACAATCTTGCGGCCGAGCTTGTAGGCCTCTTCCACATAGACATCATCATTTCCGGGGCGGCTGCCGCCGGCAACAAACACCCGCAATCCGTCTTCCCGGTTTTCTTTTAAAAAATCGTCTACAAACTGTTTATCCTGACAAAGCTCACTCATCTTATTTTATCTCCGGTATATCTCCTTTGGCCTGGTCGGCATAAAACTGTTGTGCAAAATCCTGCAGCCGGTCTTCGGCCAATGCCTGACGCAGCCCCTGCATCAGCCGTTGGTAGTATCTGATATTATGCCATGTCAACAGCATTACGGCAAGAACTTCGTTGCATTTTTGCAAATGGTGGATATAAGCCCGGGTATAATTGCGGCAAAGCGGGCAGTCGCAGCCTTCTTCCAACGGGCGGGGGTCTTCCCGATGGCGGGCATTGCGGATGTTGACCGTGCCAAAGCGGGTAAAGGCCTGCGCCGTCCGTCCCGAACGCGTCGGCATCACGCAGTCAAACATATCGACACCGCGCAAAACCGCACCGACAATATCATCCGGACGCCCGACGCCCATCAGATAACGGGGCTTGTCATCCGGCAGCATTCCCGGGGCGTAGTCCAGGACCTTAAACATTGTTTCCTGCCCTTCTCCTACGGCCAATCCGCCGATGGCATAGCCGTCAAAGCCGATTTCTTTCAGCTTTTCCGCCGAAATTCCGCGCAAATCCTCATAATCTCCGCCCTGCTGGATGCCAAAGATCCCGTAGCCGTCGCGGTCGATAAAGGCTTCTTTGCTCCGTCTTGCCCAGCGCATGGACATTTCCATGGATTTTTGCACGTCTTTATGGGCGGCCGGAAGTTTGACGCATTCGTCCATACACATGGTGATGTTCGAATCCAGTTTATGTTGGATTTTTATTGATTCTTCCGGGCTCAAAAAAAACTTTTTGCCATCGACATGCGAGCTGAAGGTTACGCCCTCTTCCGTCAGTTTGCGCAGACCGGTCAGGCTCATAACCTGAAAGCCGCCGGAATCGGTCAGAATCGGTTTATCCCAGTTCATAAACTTATGCAGTCCGCCCATTTTTTCAACCAAATCGGCTCCCGGGCGCAGCATCAGGTGATAAGTGTTGCCGAGCAAAATCTGAGCCCCCGTTGCGGCAACAGATTCCGGCATCATGGCTTTGACCGTGCCGCAAGTGCCGACCGGCATAAAGGCAGGCGTGTCAACCGTGCCGTGTTTGGTATGGAGTTTGCCGAGGCGGGATTTGCCGCTGCGTTTTAAAATTTCAAATTTCAGTGCCATTATATTTTCCTTTCTTGCGCTGCATCATACACTATTTTTTTCTTTTTTCCACTCTTTTAAAAGACTTCCCTCCCTCTGAATTCACTCTTTGTTTTTATTGTTATTTTTTGAGTGCCAAAGTTCTTTTCTTATTTCTTGTTTTGTTTTTTCATCTGAAATTATTTTTTTCATTGTTACTTTTTGGGTGCCAAAAAAATTTTTTCTTAATTTTCTCAGAGATATTTCTTATGTTACTTTTGTCATGTAACAAAAGTAACCAAAAATACTAGCCCT
>CALXUP010000022.1 GCA_944391715.1 uncultured Alphaproteobacteria bacterium
ATTTTGTGAATGGCAAAGGATTTTGAAAAGAATTTTTATGGGAGAAAGCCGATGAGAAATTATAATACTATGCTACAGTCGGGTCTTCCGAATGCGGGTCTTGTTATGCTTGTTCCGATACCTGCCGGACGGGCTCTAAATCCGTATCCTGTTCTTCGACCGAAGACAAGGTTCGGGTTTCTTCCACAGAATGCGGCTCCAGCTGTTATGAATGTCAATATAACTCAGATTGTTCCGTAACTTCAAAATCTTGTTCTTACGGTTGTGCTTCTTACAACTCCTGTGGCAAATGTACTTATTGCGATTCCTGTTCTAATTCCTGCTCAACAGGCTCTACGTCTTCTTCTTGTTCTTCCGGATACAGTGCCAAAGCCGTAGGAACAACCCAATGCGGCAATACCTGTTATACCTGCGAAAAAGATGATCCTTGTGTTGGTATCACCGGAAAATCTTGTACATATGGCTGTGCCAGTTACTACTCTGAATGCCCCAGCAAATGTCAAACTTGTAAAACTTGTTCTAACACCTGCCCTGCTGGTACCAGTACTACTTATGGTACTTGTAATAATGGCAACGGAAAATATGTTATTACCTCATATACCGAATGCGGTTGGGCTTGTACTTATTGCGATCCTTGCGCAAACGCCAACAGACAAAGTTGTTCTAATTATAATCAAGAATGTACATATAGTGATGAATGCGGATGTTTAGCTTGTACTACTTGTCCTGATGCAAATAAAAAACCAATTAATGGCAGTTGCAATTATTAAACAAACTGACAGTTACTCCTGCTAACGGTTCAGTCTGTATTCCATAATTTTTTGCATCCTGACCGGCTGCCCCATAACAAAAAAACTTTAAGGCAACAGACAGATAACGTAAAGTCCAAGCCTTAAAGTTTTTTATGTATTAACAAACTATTATCCGCAGTTTTTACGGCAACAGCGGAGACCATGCCGGATCTGAAGCATCCCCCGGCGTAATAATCTGCCGTTTGTTATAACCGGTCAAATCAATCGAATAAAGCTTCACATGGTCAGAACCTTTCTCCTGCCGGAAATACATCAGCACACGCCCGTTCGGCGACCAGGTCGGCGCTTCCACCATATATCCGACATCAAGCGTCCGTTCGCCACTGCCGTCCGGATACATCACCCCGATATAAAATTCGCCGCCTAAAATTTTAGTAAATGCAATATAATCCCCGCGCGGAGACCATACCGGCGTTGCATAGCTCCCGGAACCATGGCTGATTCTCTTCACATCTGTTCCATCCGCATTCATCACATAAAGCTGCTGATTGCCCGCCCGGTCAGAACTGAACACAATTTGCGAACCGTCAGGAGAATAACACGGAGAAGTATCAATGGCGGAACTGTTGGTCAGTTTTTTGCTGGTCTTCCGGTCCAAATCCATTTCATAAATATTCGTCCGCCCGTTATTGGCATAGCTCAACAGCAGTTTTGTACTGTCCGGAGAAAAACGCGGCGCAAAGGTCATCCCCGGAAAATGCCCGACCAGCTCCTGCTTGCCGGTTTCAAGATCCAGAATATAAACTTTCGGAGCCGAAGAAGAAAAAGAAATATAAGCAACTTTCTGCAAGTTCGGAGAAAAACGCGGCGTCATGGCCATCGCTGCACCGGAAGTCAAAAACTTATGATTTTCCCCGTCCTGATCCATAATCGCCAAACGTTTGATTCTTCTGGTTACCGGCCCGCTTTCTGAAACATAAACAATCCTCGTGTCAAAATACCCCTTCTCACCGGTCAGGCGTTCATAAATTGCATCGGCAATCACATGCGCAACCCGGCGCCAATTATCTTTAGAGGTCGTAAAAGACTGGCCTTTCAGCTGATTTTCAGCCGGCACGTCCCACAAGCGAAACTCAACACGCAGCTTTTCTCCCGGAATTTCGGCAACCGAACTCTGAACCAGCGCATGGGCATTAATCGCCGTCCAGTCAATAAAATTCGGCTCTTGATCCATGGAGTTGAATTCCTGAATATAACTGTTCTGATTGATAATACGGAACAGACCGGAACTCTCCAAATCGGCAATCACGACATCGCGGATTCTGCGGGCATATTGTCCGACAAAAAAGCCGTCATGAATCATCTCCGGAAAAGCCACCGGCATCGGATCACGCATTGCACCGGCAACCTCAATTTCAAGCTCGGCCCGGGCATTACCGGCCGTCAACACACACAACAACACGGCCAGAACATATTTTAACTTCATTATTTTAACCCCATTACAAAAAAAGCTTTTATTTGCGCCCATAATATATTAATATCGTTAAAAATCAATTAGCAAAAAGACTTATTGAACATGGACATTAAAGATTTCAAACAACAACTGCTGCCCTACAAATCCGTCATTGGCTTTGATTATGGCTCCAAACGGCTGGGCATCGCCGTCAGCGACCTGCTGTTGATGGTCGCCACGCCGTACAAAATCCTTCAACGCCGTGAAGAGGCCAAAGATATTGAAGAAATCCTGGCAATAATCAAAGAAAAAGAAGCCGGCGGCCTGGTTTTCGGACTTCCGCTGCAAATGGACGGCACTGAAGGAAAAACCGCAGAAAGCGTCAGAGATTTTGCCGCAAAAATAGAAACCGTTTCCGGCCTGCCCGTCGCTTTTTGGGACGAGCGTTTATCTTCCCGGGCAATGGAAAATTTTCTGATAAAAGAGGCAGACCTGTCGCGCAAACGCCGCAAAGAAGTTTTGGACAGTTCCGCTGCCGCTTATATCTTACAAGGCTTCCTGGATGCCCTCCGGCATATCTGACTTTTCCACTTTGACAAATTCCGAAGCAAACGCATCCAAAGAACGAATGCCTGTAGATTCCTGTTGCCGCCAAAAACGTGTACATTTCCAGGTGTCGGCTTGCTGAGAAAACAGCCCCCGGATAGAAATCTCGGCATTTTTATAAACAAAAAAGCCGCCCATCGTGTCAAACTCATTGACCATAATCTTGTCGCCGGCCAGATAAACGCTCGAACCGCCGAAAATATTAACCGAGCTGTCCGAGTTAAAAATGCCGCCGCTGCCGGTAACCCTGCCCTCGGGATAATCGGCCCGCAAACAGGATTGGGAAAACAAATTTACCGTTGCATTGTTATACAGCCAAAGAACATAACTTTCTTTTCCGCCGGAAATAAAATCAACGGTGCCGCGGATATTCAGGCGGCTGTTATTGGCAATTTCAAAACCCTTCAGCCCGTCGCCGCCGGCCTCAATATAAACATTGCCCTCACATTCCAAAAGCGCGTCATTGTCCAGATAAAACAAACTGACATTTTCAAGCCGCCGGCCGGTATGATTTTCCGGAATAAGCCGCACATCCCGCAATTTAACGCCCTGACTCCCCTTAAGCTCAATCAAAGCGTCATCCTTCTGAAAATTCTCAAACTCGGCTATAAGGCTCAAATCGGAAATTTCCGCTTCGTCAGCCATTTTCAAAATATTAAAACGTTTTTGATGATGAAAAACGAGTTCGGAAACCCCGTCTCTGCCTACCCGTTTGTTGCCGGTCAGACATTGCCCTTCAAACAACGCCAGCGGTTCACCGGAAAAAAGCTCCAGCCTGCCGTCAATCACAATCAAACCGTCAGCCTCGCTGGCCACAACGTCTCTCAGTTCTTCTTCCGTTTTAACAAAAGCAACGATGGATTCTTGTGCTAATTCAGTATCGACCAAAATTTTTCCCACTTTGATTCTCTTTCATCAAAAGTTTAACTTCACAAACAAACGCGCACTTAAACCTTTCGGTTTAATGCCTTGCGATTGCTGCTACACAATTTTAGTCGCTACACATACTTAGAAATTATTTTGACAAACGGTATCACCGTTCATTTGCTAATATATAAACCTTTTGAACTATTTTCAAGCGTTTCATAACGATAAACCACAGCTTTTAAACAATTAATAAATTTATCGCCCGATAACAAAGACTTATCACCAACCGGATAAACATTGTCCACCAGATGCAGCACATCTTCGTCCGTTTGCACTTCTTCCGGCAAAAAACGACGGCGAAACGCATAAGCCGAGGCAATGGTTGTTTCTTCATCCGCTGTATTATACCCGATTTTCGCCAACAAAACCGAAACGTTGTTTTCTTTGACTTTCCCGGCATCTTCCTGATTATACCAAAGCCCGATACCCTCCTGCGCCAAACGCCGCCACGGAAAACAAACGCCGGGGTCGGCTTTTCCGGTCGGACGAATGTCTGAATGCCCGACCACATTTTCCGGTGCAATCCGATATTTTTGCATCAACGCTTTACACAACGGAATAAGGGCTGCAATCTGCGTCTCGCTGTAGGGCGTCTGCCCGAGCGACAAATTAACCAGCTCAATGCCGACGGAACGCATATTACAACTGTCTGAACGCCCGCGCCAAAATCCCGGCCCGGCATGATAAGCCGCCATCGTTTCATCAACCAGTTTGATAATCTCACCCGTTTCATCAATCAGATAATGGGCGCTCACCTTAGCCTCCCGATAGGTGCTGATTGCTTTGTCAGCCGGATAAGCGCTGCAATGCAGCACCAGCATATCTATCTTGGCATTTCGCGCGCAACAGTCCGGAAGCAGGCATTCTTTCATTTCAAAATCTCTTTAAGATAATTAACATTATCGCTGCGGTTTTGCGCCCGGTAATCATCCCAAAGCGCCGCGGCAACTTCTTTTATATTACAAAACCTGCATAAATAATCAAATAATATTTGTGTCTGACGATTGATTGAAATTTTATGCGTTTGGCGATAGGTGTTCCAGATATAAGTCGCAAAATCCGCCCAAACCCGAAAAGCCGACTTTCCGATTGTCAAAAGCAGCGCGCAACCTTTCTTAAAATTGCCGGAATTATAATAGAGGTCAAAATACCGCGCCATCCGCTTAATAAGCTGCAAATCGGCATAAGACATATCTTTGTTCTGCATAATCTCATACGGCGGATATTTCGAATAAACCATTGCATAATCCGCACTATGGCGGTCAATCGGCGCCCCGCGTAAACGTTTCAAAATACCGATCTGCAATTCCTGCGGACAAACGGCAATCAGCTTGTTAAAATCATCTTCAAACGTTTGCAAAGTCGCCTCCGGAATCCCCGCCACCAGATCGGCATGGATTTCCGCCCCGCTTTGCTCTCTGATAATCCGCAGATTTTCTAAAGTCTTTTTCTCGTCCTGCTTGCGCGAAATCGCCTTCAACGCCGGCTCATAAAAACTCTGTACCCCGGCTTCCAGATGCAGCCCGCCGGCCGGAAAAGCCTTTATTTCTTCCAACATTTCACGATTCAACTTGTCCGGAAAAATCTCAAAATGCAAAACCATTCCGTCGCACCAGCGTTCTTTGAAAAACGCCAGGATTTTCCTGATTCTGTCTGTCTTGAGATTAAACGTCCGGTCGACAAATTTAAACTGCCGCACGCCCCGTTTAATTAATACATCCATTTCCGCCAGAAACTTATCCAAATCAAATTCCCTGACCCCGCGCGACAAAGACGAAAGGCAAAATTCGCAGCTAAACGGGCACCCCCGACTGGCCTCGACATAAATCAGCCGGTGGGCAATATCTTCATCGCTGTACAAATAATAAGGCATCTTCAACCGGTTCAAATCACAGACCGTCTCTTTCAGGATTTTTCCCGCCGGACGCTCGCCGCCTGCCAGCTTTTGCACCAGATGATACAAAGCCAGCTCGCCCTCGCCTTCAATCAGATAATCGCAATGCGGCAAAAACCCCTCATTTTCATAAGAAACTTCCGGCCCGCCGAAAATCACAACAGCTTGCGACAAAATCGCCCGCACGATTTCCGCCGTTTTCAAAATCGTCTCAATATTCCAGATATAACAGCCGAAACCGACAATATCCGGCCGTTGTCCGATAATTTTTTCGGCAATATCCTGCGGCGGCAAATCCTGCGAAAATTCCATAATCTCGCAGTTTTGTTCAAATTCGTGCAAATTGGCTTTCAGATACCTCAGCCCGAAAGAAGTGTGAGAATAACGGGCATTAACCGTTGCTAAGACAATTTTCATCTCAGGCGATATTCCGCAGTTTGAGAATACACTCGTACGCATTATTGATTTCGGCCATTTTCTCGGTTGCGGCCTTAATCTCCGAAACCGTTGCCCCGCGTGCCTGAACCTTGTCCGGATGATATTTGTTAATCAGCTCGCGCCAACGTTTTTTAATCTCGCTGTCACTGGCATTGCAGAACACGCCCAGAACCTCATAAAAATCGCGCACATTTCCGCCCGCGCCCTGCCTTTTGGGATTAAACCCCTCTTCAATAACCTTAAAATTCCCGCGCGGCAAACCGATAATCTCGGCAATGTTGCGCAAAATCTCACGTTCCTGTACGCCAATCTCTCCGTCGACAACGGCAATTTTAAACAAGTTCTCAATAACTTTTTCTTTTAAGGCAATATCATCGCCGGAAATCTGCTTAATCCGTGCGGCATAGCGCTCATAACCGGAAACATTCTCTTTTGCTCGGTTAAAAATCTTAGAAATACTACGATTCGCTTTTTGCGGAATGTCAAACAACTGCTTAAACAAATGAATCTCGTTCGGACTGACGGCTCCGTCCGCCTTAGAAATCTTCGCCGCCAAGCCGGCCATTGCCTTAATAAAAGCTTTTCTGCGTCCGGCTTTGGAAACCGGAAGAAGATTCAAAAAGCCCAACTTCGGCAAATAAGTTTTCAGCTGCCCCAAACCCAACTTTCGGGCAAAACCTTTCTCATGCCGCCAGGCATCAAAGAAAAAGCCGATAATAACGCCGCAAAAGATAAGAGCCTCGCTCCGCAGCGAAAAACCAACGATTGCTCCCAGAATTTTATATGTATGCAGCTGCCAGAGAACATCAAATTTCGCCCGAAAAGCCGAAGCATGACGGGAACGCGGCGTATCAAAAACAAAATGCCCGAGAATAAACAGCATAACAAAGCCGTAAAAACCAAACAATACTGAGCCCAAGACGGCACCCCAGAGCTTTCCGCCGAAATAGCCGTCAATTTTATTATAATACCGACAGGCATGATACGGCAGCAGCAGGCGGATATTATCATCAAACTGCGCTATAAACTTTTCAATTTTCTTAATAACGATTGTACTGTCAATCAGGATATGTCCTAAAAACATCCCCCAAAAGAAACCAACAGCCCCGGCAAAACGCAAACCGATAATTGCCAGCGTAAACTTACCTAATGGTGACATTCAAAATCTGCTTGTTGTTAATCCAATGACGTATTTATATACCTTTTTTCATCAAAAATAAAGCACAATTTTCGGATAGGATTGAAACCGCCCGTTTCAACAGGAAAATGCTGTGTAAAAAACATAAAACACCGTCCCGGCTGCCTTTCCCCGATACATTTTTTCATTCTCCTAGCCAAAATCCCGCCCCAGCTTTTCATTAAGCATTGACACCGGCGTTTTGTTGTGGTATAGTAGTTTTTAATAATGTTTCTTTTGTCTTGTCATCCCCGGGCTTGACCCGGGGATCCAGAATGACAATAAAGCTGATTTATTTGACTTGGATTGCCGGGTCAAGCCCGGCAATGACAGTACACAGAAACAGAATTTTTATTAACTATTCCGGGCACGATGTTGTTCGGAAAAAAGAAAAGAGCAACGCGTAAGCTTTGGTTTGATGTCGACATTCGAACGCTGCCGGCGTCCGGCCAACGCGAAAGCCTTGGCACGATGTTGACAAATGATCGGGTCAAGCACGCTTGCTTGGGGAGGAGACCGATGAGAAACGATAACACTATGCTACACATGAAACTAAACACTGCGGTGTCGGTATTTTCTATCGCTGCCGCTTTCTCAGTCTTCCTCCCGCCTTCCAATGCCTATGGTGGAGTCTGTTTCCTGCCCGACTGTAATCTCGACGGCACCTCGTTCGATGACGTCAACTCCGATTCTTCCTGGTGTATTGATAACGGATATTACTTCACCTGTCCCGAAGGTACTTCGCCCGATTATTCCCAGACCTGTCCGCGTGACGAGAGCTACACCAAATGTTCCTCCGAGCAATGGTGCATTGACAACGGTTACACCAAAACCGCACAATCCTGTTACGACCTCGGACCGACCTGGTTTCCGCAAAACCTCTGTCCGAAAGGCTTTGACCTGTACAAATCCTGTGTCGAAGACACCGCCCAGGCCTGTGAGGACAAAGGCTATGTCAACAACTGTTCCCGTCCCGACAAGACCGAAATTTGCGAATGGGATTCTTCTTTTGCCAAATGCTGCAACGACACCGAATCAAACGGATGTCCCGAGAACTCGAAAGTCTCAGGCTGTGAAGACGGCACGATTGTCGGACAGGACACCTGCGGTTATGACTGTCATCAATGTTGTCAGACTTCCTGTCCGGCCGGTTATGCCTATACCGATGAAGAAACCTCCGGCGGCACGAGCGGATATATCAAAGACGGGGATGACTACTGTCTGCACTGCACGCGCGGGAAATTGTATAAACGAAAAGAAAACCCCTGTACAGGTTATGACCTCTGTTCGACTTATGGCGGAGTTGATAACGGGGATTATTGTTATACGGGGAATACGAAGAAATATTCGGAATGTCTGACCGAATGCCGTCCGGGATATATAGAATGGTGCGACACGCCGGTAACTGATTGTGAGAAACTGGGCTATACGCAGACGGCGGCGGAATGTGCGAACGTCCCGGCTATCGCCTGCCCGTTCAACGGGGACAAGTGGTATTGTAAAGATTACAGCAATGTCCCGACAGAAGGAGTTTGTTGCGGGTATGCTTCACAGTGCGGATACAGCGGTGGAACGTCAAGTGCTAATGACTCTACTTGCCGGAGTTATTGGGACGTAAGTTGTTATCAACTATGTAAAAGCCATGGGAAACCTGATTGTCCTGATATGCAGGCAAGCTGTCGAGCCTCCGGTGGTACCCCGGTCTTCCAGAATTGCCTCAACCTCGGCAGCAACCTCTTCGTCCACGCCTCCTTCGCGTGCCAATAACCCCATCGGAATATAAGGAAAAAAGGAGAAAAGTTATGAAAAAAGGAATGTTGATAACCGTGGCGGGAATGGCTTTGTTGGCCGGAACTGCCGATGTCCGGGCCGCTTGTATTCCGACGCAGGACTGCGCCAGCCTCGGCTATAAATACACCGCCGCACAATGCCCCGACGGCGCCATCGCCTGTCCCTTCGACACATCTAAGTTCTTTTGTATGGAACCGCAGACCTGCGATTATACCTACACGGCCGAGGCCTGTGCCGCTAACTGCCTGAACCCCGGCTCCGCCTCCTGCTCAAAAAACGGAATAACCTACTACCAATCCTGCGGTTCTTCCAAATGCTCAAGCGGGCAATCCTGCAATAACGGGACGTGTCAAAGCAACAGTGTATCGACAGGTTTTAATATTCAATGCTGTGATGACATAGGAACCTTTTGTGACAGCCGTTATTATAACAACTGTAAAAATAAAACACCCTACGATGACTGTAGTAAAGCATTATCTACTCAGGCCTCAATGGGCTTTTCTTCAGAATTTTTGAGATGCTATTACAGTGCATATGGCGGCTATGTTGCCGAATTTTATTGTGAATAACAGACACATTCCGTTTATTTTAAAATCGTATCTTCAGCAAATTCAAAGCCGCGCAGCAATTCTTCCGTCGGCATTGCCCTCTTGCCCTGTCTTTGGATTTCCGTAACAAACAGCATGCCCGGATTACACTCAATCAGCAGTCCGCTGTCATTCGGCACCAAAGACCCGGGCTCCATTCCGGCATTGTCATTCAGCACTTCGGCTGCAAAAACCTTAAACCGCTCGCCGTTATATTCAAAATACGCCCCCGGATACGGATTAAAAGCCCGGATTTTGCGTTCCAATTCATCAGCCGGCCGGTTAAAATCAAGTTTTGCCTCAGATTTTTCCAGCTTTTTGGCATAGCAGGCCAAACTGTCATCTTGTTTTTCCGGTTTCAGATTGTCTATATTTTGCAAAGCCTGCAAAATCAAAGTCTTACCGATTTCGGCCAATTTGTCGTGTAAAATTCCACCGGTTGTATTCTCATCAATTTCCACCTCGCCTTTCAGCAGCATATCTCCGGTATCAAGCCCTTCATCAACCCGCATAATCGTTACGCCGGACTTTTTATCCCCGGCCTCAATCGCCCGTTGGATCGGAGCCGCACCACGCCACCTCGGCAGCAACGAAGCGTGAATATTGACAACGCCTTTCGGAAAAATATCCAACACCGCTTTCGGCAAAATCAGCCCGTAAGCCGCCACCACGGCAATGTCCGCATTCAAAGAACGCAACTCGTCCTGTGCCTCAGGCTTTTTCAAAGAGGCAGGTGTTTTCACCGGCAAATCAAGCTCTTCTGCCGCCAGATTGACCGGTGTTTTCAAGATTTTGTTGCCCCGCCCGGCCTCTCTCGGCGGCTGGGTATAAACGCAAACCACCTCATGTTCTGCCGCAATCGCTCTCAAAGCCGGCACGGCAAAATCCGGCGTTCCCATAAAAACAACTTTCATCTATTCTCCTGTCCGGCCTTTGCGCATTTTCTCCAGTTTTTTAACCAACATCTGGCGTTTCAGCCGGCTGATGCGGTCAATATACAAAATCCCGTCCAGATGATCAATCTCGTGCTGCAGAACAATTGCCAGAAAATCATCTGTTTCAATCATCTGCTCCTTGCCTTCGACATCCTGATATTTAACCTTGACGGCGGCAAAACGCTCAACTTCGGCACGCTGCTCGGGAACCGAAAGGCACCCTTCCGTTCCGCAGACTTTTTCCTCGGATTTCCAGATAATCTCCGGGTTAATCAGATACAGCGGATTGCCCGGCTTATTGCCTTCATCATCCCGCTCATAATCAATCACAATCATCCGTTTTAAAATCCCGACCTGGGGAGCCGCCAAACCGACGCCGACTTCTTCATACATTGTTTCCAACATATCATCCAGTGTTTTGCGAAGCTCTTCACCGAACTCTTCCGGCGCAACCGGAACGGCTTTTTTCTTCAAAATCGGATGAGGATACTCATATACTTTTAATTTTGCCATTTATTTCCTGTTTTTAATTTGCTTCAATTCGAAACCATATAAAACTGTTCTAATACCCCGTTATACCTTACCGCAGGTAAGCGGAGAATGAGGTTAGTAGAGTGATTTCTAATGGCGAGAAAAATTCTAGTGTACAAAGTAGTACATGAATTTTTCGAGGCCATGTAAAATTGCTCTAATAACCCATTATACGCTTACCTGACTTCTTTTGCAATCTGATCCAACAAAGCATTTACCATTTTGGGCTCGTTTTTGGAAAAGAAAGCATATGCCAAATCAACATATTCTTGAATTATAACTTTAACATCAACGTCTAATGTGTTGATTAATTCATAAACCGCGCACAAAAGGAGCGCCCGCAACGTCCCGTCCAAACGCTCAAAAGACCAGCCTTGTTTAAGATAATGTTCCAGCGATTTTTCAATATATTCTTTCTTGCTCTGCACGCCGCGCGTAATCTCGGCAAAATAATTGGTATCCATTTCCTCAACTTCAAGCAGCTCTTCTTTGTGGTGCAGCTCATCGTCCTCAATCACATAACGTCCGACCTCGCCGTTAACAAAGTCACGCACAACCTCGTCAACCGGCAGTTGCCCGTATTCAATCATATACGTCGCCTGCACGGCAGCCAGTCTGGCGCCGGATTTCATTTTAATTTTTTTTGAAACAAATTTTTCCATCATTTTTTCCTTTATTCTGCAGCATCGCCGCTTTCCGATTCCGGACGGGCAAATTTATCAATCGTTTCCACAAAATCTTCAAAATCCTTAACCTCACGAAAATCTTTATACACCGAGGCAAAACGGATATAAGCGATATGGTCGAGCTTTGACAGGGCTTCCATCACATATTCGCCAATAACCCGCGACGGGATCTCGTTCTCACCGGAAGTTTCCAACCGCCGCTGGATTGAGTTGACAATCTTCTCGACCCGCTCCGGATTAACCGGTCGTTTGCGCACCGAAATCTGAATGGAACGCGCTAACTTATCGCGGTCGAACATTGTTTTTTCGCCGTTTTTCTTAATAACGGTCAGCTCGCGCAACTGCACACGTTCAAACGTCGTAAAGCGCGATCCGCATTCCGGACACTCCCGGCGCCGGCGGATTGCCGTATTATCATCGGCATTGCGGGAATCTTTTACCTGAGTGTCATCGCACCCGCAAAAAGGACATTTCATGCGTTAACGTCTCCCTGTCTGATTAAACTTTCGGCCACCTGATATAGTTTTGAAGAATACCTTGCTCCTTTTATAAGGACAATATCGTTATTTTGCAACAACTTATTTAACAAAAATTCATCCAGCCCTTCTTTATTTTCAAAATAATGCTTTTCCGTTCTGTCCGGCAGCTGCGCCAGCATATCTTTCATTTCCGGGCAAACGCCGACGACAATATCAACATCCGTCTCTGCCAGCGCTTTTCCGATTTCAATATGCCGGTCGCGGGAAGTCTCTCCGAGTTCGGCCATTTTTCCGAGTACGGCAATCTTCCGCCCTGATGTTTTTCTTTTGCCCAAGGTTTCTATGGCCAGCTTCATCGCCTCAGGCTGCCCGGAATAGCTGTCGTCAATAAGAATATAACTGCCGCCGGCAAAATGAAGTTTCCATTCGCGCCCGCGTCCATCCAGCGCTCCGAAATCTTTAACATAACCTTCGGCCTTATGAACATCAAGCCCCAAAAGCTGCACAACCTTCAACGCACAAAGGGCATTAGAAACATAATGTTCGCCTTCCTGGGCCGTCTCAAAATGAAAATCTTTCAAATCCGCTTTGCCGAAAGTCACAACCTTTGCCCCCTGCTCTTCTGCCCGTTTTTGCAAAAGCGCCGAAAAATTCGTATCGGCGTTTATCAGCGCATAGCCGCCTTTTTTCAAACCGGTAAAGATTTCGGCTTTTGCTTCGGCAATCCCCTCAAAATTCTCAAAGAACTCAATATGCATCGGATACACGTTGGTAATAATTGCCATATCCGGTTTAACATAAGAAACCAGTTCGGCAATCTCGCCCTTGGCGCTCATCCCCATCTCTATCACGGCATAATCGGCGCTCATATCCAAATCGCACAACGTTTTCGGCACCCCGATAAAATTATTGAAATTTCCGGAAGTTGCATAAACTTTTGCAAACTTTGCCAGAAGAAAGCTGATTTCTTCTTTGGTCGTTGTTTTTCCGGCACTGCCGGTCAATCCGATAACAAAGCCTTTGAACAAAGAACGGTTATAAGCGCCGATAAGCCCATAAGCCCGCGTTGTATTCCCGACCACAATCTGACGCAGCGGCTCAGCTCCCTCAACCGGATGATCCACAATGGCCAGCGCCGCTCCCTGCTTTAACACTTCCGGAACAAACTGATGCGCATCAAATTTTTCTCCGCGAATAGCAATAAACACATCTCCGGGCTTGACAATCCGGCTGTCCGTTACAATATTTTTAACCGCACAATCAATCACCTGCGACGTTGAGCCGACAATTTCCGTTAATTTTTTCGAGCTGATTTCCTGCATTTCACATTCCCTTTTCAGACTCTGCCGAATATATCAAACCTCCCGGCAAAATACAAGAAAAATTCCCGAAAACACGCAAAGAAAAAGCCCCGCATTTAACGGAGCCTCATCCTGCGTCAAAGAAAAATTATCTTTCCGCACCTTGTTTTGTCATTTGCGCTGACATGTCATGAGTTATTTCAGTCTTCTTAATCGCTGCCGGAGCCTGCTGAGCCGTTCCGCGCAAAGCGGCTATTCTGTCTGATTTTGACATCTCAGCATTTTTCTCTTTCCAATAGGTTTTAGAAAGTTCAACGCCTCGGGCTCTTATTTTCCGCCATGTTTCATTCCTGACATTTGCCGGCTCAACACCATTTGACAATTCTACGCCCATATCCTTATCTCGTTTCAAATCACCATACTCTTTAGCCAACTCATCTACCAGATAAGGATTGGCGGTTGCCCACAAACTTCCATTTTCATCATATATGTTATATACACCATTATTTTCATTATACGTATTTTTACGATTTTCCAGAACAACCCTTCTTTGCTCGCCTGTTCCTAACTCAAGCAATTCTCCGTTATTGATTCTATAAGTGTCGAGTTCATTATCTCTCAACTTTTCCGACAATTTAGACATTTTCTTTCTCCTAAGATAATAACCTTTATTTCTAATTATATCTAATTTTAAGCACAAAATCAACATATATCAAACAATGAAAACGCTCATAAAATAAACTCCCTTCAAGGGAGTTTATTTTATGGTTTACTTATAAATCGGAAACTGTTTACAAAGGGCAATGACCTTTTCTTTGGTATCTTCCAGCACCTTTTCAACATAGGCCTCGTCGCCTGCCGACAAGGCGTCAATTACATCACCGATCCAGTTGCCGATAAGCTCAAACTCTTTTTCTTTAAAGCCGCGCGTCGTTCCGGCCGGCGTCCCGACCCGGATCCCAGATGTAACTTTCGGCGGCATCGGGTCAAAAGGAATGGCATTTTTATTACAGGTAATATTTGCCCGGCCCAAAGCCTTGTCCACCACATCACCGGTCAGCTTTTTCGGCCGCAGATCCACAAGCAGCAAATGCGTATCTGTCCCGCCGGAAACCAAATCCAGCCCGCGTTTTTTCAGTGTTTCTCCCAACACTTTGGCATTTTTAACCACCTGTGCGGCATAAGTTTTAAACTGCGGCATCAGATCTTCCCCGAAACAAACCGCCTTGGCTGCAATAACATGCATCAAAGGGCCGCCTTGCGTTCCCGGGAAAATGGCCGAATTAATCTTTTTGGCAATATCTTCGTTATTGGTCAGGATCATTCCCCCGCGCGGGCCGCGAAGAGTCTTATGCGTCGTTGTCGTCACCACATCCGCCCATTGCAAAGGATTCGGATGCACGCCGCCGGCCACCAGACCGGCAAAATGAGCCATATCAACCATCAGATAAGCACCAACTTTTGCTGCAATGTCTTTAAAACGTGCAAAATCGATAATGCGCGGATAAGCCGAACCGCCGGCAATAATCAGCTTCGGACGATTTTCCAAAGCCAGACGCTCGACCTCGTCATAATCAATCAGCCCTGTTTCTTTTTTCACGCCATATTGCACGGCTTTCAGCCATTTGCCGGAAATCGAAACCTTTGAACCATGGGTCAGGTGCCCGCCGGCATCCAGCGACATCCCCATAATCACATCGCCGGGCTGCAGCAACGCAACATAAACGGCCGTATTGGCCTGAGAACCGGAATGCGGCTGCACATTCACAAATTTGGCATCAAAAAGCTTTTTGGCACGGTCAATGGCCAAATCTTCCACAATATCCACATATTCGCAACCGCCGTAATAACGCTTGTGCGGATAACCTTCGGCATATTTATTGGTCAGAATAGAACCCTGTGCTTCCAGCACGGCCGGAGACACAATATTCTCCGAAGCAATCAGTTCAATCTGATTCTGTTGACGGTTTTTCTCTAACTCTATTGCCTCAAAAACGGCTCTGTCTTCCTGCTGCAAATCTTTTGTAAAATCCATTTCTATTCTTCTCCCAACAAATCCAACTTATCAATTCTGCGCTGATGCCGTTCGCCGCCGAAAGATGCCTTTTCAAAAGCCTCCAACCGGGCAATCACATCGGCATAATCCATCGTCCGTCCGCCAAATACCACAACATTGGCATTGTTATGCTCTTTGGCCAGCCTGGCAACATCTTCACTATAAAGCAGCGCCGCCCGGATTCCCTTAAAACGGTTGGCCGCTATGGAAATCCCGATACCCGTACCGCAAATCAGGATTCCCCAGTCAGCCTCTTTATTCAAAATTTTTTCACAAGCCGCCGCCGCAATATCAGGATAATCGCAGGAATCTGAAGAATGCGTCCCGGCATCATCAAGCAACACGCCTTTGTCTGCATAATATTTTTTTATTTTTTCTTTCAGGTCAAACCCGCCGTGATCGGAAGCAATTACAATTTTCATCAATATCCCCTGTTTATTTTAAGTTTGCGCCTATCATAAAAACAACGCTCCGCTTGTGCAATACTTATTCCCTTTTTGCCACAAAAAATATACGACGGTCAGAATCTTGATTTTTGTCAGAATCTTGATTTTTAAATATATTTCAAAAAAATAACAAAGCTGTGCAAAAAATGTTAAAATTTCTCTTGACGAGCGCAAAAAAAACTGTATATATAAAAGCACCGAATGAGTTGAAGGTATTTTGAATTGGCCGGTTGGCAGAGTGGCTCATGCAGAGGACTGCAAATCCTTGTACATCGGTTCAATTCCGGTACCGGCCTCCAAAGTTCTTATTCCGACTTAGCTCAGCGGTAGAGCAATCGGCTGTTAACCGATCGGTCATCTGTTCGAATCAGATAGTCGGAGCCAATAAAAAAAGACCAGTCCTGCTGGTCTTTTTTTTGTATCCTCCGCCATACTCCTACTGAACCTTAATCTCTTCCTTAGGATGTTCCTGATAATCTTTAATTTCCGCTTTAACGCTGTTTGCACCGTCTTTGGCCATTTGAGCCGCACCGCTTTCCACCGTATCGGCCACTTCTCCGACAGT
This sequence comes from uncultured Alphaproteobacteria bacterium, assembly GCA_944391715.1. Classification (GTDB taxonomy): domain Bacteria; phylum Pseudomonadota; class Alphaproteobacteria; order RF32; family CAG-239; genus MGBC133411. The sequence goes on from CALXUP010000022.1 coordinate 16,625, forward strand.
CGTTTTTTCATTAATCTCGCCCTGATAAATTCCTTTACCGACCAGATAAATGACAATAATCAACACCAGATAAAACACATATTTTAAAAAGGTTCCCATTTTTTCCTCCTTCTGATAAAGACCTACTCCGTCAAATAATATCACCTTTTCCGATTTCAAGCCCTTTACTTCTCCTCCCTTTAGCCAAAATCCCGCCCCAACTTTTCATTAGGCATTGACACGGGCGTTTTGTTGTGGTATAGTAGTTTTTAATAATGTTTCTTTTGTCTTGTCATCCCCGGGCTGCGACCCGGGGATCCACAGGCAACGGCCTGAGCGATCGGTTTGTTCGGTGCTTTGAAACCCGCGATGCTCCGGCGGAGTTTGGAATGACAAAGTGCTTTGAAGTATGGATTGCCGGGTCAAGCCCGGCAATGACAGTACACAGAAACAGAATTTTTATTAACTATTCCGGGCACGATGTTGTTCGGAAAAAAGAAAAGAGCAACGCGTAAGCTTTGGTTTGATGTCGACATTCGAACGCTGCCGGCGTCCGGCCAACGCGAAAGCCTTGGCACGATGTTGACAAATGATCGGGTCAAGCACGCTTGCTTGGGGAGGAGACCGATGAGAAACGATAACACTATGCTACACATGAAACTAAACGCTGCGGTGTCGGTATTTTCTATCGCTGCCGCTTTCTCAGCCTTCCTCCCGCCCTCCTTTACGTCCTCTGCTCTGGCCGCTCAACCCTTGCTCCAAATCCCGCCGGAGCAACGCGGTCTCTTAAGCATTGAGCTGCCAACTGATGCCTCAGCCGCTCGGCTGGCGGGTATTTGTTTCCTGCCTGACTGTAATCTGGATGGCACCTCGTTCGATGACGTCAACTCCGATTCTTCCTGGTGTATTGATAATGGCTACTATTTCACCTGTCCCGAAGGTACTTCGCCCGATTATTCTCAGACCTGCCCGCGTGATGAGAGCTACACCAAATGTTCCTCCGAGCAATGGTGCATTGACAACGGTTACACCAAAACCGCCCAATCCTGTTATGACCTCGGCCCGACCTGGTTTCCGCAAAACCTCTGTCCGAAAGGCTTTGACCTCTACAAATCCTGTGTCGAAGACACCGCCCAGGCCTGTGAGGACAAAGGCTATGTCAACAACTGTTCCCGTCCCGACAAGACTGAGATTTGCGAATGGGACTCTTCTTTTGCCAAATGCTGCAACGACACCGAATCAAACGGATGTCCCGAGAACTCGAAAGTCTCCGGCTGTGAAGACGGCACGATTGTCGGACAGGACACCTGCGGTTATGACTGTCATCAATGTTGTCAGACCTCCTGTCCGGCCGGATATGCCTATACCGATGAAGAAACCTCCGGCGGCACGAGCGGATATATCAAAGACGGAGATGACTACTGTCTGCACTGCACACGCGGCAAACTGTATAAACGGAAAGAAAACCCCTGTACCGGTTATGACCTCTGTTCGACCTATGGCGGAGTTGATAACGGGGATTATTGTTATACGGGGAATACGAAGAAATATTCGGAATGTCTGACCGAATGCCGTCCGGGATATATAGAATGGTGCGACACGCCGGTAACTGATTGTGAGAAACTGGGCTATACGCAGACGGCGGCGGAATGTGCGAACGTCCCGGCTATCGCCTGCCCGTTCAACGGGGACAAGTGGTATTGTAAAGATTACAGCAATGTCCCGACAGAAGGAGTTTGTTGCGGGTATGCTTCACAGTGCGGATACAGCGGTGGAACGTCAAGTGCTAATGACTCTACTTGCCGGAGTTATTGGGACGTAAGTTGTTATCAACTATGTAAAAGCCATGGGAAACCTGATTGTCCTGATATGCAGGCAAGCTGTCGAGCCTCCGGTGGTACCCCGGTCTTCCAGAATTGCCTCAACCTCGGCAGCAACCTCTTCGTCCACGCCTCCTTCGCGTGCCAATAACCCCATCGGAATATAAGGAAAAAAGGAGAAAAGTTATGAAAAAAGGAATGTTGATAACCGTGGCGGGAATGGCTTTGTTGGCCGGAACTGCCGATGTCCGGGCCGCTTGTATTCCGACGCAGGACTGCGCCAGCCTCGGCTATAAATACACCGCCGCACAATGCCCCGACGGCGCCATCGCCTGTCCCTTCGACACATCTAAGTTCTTTTGTATGGAACCGCAGACCTGCGATTATACCTATACCGCCGAAAGCTGTGCCGCCAACTGCCAGAACGTCGGTTCTTCTTCCTGCGTCAGAAACGGCACAACCTATTACGCCTCCTGCGGTTCTTCCAAATGCTCAAGCGGGCAATCCTGCAATAACGGGACGTGTTATTCTAATGTTGCTAAAAGCGGATGGTGTTGCGGGTATAGTGTTTGTGGATATAGTGGTACATCACATCCTGAAGATAGCGATTGTCAGAGAGATTATGGCAGAAGTTGTTATCAACATTGTAAGAGCTATGGCTATCCTGATTGTAATGATATGCAGGAAAGCTGTCGAGCCTCCGGCAGTACCCCGGTCTTCCAGGATTGCGGCGGCCTCGCCCCCAGCACCGCCTACTTCGTGTGCGAGTAGTCGTCAAAAATTTATTTTAAAACCGCATCCCCGGCAAATTTATTATAAACGTACCAACCCGTTTACCCCAGCAATGAGGCAATCTTGCCAACATAAGACTTGATTGTCTCAACGCGGGTTACATAGCTTTCCAGATTTTTCTCCACAAAAAGCTTTTGATCCGGACGAATTTTCACCGCGCCGAACTGCCGGTTGATAAAGTCAATCAAAGCCTCAGGCTTGGCAAAGACATTATTCCGGAAAGTAATCAGAAACCCTTTTGAACCGGCATCAATTTTTTCAATGTTCGCCTCCCGGCACAAAATCTTAATCTCTACCGTTTTCAAAAGATTATCCACCTCATCGGGCATTTTTCCAAAACGGTCAGTCAGTTCCTCGCGCATATCAATAATGCCGTTTTTGTCCTTAATCTCGCCGATTCGCTTATACAACCCGAGCCGAACGCCCAAATCGCGCACATAGCTTTCCGGAATCATAATCGGAATACCGATGGTAATCTGCGGCGCCCAATCACTGAGCCGCTGAGCTTTTTCTTCTTCCTCACCGGCTTTCAGGCGGTGAATTTCCTCTTCCAGCATATGTTCATACAAAGCAATACCGACTTCCTTGATATGCCCGGACTGCTCCTCACCCAGAATATTTCCGGAACCGCGAATATCCATATCATGGCTGGCCAGAGAAAATCCCGCGCCCAAGCTGTCCAGCGCCTGCAGAATATTCAGCCGCCGCTCGGCAATCGGGTTCAATTTCTTCTGTCCGGGAACGGTAAAATAGCAATAGCCGCGCAGTTTTGCCCGCCCGACCCGGCCTTTCAGTTGATAAAGCTGCGCCAAACCGAACATATCGGAACGATGAACAATCATCGTATTGACCGTCGGCATATCAATTCCGGATTCGATAATCGTCGTCGAAAGTAAAATATCTGCCTTGCCGTCGGCAAAATCCGTCATCACGCTTTCCAGCTGCTTGACCGGCATCTGCCCGTGCGCAACCAGAATCTTTACATCCGGCACCAGCTCACGCAATTCTTTCTCCACACCGAAGATATCCGAAACCCTCGGACAAACAAAAAAGGTCTGCCCGCCGCGAAACTTCTCACGATAAATTGCCTCTTTAATCATCACCTTGTCAAACGGCATTACAAAAGTTCTGGCTGCCAAACGGTCGACCGGCGGGGTCGAGATAATGCTGAGCTGCTTAACGCCGGTCAGCGAAAGCTGCAACGTCCGCGGGATCGGCGTTGCCGTCAGGGTCAGAACATGCACATCAGATTTAATCTGCTTGAGTTTTTCCTTATGCGCCACACCGAAATGCTGTTCTTCGTCAATAATCAAAAGCCCGAGGTTGCAAAACTCCAAATCCTTGGCCAGCAGAGCATGCGTCCCGATAACAATTTCGATTGAGCCGTTTTTCAGCCCTTCTTTGACTTCTTTGGCTTCTTTCGGCGTTACCAGACGTGACAGCATCCGCACTTTTATAGGAAAACCCTCCATTCGTTTTTTAAAATTGTAATAATGTTGCCGCGCCAACAAAGTCGTCGGCACAATCAAAGCCACCTGCGCCCCGGAAGCCGCGACGGCAAAGGCCGCCCGCAAAGCCACCTCGGTTTTGCCGAATCCTACATCGCCGCACACCAGCCTGTCCATCGGAATCCCGCAGTTCAAATCCTGCAGCACATCAGAAATTGCGTTCAGCTGGTCATCTGTTTCATTATACGGGAATCTGGCACAGAACTCGTCATACAACCCCTGTGGCGGAATAAAGTTTTCGGCTTTTTTCAAATGCCGCTCCGCTGCAATTTTAATCAGCTTTTCGGCAATATCGCGAATACGCTGTTTAACGCGGGCTTTTTTGGCCTGCCATGCCAACCCGCCGATGGTATCCAGCTGAATATTGTCGTCTTCAATGCCGTAGCGCGAAATCACGTCAATATTCTCAACCGGCACAAAAAGTTTGGCATCATTGGCATAAAGAATTTTCAAACAATCATGCGGCGCTCCGCCGGCCACAATATTTTCCAGCCCCAAAAACTTGCCGATACCATGCTCAACATGCACAACCAGCTCACCGACCGACAAAGACGACACATCAGCAATAAAATCTTTGGCCGTAACTTTTTTGGTCGTTCGGCGGTTCTGGCGCTCGCCGAGAATATCCTGCTCCGAAATCAGGCAAAACCCATCGCCGCGAAAACCATGCGCCAGATTCATCACCATCAGCACAACATGGCTCTTGGCTTTTTTGACGGCGCTTTCCCAATCATCGGCAAAGACCAGATCTTCCAGCCCGTATTCGCTCATCAAAGAGAACACGCGTTCGCGCGACCCCTCGGAATAACAGCAGACAATCCGCCGGAGTTTTTTGTTCTCAGTCAGATAAGCTTTGAGCTCATCATAAACCTGCCGGGCATTGATGTTTTTGCTATGGGCAAAATCCCGCGCCGGCAAAACCCCGGCATTGATAACGTTGTCATCTTCCGGCAAATACAGCGGATTAAACACAATCCCTTCCCGCCGCTTGAAAATATCTTTAATCTCTTCCGGCTTCAGATAGAGCAAATCCGGACGAACGGGGCGGTAAACATCTTCCTCAGACGATGACTTAATATTCAGCGCCTCCAGCCGGGCCTGATAATAATCAACAATACTTTCGGCCTTGGCATGCAGCGCATCTTCCAAATTCTTGCCGCTGATAACATAAGCCGCCGGCATATAATCAAACAGGCTCGGCAAAGGCTCGTCATAAAAAAACGGCAGCCAGTTTTCCATCCCCAGATGTTTTTTGCCGTTGGAAACCGCCTCATAAATTTCATCATCTTTAAAAGCCGCACCGAAAGCCTCGCGATATTTGCTGCGAAAAGATTTTATCGTATTGGCGTCAAGCACGACTTCGCTCATGGCTTTAAAACTGTAAGATTTCAGCTCGCCGGTCGTCCGCTGACTCATGGCGTCAAAAGTGCGAATACGCTCAACCTCGTCGCCGAACAAATCAATGCGCAGCGGCTCGTCCGTCCCGACCGGAAAAATATCAATAATATCACCGCGCACGGCATATTCCCCGGGCTCAATCACCTGTTCCACCCGGTTATAGCCGTTAATATTGGCATAATGCAAAAAAGCGTCAAAATCCAGCGTCTTCCCGACAGACACATCCTTGCGCGAATTTAAAAAGATTTTTGCCGGCGGCAGTTTCTGCATCAGCGCACCGGCACTGGTAATCACAATCCGCGGCTTTTTCGGCGCCGGATTAACCGCTAATTCCGCCAAAGTTTCAATCCGCTGCGCCACAATGTTTACATTCGGCGAAACCCGGTCATAAGGCACGGTATCCCACGCCGGAAAACGCAAAACTTTTACCTCCGGGGCAATTATCTCCAACACGTCGGCAGCTTTGGCAAGCTCGACGCCGTCGCTGAGAATGTATAAAATGTCTTTTTTTGACGTTCCGGCAAGTTCGGCGAGCAAAAGCGCATCATACCCCTCTGCCACGGCCGAAACCGTTTTTCCTTTTAAGGCCTCAATATCTTTCTGCATGACATTATTCTTTGTTTACAATTTATCATAAACTATATACAATACAGCCATTATATCAACCCATTTTTTTAGTTAAGGCATCAAAATGCGCCCGGAAATCCTGTATCCGTTATTTGCCGACATCACGACCATAAACGGCCTTGGCGAAAAAGGCGCCAAACTTGTGGAACGCCTGCTCGGCGGCAGAAGAATCCTTGACCTGGTTTTTCACCTGCCATCCGGCATTGTCGACCGCCGCTATTCCCCGCTTTTAATGCAGGCCAGGCTCGGCGTCGTTTGCACCATCAGGGCCAAAGTCATCGAACATATCCCTCCGGTGCGCAAAACCCAGCCTTACCGCGTGGTGGTCGATGACGGCACGGATCAGCTGATACTCAACTTTTTCCGCGCCTATCCCGACAGTATCAAAAAAAATCTCCCTATCGGCAGCGAACGCGTTATCAGCGGCAAGCTGGAAAGATTCAACAATTCGCTGCAAATGAGCCACCCTGATTACATTGTCAAACCGGAAGATATTGACCAGGTCTTAAAGGTTGAAAGCGTCTATCCGCTGACGGCCGGCCTGACCAACAAAATGCTCTCCAAATGGATAAATCAGGCCTTGTTCCGCGTTCCCCGGCTTCCGGAATGGCAAAACCCCGAATATCTGAAACAACAGCATTTTCCAAGTTTCAACGAAGCATTGATACTCGCCCACAATCCGCAAAAGCTGCCGGATTTGGAACCCAACACGCTTGCCCGTACCCGGCTTGCTTATGACGAACTGCTTGCCAACCAGCTGGCTTTAGCCATTGTCCGGCAAAAGGTCAAAAAACAGCACGGACGAACAATCAAGGGCAACGGCATGCTGCGCAAAAAAATTTTGGAAAAACTGCCTTTTGAACTGACAAACGCCCAAAAACGGGTTTTGGAAGAAATTTATGCCGATCAGGCCTCGCCTTACCGGATGTTGCGCCTGCTGCAGGGCGACGTTGGTTCCGGAAAGACGATTGTGGCGCTGCTGACCATGCTCAACGCCGTGGAAACCGGAACCCAGGCAGCCATTATGGCGCCGACCGAAATTCTGGCCTCACAACATCTGGAAACAATCAAGCCGCTTTGCGAGAAAATCGGCATCCACACCGAACTGCTGACCGGGCGCATTAAGGGAAAACCCCGCGCCCAAATTCTGCAAGATTTGGAAAACGGCAAAATCCAAATCCTCATCGGCACCCATGCCCTGTTTCAGGAAGAAGTCAAATTCCAAGACCTTGCCTGTGTTATCGTCGATGAACAGCACCGTTTCGGTGTTCACCAGCGGTTAAGCCTGTCAAACAAGGGCAACCTCGCCGATATTCTGGTCATGACCGCCACCCCGATACCGCGGACATTGGTTCTGACCGCTTACGGCGACATGGAATATTCCAAGATTGACGAGGTACCGGCCGGCCGCAAACCGGTTGATACCCGTGCTATTCCTCTGGCCAAAATCAACGAGGTCGTGGCCGCCGTCAAACGTAAAATCGACAGCGGTGTGCGCGGTTATTGGGTTTGTCCGCTGGTTGAAGAAAGCGAAAAACTAGACCTCGCCGCCGCACAGGAACGTTACGAAAGTCTGCAAAAAGTGTTTGGCGACAAAGTCGGCCTCGTACATGGCAAAATGAAGGAGAAAGAAAAAGACGAGGTTATGCAAAAGTTCAAAAAGGGAGAGATCTCTCTGCTGATTGCCACCACCGTCATTGAAGTCGGCGTCAACGTGCCGGAAGCAACAATTATGGTGATTGAACATGCCGAGCGTTTCGGACTGGCTCAGCTGCACCAGCTGCGCGGAAGAATCAAACGCGGTTTTGAGGCCTCAACTTGCCTGTTGTTATACAACTACCCGCTGAGTGCCACCTCCCGCGCCAGATTAGACATTATGCGCAAAACCGAAGACGGATTTTTAATTGCCGAAGAAGACTTAAACCTGCGCGGCGGCGGCGAAATCCTCGGCACCAGACAAAGCGGTTTCAACCAGTTCCGCATTGCCGATATGACAATCCATAAAGATTTGCTCCACACCGCCAATCAGGACGCCAAAATGATTTTGGAGCAAGACCCCAATCTGCAAACGCCGCGCGGCCAGGCACTGCGCATCCTGCTCTACTTATTTGAACGCGACGACGCTGTCAAAACCTATCTGGCCGGGTAAAGGACTACTGACACGCAAAGGCGGCGCTGCTGATGCCGGGGTTGGCGAAGTTGTAGCAATTCTGGAAGACCGGGGTACCACCGGAGGCTCGACAACTGGCGTGCATATCGGTACAATCAGGGTATCCATAACTCTTGCATTGTTCATAACAACTTCTGCCCCAAGAACTCCGACAGTTAGAGTCATCAGAATTTGATGTTCCACCACTGTATCCGCAATAATTAGTGTATCCGCAGCAATATCCGCTTGTCGGGACGGAAGGAGCCGGGTCTGGGGTGGTGGAGCCGCTGTCATCGGTGGGATTCATACAAAAGAACTTAGATGTGTCGAAAGGGCAGGCGATGGCGCCGTCGGGGCATTGTGCGGCGGTGTATTTATAGCCGAGGCTGGCGCAGTCCTGCGTCGGAATACAAGCGGCCCGGACATCGGCAGTTCCGGCTAACAAAGCCATCCCTGCCACGGTTATCAACATTTCTTTTCTCATAACTTTTCTCCTTTTTTCCTTATATTCCGATGAGCTTATTGGCACGCGAAGTAGGCGGCGCCGACGATGCCGATGACGCCGCCGGTGTAGCAATATTGGAAGACCGGGGTACCGCCTGAGGCTCGACAGCTCGCCTGCCTATCATTACAATCGGGATATCCAAAGCTTTTACACTTTTCATAACAACTTTCTCCATAATAACTTTGACAATTAGTATCATTAGAACTTGATGTATCACCGTTATATTTGCAATAAGTTGTATATCCGCAACAGTATCCACTTGTCGGGACATTGCTGTAATCTTTACAATACCACTTGTCTCCGTTGAACGGGCAGGCGACAGCCGGCACGTTCGCACAGTCCGCCGCTGTCTGCGTATAACCCAGCTTTTCACAATCGGTGACCGGCGTGTCGCACCATTCTATATATCCCGGACGGCATTCGGTCAGACATTCCGAATATTTCTTCGTATTCCC
>CALXUP010000023.1 GCA_944391715.1 uncultured Alphaproteobacteria bacterium
GCATGCTGCGCCGTAATTTTCGAGCGACGTGTACAAAGAGGTACACGAGCGAAAAAATCACAAGCATGATGCCGCTTTAGCACATTAATTAATATAGTATTCGATTGTGGAAACAACCCTAACCTTTTTCTCTATCTGGTTCATCTCCATGGCTCCGGCCGTCTGCTCCCTCGGTAAAATCGAGAAAACACCTTGACTGGCCCTGCGAATCTTACCGACCTTGCTGTGAGAACTCTTGGCAAATTCTTCTGCCGCAGCTTGTGCATTTTTAGTCGCTTCTTCAAGCATTTGCGGCTTTATGTCATTCAACTTCGTAAAGATATAAGAAACCGGCGAACCATAAGACTGACTGTCAAAAACCACACCTTTGGAAATCAACTCTCCGGTCGAATTAACCGCTTTTTCCACCAAATCAACATTGTTGGAACGAACCAAAACCTTCTGCGTCAAAATATAACGGGAAGTAAAATTGCGATCACGATAAGGATTAGTCATCAAATCATTGGTATCAATCCGTCCTTCAGCAATTTCCTCCGGTTTAAGACCTTGCTTTTGCAAAAACTCAACAATCGTCTGATAACGGCTGCTCAGTTCTTTTTGAGCAGTCTGCAAATTGTCATTGGTAACAACAAATTTAATCTCCCAAACCGCCAAATCAGCCCGAACATCCATTTCGGCTAAACCTTTTACCGTTACAATATTCATATCAGCTTTAGATTTATAATAATAATACCCCGGAAAAAAGCCGCCCAACATCAACCCGAAACCAATCACCAGAGCAGGCACAAGCTTGCAGCTTTTCTCACAACAGTCAACACCGTTTTTCATAATCTTCTCCTTTTCAACAAGTTGGCACACATAATATAATCTGCCGCATTAAGAAATCATCCCGATACAAGAGTAATCGAAGCCGGATTTTCTCACCTCATCAGCATTTAACATATTGCGTAAATCAACAATCTTATGCGCTTTCATCAAGCCGCGGATTCTCTGCAAATCCAAAGACCGGAATTCTTCCCATTCGGTAAGGATAACCAAAATCTCGGCACCGTTGCAAGCCTCATATATATCTTTGGCATACACTACTTGTTTTCCCAAAATTTTCTCGGCATTTTTCATCGCCTTAGGATCATAAACGGCAATATTACCGCTGTGTTTTAACAATTCTTTCAAAATATCCATTGACGGAGATTCGCGACAATCATCCGTACCGCCTTTAAATGCAAGCCCGAGAACCGCTATTTTACCTTGGGGATTACTCTTGATTTTGGCAATCACCCGCTCGGCCATTTCCGCTTTGCGCTCATCGTTTTTAGCAATCGTCGTCTCAATCAGATTCAGCCGGACACCATATTTTCGTGCCATCTGAGCCATTGCATTGGTATCTTTCGGAAAACAGGAACCGCCGTACCCCGGCCCGGCATTAAGAAACTTGTTTCCGATACGGCTGTCCATTCCCATACCCTTTGCAACTTCATTAATATCCGCTCCTGACTTCTCACAAAAATTCGCCATTTCGTTAATATAATGAATTTTCATCGCCAAAAAGGCATTGGAAGCATACTTAATGGCCTCGGACGACTTGCGTTTTACCCACAAAAACTCTGTTTTTCCGTCAAACGGGGCATAAAGCCGTTTCATAACTTCACGGGCTCTTTCACTGTTTGCCCCGACAACAATTCTGTCCGGATGGAAAAAGTCATGAATGGCAAAACCTTCACGCAAAAATTCCGGCAGAGAAATTACATCAAAATCAGCTTGTGGACTGACTTTGCGAACAATAGCCTCAATCTCGTCTCCCGTACCGACCGGAACGGTTGACTTGGTCGCAATAACGGTATACCCTTCCAAATACTGCGCCAGCTCTTTTGCCGCAGCATAAATATATTGAAGATCGGCTTCTTTGGTTTCGGGATGCGGAGGAGTACCGACAGCCAACAGCACGACATCAGCCCCGATAACGGCTTTTGCCATACTGGTAGTAAAAGTCAAACGCCCGTTTTTTATATTTTTCTTAAACAGTTCCTCCAGTCCGTCTTCATAAAGAGTAAGCTCGCCGGCATTCAAAGCAGAAATTTTTTCCTGAACCTTATCAACACAACAAACATCATTTCCGAGTTCTGCCAAACCGACGCCTGTCGGAAGCCCGACATACCCGGTACCGATAATTGCAACCTTCATTCTTATTTTCCTCAAATAAAATTATACTTGTCGCTACTATACCCGTCGACGGCCATTAAAGCAATTATAATATCCCAGATTTCCACCACATCGGAAAAAAGACTTGATTTCAAAGCAATAATTATCTACCTTACATCAATCAATAAAGTTTTGGAGGAAGATTTGGCAAAAGAATTACAGATTTTTCTACTTTGGAATAAAGCTCGGCAAGAAGAAAAATCTATTTTGGATGACATAAAAAAGAAATATGAAGTACTACGGATTTTTGAAATCCACTGGCCTGAAGAGTCTTTCCCCAATAACTTCACACGTTTTTACAACAAAAATATGCGCGGCGGTTTTCATAAAACCTATGAATGCGGCCGAGGAAAGTTTCTGCTGATTACAGCCTGGGACAAATCTCCCATTTATAAACTCAACCCGCGTCGCGGCTACGAAATAAACGACAATGCCATCCGCAACAAAAATCTCTACCGCCAATGGACAGGGGGCGGTTTTCGTGTACATGCCAGCGACAATCTGGCCGAAGTAGATGAAAACCTCCTGCTCACATTGGGAATAAACCGGCTGGAATTTGAGGAAAAATACACAACCCCCTGGGATGGCAAAATTATCGAAATAGACAAGCCAATGCCCGGATACAAAAGTTGGAAACACACGGAAGAACTGTTTAATTTCGCCCACCGGATCAAAGAAATAACCAAACTCCGCCTGCAGGACAATACTTTGGAACTCTGCTGTTCTGATATGCAAAAAATCCGGCGTTTTCTAAATTTACGCAAACCGTTGTTTTGCTTTCGTCCGAACACTTATTATACCAGAGTCGGCGGCAAAAAGCTCAAAGTTATTTTGAAAAACTAATCTTGTTTATCATCCGCCTCTTCACTGCCGCCAAAAAATATCCGAAAAAGCGGCTTGCGATACATCCAAAGATTAATAACACCGAGAACAACAGACATCGAGCCAAACAAATACAACAAATAATACCAATTAAGTTCATTGGCATCCATCATCACATCCTGATTGTTCATACGTAAAAAGGCAATAGCCACGGCCGTAACGGCAAAGGCCGCAATAAAAGCCAGCGTCCAAATTTTATGCTGAACGGTCTTTTGAACAAAAAAAGACATCAAAATATACAAAAGGATAAATGCCAAAAACAAATACAATTCCATATCGCCCTCCCGGATTTAACAACCCGGATATAAGCAGTCTTACGGCATTTTCAAGCAGACAAAACCTTTTTATTCTTCTATTTGCAAAATTTTTTCTTCAATCAGTTTTTTATCATAATTCAAAGGCTTATGCAACGGCAATCCCTGTTCGATTTTTTTGCGTACAGAAGCAATGTTGACTTCTTTGGTATCATCTTTGCTGGTCAAGACGTGATTCCACTGAAAATAGGCTTCATTCTTTCTTCCGGAATTCCAATAAGCGTCCCCCAGATGGTCGCTGATAACTGCATTAGCCGGTTCAAGTTCCGCGGCTTTTTCCAAATATTCGGCAGCTTTGTCATACATTCCGATCTGATAAAAAGCCCATCCCATACTGTCAATAATATGCCCGTCTGTCGGAGCCTGCTGATAAGCATCAGCTATCATTCCAAAAGCTTCTTCCACATTTTTACCCTGCAAAATCCAGCTGTAACCGAGATAATTCTGCACCAGATAATAATTCTGGCTCATATCCAAAGCCTTCAGAAAAACTTTTTCCGCCTTATCCCATTGATTATCTTGCTCATAGGCAATTCCGAGAGCATAAAGCGGAACCCAGCGCTGTCCGCTGTTCTTCGGCATGGCTTTTACCGCTTTGCGATAATATTCAATAGCCTCGCTATATTTGCCGTTAAAGCGCAGCACATCACCCAAATCCAAATACAGACCATAAGAGCTGTATCCGTCCAACACCAGAGTTTTCAGCAGCAATTCGGCAGATTTATAATCATCCATCGAAACATAATTTCCGGCCTTCTTCAACTGTGCGGTATAATAAGCAACCGAAGACTTGTCAATTTCGCCGTAAACATCATTGGCTTCTTCATACATATCGCGGCTTTCCAAGACATCAGCCAAAAACAGCTTGGCAAAATCATATTTCGGATTTGCATAAATAGACATGCTGACAATCATATGAGCCAAATCCAGCCCTGCCGGATCCTGCCGTAAAAAATAAGCCACGTTGAACAAAGCCTCCGACAAACCGACATTAGCCGACGTCAGGATTTTTTCGGTTTTCTTCGGCTCCGCCGCAACAATTTCTTTCCGGATATTGTTCAGCATATCGGCCAGCACCGTCTCGTTATGATAACGGGAAACCAAAGCCACGGCTTTATCTTTCTGTCCTGTTCTCAAATAAAAATTGGTAATAATTTGCAAAGCACGCAAAGACATTTCACGGCTTTCCTGCTCAGCAAAAGTTTCATAAAACAACTGAGCTTTTTCATTCCGGCCGGCATAATCATAAATCATTCCGGAATGAAACAAATACATGGCACGCAGTCCCGGCTCTTTTTTTACCGCCTCCAAACGAGCTATGGCATTTTTCAAATTTTTATCATCGTCACCGCCGCGCCCGACAGAATTCCAAGCCGACATAAAAGGAATAATAAAACCTTTATAAATCTGACCGTTCAAATGTTTCATATGTTCTTCGGCTTCATTATAACGGCCGTTTTTAATGTCATTAACAGCCAGAATCATATAAATAAAGCTGTTTTTATCACCATTTTTCAAAGAAATTTCAGCATACTTTGCCGCCTCATCAATTCTCCCTTTAGAAGTCAGCAGCAAATACACTTTGCTGACCAGTTCAGGATTATCCGGATCCGCCTGCAAAGCCTGCATATAAAAATCCGCGGCCTGGCTGAAATTCTTGCGCAAATGGGCAACCCGCCCGGCAATATAAGCGCCGTAGGATTTTCCGAGTTTGTTTTCATCGGCAAAAACAGAATTCGCCTGCTCGCCGGAAGTCATTACCTCCATCCGGTTGGAACAGGAATTAAACAATACTATCCCGCATAAAAAGACACAACAGTAAACAAACTTAGACATATAGCGCTCACCTAATCAAACACACTTACTATAATTTATATATAAGTTTATCAGATATACAATACTAAATTCTAAATATAACACAAAATTTGTGCAAATAAATGATTAAGATTGCAAAAAAATAAATTTCTATTAAGAATAAGGGTATGGAAGAAAAGTTAAATATAAAAGCGGTATTGGAATATTACATCATGTCCGGGGTTGATGAAATCCTCGGAGATGAACCGTTCGGAGTCGGATTAAACGAGAAAAAAAACATACAGGAACCGCAGATAATAAAAAAAGCGCCGGTGATTTTGACCTCTTCTCCTGTTTCCGATTCCGACCGCCAGGCAACGACAGAACTCGCCCAGGCCACGCTGAGCGCCTGCCAGAATGCCCATGAAATCTGTGCCGCTGCCCAAACGCTGGAAGAATTGCGCGCCGCCGTTGAGAAATTTGACGGCTGTGCCTTAAAACTGACAGCTTCCCATACCGTATTCGGAGACGGCAATCCTCACGCCCGCCTGGTCTTGGTCGGAGAGGCTCCCGGCGCGGACGAAGACCGTATCGGACGCCCGTTTGTCGGCCGCAGCGGACATTTGCTGGACAAGATGATGAACGCCGTCGGAATGGATCGCAACAGCTATTTCATCACAAACGTCCTGCCCTGGCGTCCTCCCGGAAACCGGACGCCGACCAGTGCCGAAATTGCCGTTTGTCTGCCGTTTTTAAAGCGCCAGATTGAACTGGTTGATCCCGAATATATATTAATTCTCGGCGGCAGCGCCGCAAATGCCTTACTGGACAACCAGGAACCGATTTCACGCCTGCGCGGCCGTTGGCTTGAATACGAAAAAGCCGATGGAAAAAAAATTCCGGTTCTGGCAAGTTTTCACCCGGCCTACCTGCTCCGAAACGCCGCGCAAAAAGCCAGAGCCTGGAGTGATCTTCTCCGATTAAAGAAAACTATGCAATAGTTTGAAAAATTTATTGGCTAATAAAATAATTCTATTATTATGGAATAAATAATATTAATGCATTAAGGAATAGAATATGTTTAAGTGTAAAAAAGTTGTCTTGGCATTAACCGGATTGTTCTGCTTGGGAACATCCTTTCCTGCTGCCGCCGAAACGGACGAAGCCGTTTTGTTAAAAATACACAACGTTGTCCCGCTGAAAGACGGAAGCAATCAAACCGTCGGCTGTGAGTTCAATACCACCATTTATAACCGCAGCAACATTAATATTAATGACATTACGGTAGAACTGAAATGGACGGACGAAACCAGCAAAAACAGCATAACAAGCGCCAACCCCCAATCAGCTTATGGCAGCTATGTTTCCCGCACTCCGGTCTCCGAAAACACAATTCTGTCTTCCATCAGCATTCCAACCCTTCAGGCTTTTCGCCAAAAAACCGTCAAATCTAAAATTGACGGAACAAACTGCTTTCTGTTGATGAGAGACCCGGAAATCAACGTTAAAAACTGCAAACTGCAAGAAAGAAAAAGCAATTTCTCCTGTGCCGGAATATTCCGTTTCATCCCGGCAATAGACCCGCAATACTATACCGAGTTCAAACCGGTATCGCTAAATGATCAGGCCGCACAGGAAAACGCTCAGAAAGATGCCGACAAAAGAGAAATCGACACCTTGTTTAACCAAATCGAAACAAACATCAACAAGGTTTCGGCAGTTTTGTTAAAATAACGGCATGGAGGAACAATGAAAGCAGCATATAAAATCTTCATATTGCTGTCCGGCATGTTATTGTCCGGAACCCAGGCTTTTGCTCAAAGTTTTGGTTATCCGGCACAAACTGCCGCCCCTGCTGCCGAAGAAGCTCCCCTGATAAGATACAACCCTGTCATATCGTCAGACAGAGCATCTGCCCTGCAGGCCACTCAAGACGAAAAACAGTATATTCTGGTTTTTTATGAAGATTTTAAGATAGAACGTACATTATCAGGCAAAGTCAGCTGCTCAATGAAACTCTCTGTACTGCCTTTGACCAAAAATAAGCTCTCCCAGTTGAGCATCCAGTTGATATGGCCGGAAATCCGATCTTCATCAAACTTTTATGACGTTCCGCCTCATGTCAAGCATTACAAAGAAATCACACTGCTGGGTGAAGGCTGCTACTCCATAGACAAGGTTCCCAACATCGTCAGCAATCGCTGCCGCATCAAAGGAATGACTTCAGAAGAATGCGCCTCCTTGTTAACTTGGAGTCGGGTAAGATAAAAGAATGTCAAAAAAAGTCTGCTGTTTTTTAATATTTTGGAGCATATTTCTTACAGCTCCCGTTTCCGTACAATCTCAGGAAAGGCCTGCAGAAATCGATCCCAAGATAAGCTCACGGGAAACGGCTCTGATTCTAAAAGCGGCAGATGTTTCAAAATCCGATCTGAAAAACTACAAAAAAATATTCTATGCCATAGAAAACAACCGCATCACGGCAGCCCGCAAGCTCATAAAAAAATTAGACAATCCTTTGCTTCTCGGCCACGTCAAAGCACAAATTTATCTTTCCAAAACCTATGCCAGCAGCTATCCGGAATTAAAAAACTGGCTGAAAGAGTATGCCGCTTTGCCCGAAGCTCCGAGAATATACAAGCTTGCCCGGAAAAAAGCCCCGACCAAAGAAAAAGCAAAACTGCCGGAACCGACTTTTCAAAAGAAATTCGGTTACTACAGCTGGAATTATGAAGATTTTGACAATATGTCGGAACAGCGCCGGATTTTTCTGGAGCGGCAAATCAGAAAATTCGCCAAAGCCTTAAACAAGGGAAAAACCAAAGTTGCGCGGATTGCATTGGAAAACCGCAACTTTCAAAAACAGCTTCCGCCCGAATATTATGCCGTTTTATGCGCCAACCTGGCTCAGAAATATTTGTTGGACAATGAAAACCGCCTGGCACAGGAATGGGCACAGCGGGCAATAAACCGCGCCAAAGACAATGCTACGGGCTACTGGATTGCCGGCCTGGCCTCCTGGCGGCTAAAACAATACAAAACCGCCGCAAACAAATTCAAAACGCTCGGAAAGATGAAAAATGACGACTGGCTGGTTGCCGCCGGTGCTTATTGGGCCGGACGCAGTCTGGAAAAACGCGGACAAAAAAAAGAAGCCCCCCAATGGTATAAAGAGGCAGCAAAATACAAATACACATTTTACGGCATCCTGGGAAACGTCAAAGCCGGAGGCAAACCGGATTACCGGTGGACATCAGCCAGCTATTACAATAATCTGGATATCAACAATTACCTTGCCGGTCTGATAAAAAAACCGGCCATAAAACGCGCCCTAATTCTAATTCTTTGCCAACAATACAAACTGGCCAAACAAGAAATTGCAAACAGTTCCGATCCTATCGACGATGCCCAAAAAGAAGCTTTACTCTTTTTAGCACACAAATATCGCGCGCACAGTATAGCCATGCACCTGTCAAAACAGCTGAGCAGCCCAAATGCCGGCCGCTGCTATGATTATTTTAATTATCCGATTCCGCATTGGAAACCGGAAAAAGGCTGGCGGTTGAACCAATCGCTTTTACTGGCCATTGCCCGGCAGGAATCATCTTTCAGCCCGCATGCTTCCAGTCCGGCGGGAGCCAAAGGCCTGCTTCAGTTGCTGCCAAACACCGCCTATCACATTACAAAGGACAAGAGCCTGCGCCGGGATTGCCGGCCGTTATACAAAGCCGAATACAACTTGGAACTTGGTCAGCAATACATCGAATATCTGTTAGACAAGCCCTTCATTAACGGCAATCTGTTTTATATGTTGGTTGCTTACAATGCCGGCCCCGGAAATCTGTACAAGTGGCTGAAAACAATCAAAGACAATAACGACCCGTTGTTGTTCATTGAATTGGTACCGTCAAGAGAAACCCGTTTATACATTGAACGTGTTATGGCCAATTACTGGATTTACCAAATACGACTGCAGGAAAAAAATCAAACACTGAAAGACGTTATTCGGGGGAAATGGCCCATGTTAAAACGCAGTTAAGACAAAAAGCCAATCACCTTAACGGCATTTTCCTTTTTTGTTTGCAGCCAAAGCCATAAAATTCCCGCATTTATCAAGCGTTCCCGGAGCCGCTGTCTTTTTCTCAACTTCCGACACATTTTCCCAATCATCAAAATCTTCCCAGGTTGCCTCTTCAATCTGCCCTGTATTTTGCTCTTCTTGTAAAACAGAAGCCTCCTGTTCTGAAATTCTTCCTCCAAACGCGTCCTCTTTTTCCTGCTCGGCAAGCCGGGCAAACATTTTGTCCTGCGCTTGCAGTATATTTTCCCGCCAATGAGGTGTTTCATATACCGGAGGTAACGGATTCTGGCTCGCCTCGGCTCTCTTTGCCAGCATTTCCGTCTGCGTAAGTTTAATGTCCTGATTTCCGTAATTGGGAATAATTCCGACCAGATAACCGCGTGAAATCGTACCATTTAAATATTGTGCCAACAATTCCCGCTGATGCGCGCCGCACTCTTCCTGCGGCATATCAAAAATCGCCATAACATCTGCACCCTTATGACGAATATTTTCTTTCGTTAAACTCTGCCAGAATTCATCTTCCGTCTTCGCTACTGCCATGGAAGTAACCTCGGCATAGCGGCTGCCGCAGTCTGTTCTCCCCGCATATATCCGGTTATAAATCAATCCGTTCTCCGCCAAAGAAACCGCACATTCGGCATGCGTCTGGTGAACCAGTCTTACATATCCCTTGCGCAACGGCGGCAGTTCTTCGGCATCGTTCGCTATGGGAAAGTCTGTCTCTTTATTAAACAGTTGTTTCGGCATTTTGATTTTCTCAATCCTTACACGCATACTTTTTCTGCTTGTCATCAGCTTTCCTGCTCCGATTATTTTTTTTAAAATGCCTCAAAGATTTTACTCCCGTAATAAAGAAACTGCCCGTAAGCAGTTCCTTTTTCACATAGCATTCGCCAGTTGAACAAGATTTGGCAAAAATGTTACCCACAAATATAAAAGTACCAAAAGAAAAATTTTATTCTTTTTAGCTTCAAAGACCCCAAACCATTTGTCTTTCATAAATCCGACGGCAACAGAAAAAAGCGCAACAACTGTCAAAGACAAAGATATCTCAACCCCGCACAACGCAGGCAAAGCCAACAAATAATAAAATTGAAAAGCCTGTTTCCAATCATTGCTGACACACCACTCGCAAGAAATCGTCCCGGTATATAAAAGAACACCGAAACAAATGGCCGCAACAATAAAAACAAAAAGAAAAACATAAAAAGAAAACTTTGTTAAAACTTTTTGCAAAAGGTCTTTTTGCAACCATAAAACCGACAACAGCAGCGGGAAAAACCAGCTGCCCAAAATCCTCCCGATTAAACCCCAGGATATTTTCCCCTCAAAAGTCTCCGAAGCGTATTCTCCCCCGGCCGCGAGCCAAAGCAAAACAGCAATAATCACAAAAAAAACAAGAGAATTCTTTTTTAACCAAATCAACAATATCTATTCCTCACCAATTATTTAAAAGACGGTTCAACATGAATAACCACTCTGCGGTTCTTCAACATATTCTGAGGTATCGGAGCACCATAAGGATCATGATTCGGATATTTCGGCGCATTATCGTACAATCCGGTCGCTTTCAAACGAACCCGCGGGATTCCCCTGCTTTCCAAGAAACGAACAACCGCCGCAGCCCGAGCAGCTGACAATTCCCAGTTAGAAGGATACCTCTCGCTGGAAAAAGCCTCATCACTGGTATGGCCTTCAACACTAAAATTAAAAGAATTATAACGATCAGACATCAAGGTCGCCGCAAGTCGCTTCAATGCCGGCAGCATACTTGGCTTAATCTCCGCCGAACCTTGTTCAAAAAGCAAATCACCGCCAAATTCAATAACCACCCCTTGGGCATCAGTCCCCAAAGCAACTTCATCCCCCAGGCTCATTGACTGAATATCATCCGTTAGTTCAATCATCATCATCTCAATCGGACGATTTACGTCTTTTTGCCCAAAGCCTTCATTCATACCGGCCTGAATTTGTTCATACATTGCCATATCGACTTTTGAAACGGAAGAAATCATAACAAAGAAACACAGCAACAGCGTCACCATATCGCCATAGGTTGCCATCCAGTCTTCGTCAATTCTCTGCTCTTCTTTTTTCTTCATCTGCCCACCAAATTAATTGCTGGAGTTATTCATATCGCGATCAATCAGGAACTGTTCGCTAACATCCACAAATGAGTTGATTTTATCCTGAATATAACGGGGGCTCTTTCGCTCGGCCAACAAGACCAGCCCTTCCATCTGCAAATTATACTTAAACATTGAAACGCTATTGCGGGCAATAACCTTGGTCGCCGCCGGAATAAAGAAGATACGAGCCAGAATAATACCGTAAAATGTCGTAATCAAAGCCACCGCCATACTCGGGCCGATTGCCGACGGATCAGAACTCATATTACCAAGCATAATAACCAACCCGATAAGCGTCCCCAACATACCGAATGCCGGAGAGTCGCCGCCCATCTTCATCAATGCGCTGCTGCCTTTGGAATCCCTTTCCAATTGGGCATCCATCATATTTTCCAAAATCTGTTTGATTTCCGCACCGGTATAACCTGTTACCACAAGATCGGCACCATAAGCAAGAAAAGGATCTTTCAGACGCAAATCGTCGGTAACTTCGTTTTCCAACCCTTGCAGCCCGTTCTTCTGAACAATATAAGCCCAGCGAACAATCCGCCCAACTTCATCTTTCAAAGAGGCATTTGAATCTTTATGTATTCTCAACGTGCTAAACAACAGCTTAAAAGCTTCAAAAGCTGTTTTCGGTTCAAAAGAAAGAAAAAGTGCAGCCACCGTACCGCCAAAAACGATAATAACACTGGGAATATCAATAAAGGCTTCCGGATGATCGGTTGCAGACACAATAGACCCGATAACGACAACGACGCCAAAAAGATACGCCAAAATCGAACTTAACGACATAATTTATAATCCTTATAAACGCTTATAAAATCCTATTTCACTTAATAATGCACCAAAATAGGTTAATATTTTACAAACGTCAGAGCTGTCGATTATTTTTTTACGGCTTTTACATAAGCAATATTGGCATGCTCTTCGCAATAAGTCTGTCCGATTTTAACCTTGCGTCCGCAAAAATGAAAATTCTCGTCTTTCGGATCTCCCAACGGCCAGCGGCAGGTATGATTGTCCAAATCCATCAAAGACATCATTCCTTTTTTGGCCGGCTCGCTCTTTACGGAAGAAGTCATTACGGGTTTAACCTCCGGCATCTGGGCTTTGTCGATTTTGACTGTTTCTTTTTTCAGTTGTGGACTTTCTGCCGTATTTTTAGAAGAAACGACCTGAATGTTTTCTGCCGTCTGGATTTCCTCGGCAGCATTTTCCTCATTCTTTTTCTTAATCGGAGACGGGCGTCCCGACAATCCCAGCCGGTGAACTTTTCCGACAATCGAATTTTTCGTAACATTAAGCCTTTTGCCGATTTCGGCCGTCGTCAGCCCCTGTTTCCACATTGTGCGCAAATCTTCAACCATCTGTTCGGTCCAAGCCATTTTCATTCTCCTCAAAAACTTATCATCTGATAGCGGAATAATATTCCAAGATTTGTCCCGAGTCTAGCAATATTCTCAATTTATCACTTTTTTTTTGAAAAAAAATAGGTTATATTGGGTTCCGAAACCAACAAAACAGAAAGAGATGGTAAAATGAAACAGCCTGTTGCCGCTTCGCTTTTGGCTCTGTCCGCATTATTTGCTTCCGGAGTCGCTTTTGCCGCAGAAGAAGAAATTCTGCTCACCGACAAACAAAATACCGATATGTCTTTGAGCATTTACAACAACAATCTTGCCTTTGTACGCGACACACGCAGCCTCAAGCTGCCAGCCGGCCGTTCGCTCATCGCCTTTGAAGGGGTTGCCCGCCAGATAAAACCGGAAACGGCAATGCTTTCCGGCTCCAATCTCCGGGTAATTGAACAAAATTACGACTACAACCTGCTCAATGCCTACAATTTACTGAACGCCGCTGCCGGACAAAAAGTCAAAACCGCCGTTACCAACCCGAAAAACGGTCAGGATATATTCAACAGCGCCGTCATTCTGAACGGCAACTCGGGAGCCCCCGTTTTACAATTTTCCTATGGCATAGAAACCAATTTTCCGGGACGCATTATCTATGAAAAAATTCCCGAAGGCCTCAGAACCAAACCAACCTTGATTATTGACGTTGAAAACGCCCGGTCTGGCACTCAGAACGTAGAACTTGCCTACCTGACCAACGGCATCAGCTGGAAAGCCGATTATATCGCCGAAATCAGTTCGGCCGACAAACTCAACCTCAACGGCTGGGTAACGCTCAACAACCAGTCGGGAACCGACTATAAAGATGCAAAAGTGCAATTGATTGCCGGCAATGTCAATCAGGTTCAGCCGATAATGCCTCGCAGTTTTAATACCGGCCTCATGATGAAAGCAGCCGCTTTTGACGGAGCCGTTGCCGAAAGCGCTGCCGCAGCTTCCGCTCCGGAAGCCCTCGGCGACTATTACATGTATAGCTTGCCGTTCCAGACGACCATCAAAGACAAACAGTCAAAACAAGTCAGCCTGATGACCAAACCGGACGTTGTCTATACCAAAGAATACCGGCTGATTTCCCCGTTATATATCGGTCTCGGCAGCAGCTTGAACGAATTTGAAAAACAAACGCCTTCCGTCATCTTCAAAATCACCAACGGCAAAGCCTCCAATCTGGGCGAGCCGTTGCCGGCCGGAACACTCAGAATGTATGAAAAAGATTCTTCCGGAAACCTTCAGTTCATCGGAGAAAGCGCTTTTCCGCGCACGGCCGTGGGTGAAAAAATCGAGTTGAACACTGGTTCTGCCTTTGATATCTGGGTCAAAGGAAAGATTACTCAAAGCCAAAACATTGCCAAAGACACCAAAGAAATTTCCGCCGAAATTACTTTTGAAAACGCCAAAGCAGAAGCTGCAGATATGGTCTTTATCCAAAATTTCGGCAGCCAATATCAACTTTTGGAAGAAAGCATGACCGGAACCGAAAAGAACTCTCGTGCCCGCGAATGGAAGTTCAATATGAAGCCGGGCGAAAAACTGGCACTGACATTTAAAATCAGGGTAACCAAACAATAATGAAAAAAACGGTCTTTTTCAGCATCTGTTTTCTCCTCGCGGAAGCCGGGTTTTCTGCCGCCAACGAGGCCGGGAAATATAAAAAATTTTATGAAATCAACCTTCATGAAAACTATCCGCCCGTTGCCGAACTCCAAGCCCGGCTGGATGCTGACAAAAGCTATGACAAAGGGTATGATTACACCTGGAACATCGGCAAAAAGTTTAAAGCCGCTTTCAGAAAAATAATCAAATCTTACGGATTATCCGAAAAGCGCTTAAAAACGCCGACAGAAGACGCCCTGATGGAAGTCATCAAAATGATGCCGCCGAGCACCTACCAATACATCGGCCCGTTTATGCATACGGTTCCGGGAATGTCGCCTAAAATATTAAATTACCCCGGCATCAAAGAAACCAAAAACCGTTTTCCCGACAAAATCGCACCGGAACTCCAGCATATTGAAGATATCGAATTTTTATCCCCTTCGCTTTACTGGGTTTTAATGCCGGAAGTCTGGCAAAGACACGGTTATACGGCGGAATTTCCGCAAAACCGCAAGCCGTTGTCCAAAGTACAATATAATCCTGAGTTTTACGAAAAACTCGACCAATTTGCCGATTTGCGGGCCTACATTCCCAAAACAAAAAAGCTTCTGCCAATAAAAACAGACCCGCTCAACAGAAGAACAATCAATCCGCAGCCGGACAGTCCGCTGACAGCGCCGGATGCCCTTGCCGTAGCCCGGACATTTGACGGGATTGCAAAATTAAACAACGACTTCTCTACTTTTTTAAAAGTTATGCAGGCTACCAGTTTGCTCAATCTGTGGGAAGAAGAGCAAAATCCGGGTTTTCCGATTAATCCTTTGATGAAAGATATGGCCAATCCATGTCAGCGCCTGATTCAAAAGTTTCGGATTATCGGGGAAGAAAGGAAACTGGCCGCCATTGCCGCCGAACAAGGTTTCACACTGGATGAATGGGGATACACCTGCGACAAGACAGTCAAAGCCCGCCGCGCTGCCAATATGAGCCCGTCAACCGCCACGGCTGTTTCTATTTATCGCAAAGGACTGCTGGACAAAACCAACGCCCAGCTTTCTCCTCTGCTGGCTGAAGCCAATCTGGCCCTGATGCAGGGATTAATAGAAATGTATGACGCCCCGTTGTCCGACGTGGCCGCCTTTATTCGGAATCGCGACAAAATAAACGATTCCTTTAACCGGATCAACAATACGCTGATTTTCCACCCGCTTAACGGAATAGATTAAAATATCGTTGAAATTCATAGCGTTGCAAAAACAAAATAAAAAAATTTTCACTTTTTTATTGCATTTCGTCTACAATCTTAGTATACACTTGAAACTAGAGTATTTTACAATAAAATTAAGGTGAAAAAAATGGCACGTGTTACAGTTGAAGATTGCATTGATAAAATCCCGAACCGCTACGAACTCCTGATGGTTGCAGCCCAACGCGCAAAAGACATCAGCGCCGGCTCTCCGATAACCCTTCCGCGCGACAACGATAAAAATCCGGTAATCGCTCTGCGTGAAATCGCCGAAAATACGGTTAATATCGAAGATCTGCAAAAATCTCTGGTTATGGGGCTGCAAAAATATGTTGAAGTTGAAGAACCGGAAGAAGAAGAGCTGGAAATTATGGCTGCAGAAAAAGAATTGGTCGATTTGGACGAACAGTTCTCCGATTTGCTGCTTGACAGCGATGTTTCCGATTCAATGCAGGTCGTTGATGAAAACGGCGATTCCGATGTTGATGACGACTTGGATCTGTCTGCCGAAGACGGTATGGACGATGATGATGCCCAATTGGACGATTCTTTCGATATGGGTGCCGACCTCGACGACGATTTTGATGACAGCGAAAAATAACGAATAATTAAGATTATCCTGCTTTAATCAAAAGCTGTAATACTTTTAATTATTGGGAGCTGACATCCGATGTTGAGACAATATGAACTCGTTGATTTAGTAAAATCATATGATCCGGACGCCGATGAGGACGCTCTCAATAAAGCTTATGTCTTTGCCATGAAAAAGCACGGAGCTCAGCTCCGTGCTTCCGGCGACCCATACTATTCCCATCCGATTGAAGTCGCCGGTATTCTTACCAAATTCAAGCTTGATTCCGCTTCCATTATTGCCGGCCTGCTGCACGACACGGTCGAAGATACAGATACCACGGTTGAAGAAATCCGCGAAAACTTTGGCGATCAGGTTGCCCAGTTAGTTGACGGCCTGACCAAATTGGCTATGATTGAACAAAAATCGGCCAATAATAAACAAGCCGAAAATTTCCGCAAACTGCTGCTAGCCATGTCGGAAGACGTTCGCGTCTTGCTCATCAAGCTGGCAGACCGCCTGCACAATATGCGCACGCTGCATTTTTTGAAAAAACCGGAAAAACGCGCCCGCATTGCCAAAGAAACCCTTGACATTTATGCACCGCTGGCCGAACGCATCGGAATGCAGGAAGTCAAAACCGAGCTGGAAGAAATCGCTTTTGCCGAGCTCCATAAAGAAGCGCACGATTCCATTGTTGCCCGCCTGAACTTTTTGCGTGAACAGGGCAACAATCTGGTTCCCAAAATTATCAGCCAGCTTGAAAAAGATATGAAAGACAACGGCATCAACGCAACGGTTACCGGGCGTGAAAAATCCCCCTATTCCATCTGGCGCAAAATGCAGCAAAAAAATGCTTCTTTTGAGCAGCTTTCCGACATTATGGCCTTTCGCATCTGCGTTGATGACATTGCTGCCTGTTATCAGGCTTTAGGCGTCGTACACAGCAAATATCATATGGTGCCGCGCCGTTTCAAAGATTATATTTCAACACCCAAACCCAACGGCTACCAGTCCATTCATACCGGCGTTATCGGCCCGGAAAATACCCGGATTGAAATTCAGATTCGGACGCATGAAATGCATGAGATTGCCGAAAAAGGCATTGCCGCCCACTGGGCTTACAAACAAGGACAAAAAGCCGTCGGCAAAAATTTCCGCTGGATACGGGAACTTTTAGAAATTCTGGAACAGGCTTCCAATCCGGAAGAGTTTTTGGAAAACACCAAACTGGAAATGTATAATGACCAGGTTTTCTGTTTTACCCCCAAAGGCGATTTAATCAGCCTGCCGATAAACTCAACCCCGGTTGACTTTGCCTATGCCGTTCACTCCACGGTAGGAGACACCTGCGTTGGAGCCAAAATCAACGGCGAAATCCGACCGCTGCGTACGGTTCTGCAAAACGGCGACCAGGTTGAAATTCTCACGTCAAAAGCCCAGCATCCTTCAACCGAGTGGGAACGCTTTGTTGTGACCGGCAAAGCCAAAGCCGCTATCCGGCGCTATGTTCGCACCTATAAACGCGACCAGTTCATTACTTTGGGACAGCAGCTTCTGGAACGCACCTTCAAAGGCGAAAATCTGGAATTTTCAGAAAAAGGGCTGGTCAATATCCTGCCGAATTTTGAGGCTGAATCAATAGACGATATTTACGCCAAAGTCGGTGAAGGGCTGGTTACCGCATGGGACGTAATGAAAGCCGTTTATCCGGGCTATAAACAATCCAAACTCGGCCGGGTGGTTAAGTCTTTAAAAGTCCCGAGTTTCAAAAAATCGAACAAAGAGAAAAAAGGCGAACCGCTAAAAATCAAAGGCCTGATTCCGGGAATGGCCGTGCATTTTGCCGGTTGCTGCCATCCGCTGCCCGGCGACCGGATTGTCGGAATCGTAACCACCGGCAAAGGCGTTGCCATTCATACCATCGACTGCAAACTGCTGGAAAAATATGCCGACGAGCCTGAACGCTGGCTTGATGTATCTTGGGGAGATGCCGCAACCGACGCACCGCATATCGGCCGGTTGAAAGTTATGCTCAACAACGAGCCCGGCGCCCTGGCAGAACTCTCCAATCTGGTTGCCCGCAACAACGGCAACATTGCCAACTTGAATATTGTCTACCGGACGATTAGTTATTTTGAGATATTGGTCGATATTGAGGTAAAAGACCTAAAACACCTGACGGACATTATTGCAGCAATGAAAGCCAGCAAAGTAATAAGCTACGTTTCCCGCTCCGTCCAATAACCTGCTCCGGAGGACAAAATTGTATCAAAAAAACTCCCGTCTGATTGCCCTGCACCGTAAAACGGCCGGGTTATGGCAAAATTTATTAAGCCGTCTGAAAGGCTTAAACGGAACCCCGCAGTCGATTGCGGCCGGTTTTGCCTGCGGTGTTGCCGTAACATTCACGCCCTTTTTGGGTTTTCATTGCATCTTGGCCGTCATTATTGCCTGGTTCATCCGGAGCAATGTCCTGGCCGCGGCAATCGGCACCGTAACCGGTAACCCCTGGACATTTCCGTTTATCTGGATATCCGTCTTATATACCGGACGGCGGATTTTGGGCGATGAATATGACCCAAATGCACAGGTTGATTTTCTGCATTTTTTTGAAAAATCAACCCGGGCTTTGCTGAGCTTTGACTTCAGCACATTTTTTACTGACATCTGGCCCATTTTGCAGCCGATGATGATCGGGTGCATTCCGTTTTTCTTTTTAAGCTGGATTGTCTCTTATTTTCTGTTGAAAACGGCATTATCAAAACTTGAAAACAACCAAACAAACACCGAGAGGAACAAAAAATGATTATCGGCATCGGAAACGATCTGGCAAATATTGAACGCATCAAAGCCGCCATCGGAAAATTCGGACAACACTTTATCAACAAAATCTTTTCGGAAGAGGAAAAAGCCGAACTGGAAAAAAGGCGCAAAATTTCTGATTATGAATTTGCCTGCTCGGTCGCTCGGCGTTTTGCTGCCAAAGAAGCCTGCTCAAAAGCACTCGGCACCGGTTTCCGCCAGGGTGTTTTCTGGCCGGATTTAATCATCACCCATACGCCGGCCGGCAAACCGGAACTCCGCCTGCGCGGAAAAGCAGCTGAACATCTGAAAAAGCTCGGCGCAGGACAAAACTGCCATCTGCATGTGACGATGACAGACGACTTTCCATGGGCGCAGGCTTTTGTTATTATCGAAACCCTGCCATAATCTTCCGGTAAATGACAGTCTTCCTCTTTCAAGCAAAATTTTTATATTTTTTCCATAAATCAAACAGAAAAAACTTTTTCTTAACCTCAAATTAATGAAAACGCTGCATAATAAGGCTTGATATCTAAACAATATTGTTATATATCAGACATTCATCAAAAAGAACACCGCGCGGCCGCTCAAGGAAGAGAAGAATTATGGAAAAAGACGAAAGCATATTGGACACAATAAAAACAATAATTTATGCCATATTGATTGCGATTATAATTCGTACGTTTTTATTTGAACCGTTCAAAATCCCTTCCGGCTCCATGTACCCGACCCTGCATGTCGGCGATTATCTCTTTGTATCAAAATACACTTACGGCTATTCCAAACATTCTTTTCCGTTCAGCCTGCCGCTGTTTGAAGGAAGAATCTGGGCTGACCAGCCGCAAAGAGGCGATGTCGTCGTTTTTAAGTTTCCGCAGGATAACAAAACCGATTTCATCAAACGCATTATCGGCCTGCCGGGCGACAAAATAAAAATGCAGGACGGAATTTTATACATCAACGGCAAACCGGTTGAACGCCAACAGATTGAAGATTTCGTTATCCGCGACAAGTTCGGCAACGGCGAACGCTACCGTCAATATATAGAAACTTTGCCAAACGGTGTTAAACATAATATTCTGGAAATTTCCGACCGCCAGGAATTTGTTGACAATATGGTTGAGGTTACCGTTCCGGAAAACAGCTATTTTGTAATGGGCGACAACCGCGACCGCTCTGATGACAGCCGCTTAAGCGTCGGCTTTGTTCCTTTTGAAAATCTGGTCGGTAAAGCCCGCTGGCTGTTTTTCTCTCATAATACTGATGATGCTTGGTACAAACCCTGGGCCTGGACAAAGAAAATCCGCTTTGAAAGAATGTTTAAGAAAATTCAATAACGATGCTTGAAGAACTACAGGAAATATTAAAATATCGTTTCAAAAATCCGGCCCTGCTGCGTCAGGCTTTAACGCACAGCAGCCATACGACAGATGTTTCTCAAAATTATGAACGGCTCGAATTTTTGGGCGACCGGGTTTTAGGGCTGAGCATAGCTGCCCTGCTTTATAAAATTTTTCCCCAAGAGCCGGAAGGAAGCTTATCTCAGCGTTTTGTCAGTTTGGTTTGCAAAGAAACCGTTGCCCAAATGGCGCAAACACTGCATTTGGACAAGTTTATGATTGTGGCAAACGAAGATATCCGCCGCAATGAAAATGTGCTGTGCGACGTCTGCGAAGCCGTTATCGGCGCAATTTTCATTGATGCCGGAGACGAAGAGGCCATTAACTTTGTCGATACCCATTGGAAAGAACTGATTGACCGGAACATCGAACCGCCCAAAGATGCCAAAACCAAATTACAGGAAGTAACTCATGCAAAAAACCTTCCGCAGCCGGAATATGTTGTTTTAAGCCGTGAGGGTTCCGAACACGAACCGGTCTTTCATATTGCGGTCAAAATAGGAAAACTGCCGCCGGCAATCGGCAGCGGGCGCAACAAAAAACTCGCCCAGCAGGAAGCAGCAGCCCGAATGTTGGAAAGGCTGAAATAATATGACCGTTCAACCAGAAAATTCCTCGCCGAAAACACCGACCCGTTGTGGTTTTGTGGCTTTAATCGGAGCGCCGAACGCCGGAAAATCGACCATCACCAACGACTTTGTCGGGTCAAAGGTAACTATAGTTTCTCCTAAGGTTCAAACCACCCGTTCTTTGGTCAAAGGCATCGGCATCTGGCAAAATACTCAGATTATCTTTATCGACACACCGGGAATTTTCAAACCCAAACGCCGGTTGGATCGCGCAATGGTCGCCTCCTCTTGGGACGGCGCCGGTGATGCCGACATTACGGTTTTGGTTGTTGACGCCAAACGCGGCTTTGACGATGAAACCCGCGCAATCATCAACAAGCTGAACAAAAACAAAAAAGAAGCCCTGCTGCTGATTAATAAAATCGACCTGGTTCATAAAGACAAGCTTTTAGGCTTGAGCGCCGCCTTAAATGAAGCCGGAAATTTCAAAGAAACATTTTTTGTATCTGCCGAAACCGGAAAAAATCTGGAAGAATTTTACACTTATCTGGCTGATAATCTGCCGCTGTCTCCGTGGTACTATCCGGAAGACCAAATCTCGGATATGCCGCTGCGTATTCTGGCCGCCGAGATAACGCGCGAAAAACTCTTTTTATGCCTGCATCAGGAACTTCCCTATTCCCTGACCGTCGAAACAGAATTATGGGATCGGCGCGAAGACGGCTCCGTCCGCTGTGAACAAACAATTTATGTTGAACGCGACAACCAAAAAATCATTGTCCTTGGCAAAGGCGGCTCCATGATAAAAAAAATCGGGCAAATGGCCCGGACGGAAATTGAAGAACTGCTGGAAACCAGGGTTCATTTATTTTTGTTCGTCAAAGTCCGGGAAAACTGGATCAATGATCCGGCACGTTATAA
Organism: uncultured Alphaproteobacteria bacterium; assembly: GCA_944391715.1. Classification (GTDB taxonomy): domain Bacteria; phylum Pseudomonadota; class Alphaproteobacteria; order RF32; family CAG-239; genus MGBC133411. The sequence goes on from CALXUP010000023.1 coordinate 21,926, forward strand.
AGACCTCCAGCTCAATTTTAATGCCTAAAACAAATCGCTGCCCATCCGCCATTGCCCATTTTCATACAAAAGCAAAAAAGCAGCGCAATTCGGGATAGATGTAAAATCATATCCCCAATAATTCAGTAAAGCCCCCATCGTTCCGCCATGAATTGCAATCCCCATAACAGCATGATCTTCTTGCCTTAAGTCATCAAAAACTTTCAAAACACGTTCCAAAGCTTCTTTTTTACTTTCGCCTCCGGCAAAACGGATATCCCAAAAATCAGGATGAGCCCAGTTGTTGATAATCTCCGGAACATTTTTCTTCAAATCAACAATCAACTGCCCTTCGGCCGCACCATAAAAACATTCCCGCAAATCATCTTTAACAACCACCGGAATATCAAGAGCAGCCGCAACCGTTTCCGCCGTTTGCAATGCCCGTTTAAAGGTGAAGAAAAAATAATCTCCAAACCTTTTCCCGCCAATTTTTGCGCAAGCTCTTCCGCCTGCTGCCTGCCACTTTCATTAAGCTCATAATCCATTCCGGATCCCTGCCAGCGCTTTTGACGGTTAAGTTCTGTTTCACCGTGCCGAAAAACATAAAATTCTTTCCGCATATCTACTTTTGCTCCATATTAATTTTCTTTATTGCAACTTCTTCACATAAACAGCAAGCATGCAACCGCTTTTCGTTAAAACCCAATAAAAGGCTGGGCTGCACCTCTGTTTTTTGACAACGTGTACAAACCAGCTGCACGAGGAAAAAACAACAAGCATGACTGCTACTTTCTGTTAAAACCCGATAAAGGGCTGGGCTGCGCCGTTGTTTTTTGACGACGTGTACAAAACAGCTACACGAGGAAAAAAACAACAAGCATGACAGCTCTTTAGCGGGTTTTAACCCGAGCCCAGACAATTTCGGTCCGCACTCCTTCGCTTTTTTCCCAGACAAACCAAGCAAACTCCATTGCCGGCTTGCCAAAACCGAGAAAATCAACTTTGTTGGGAATTACAATAATTTTTGCCGGCGGAAATTTCGCATATAAATTCGCCCGTTTTTTTCCGGTCAGATAACGAATAGGCAACAAAAGAGCCAAGGTCCTTTCAGACAGTTTCAAGCCTTGCTCAATAAACTCATATGCCAGCTGAAAAGGCGGGTTAGTGATAATATTCGGAGCCTTTTTGGCAGAATGAAGAAAATCTACCCCTGCCTCACCGTAACCGCGGTCAACCAAATCGGAGCATTCGACATCTGAATATTTTTCTTTTAAAACCTCGGCCATCCGCCCGTCGCCGCAAGCCGGCTCCCAGATTTTTCCGGAAAAATCATAATTATCCAGCAAGGCCTGCGTCACATAACGCGGCGTCGGATAAAAATCCTCTTTCTGCCGCAGGTCTTCCACCTTACGTCCCAAAAGTTTGTATTGCTCGTTAACAGCCATATTTATTCACCTCATTATCAGATGTCGGCAGTATAAAAAGTTTTGCCTCCGGGAGCAAGCAAAAAACCGGAACAAAACAAAAATTTTGCTTGATTATTTGCAAAAGCGGTGTATTTTTATGTTGCTCTTGCGGGCATAGTTCAATGGTAGAACGAGAGCTTCCCAAGCTTTTAATGCGAGTTCGATTCTCGTTGCCCGCTCCATAAAAAAATTCCCTTTCTGGGAATTTTTTTATGGAAACGAGAAGCGAACTCGAAAGGG
>CALXUP010000024.1 GCA_944391715.1 uncultured Alphaproteobacteria bacterium
TCGTTGCAGCATTTGGCAAAAGAAGAGTCCCATTCGCAAATCTCAGTCTTGTCGGGACGGGAACAGTTGTTGACATAACCTTTGTCCTCACAGGCCTGGGCGGTGTCTTCGACACAGGATTTGTAGAGGTCAAAACCTTTCGGACAGAGGTTTTGCGGAAACCAGGTCGGGCCGAGGTCATAACAGGATTGGGCGGTTTTGGTGTAACCGTTGTCAATGCACCATTGCTCGGAGGAACATTTGGTGTAGCTCTCGTCACGCGGACAGGTCTGGGAATAATCAGGCGAAGTACCTTCGGGACAGGTGAAGTAATAGCCGTTATCAATACACCAAGAAGAATCGGAGTTGACATCATCGAACGAGGTGCCATCCAGATTACAGTCAGGCAGAAAGCAAATACCACCATAGGCATTGGAAGGCGGGAGAAGAACCGAGAAAGCGGCAGCGATAGAAAATACCGACACCGCAGCATTTAGTTTCATGTGTAGCATAGTGTTATCGTTTCTCATCGGCTTTCTCCCATAAAAATTCTTTTCAAAGTCCATTGTCATTCACAAACCCCGCCGGAGCATCGCGGGTTTTAAGGTACCGAACAAACCGATCGCTCAGGCCGTCGCCTGCAAAGCAGAAGAATTATCATCAAAGACCACTATATCACAACAAAACGCGAGTGTCAAGCAGTATTGAAAAGTTGGGGCGGAATTTTGGATAAATAAATGCCAAAAATCAGAGGGCAAAAATAAACGTAAAAAATAATAAAAAACTGCCGGTTTCCCCTTGATTTTAAAAATCAATGTAGTATTGCTATTACCCGCTGAAAATAACTATAATAAAATAACTCATGGTGTTGATAAAATGTTTGCGTATCTCAAGAAGATGATGCGGGGTTATGAAAAGAATTTTGCCCCCAAACTGTATGAAGTTTTAAAACAAGGATATAATAAAGAATATTTTAAAAGGGATGCAGTTGCCGGTATGACCGTTGCCGTCATTTCCATTCCGCTGGCTCTGGCGCTTGCCATTGCTTCGGGCGTGGAACCTGCGCAAGGTTTGTATACGGCGATTGTGGCCGGTTTTTTCATTGCTTTTCTGGGCGGCAGCCGTTATCAGATCGGCGGCCCGACCGGGGCGTTTGTTGTTGTTATTTTTAATGTTATGGCCCAGTACGGATACACGGGGCTGGCTATGGTTATGGTAATGGCCGGCGTGATTCTGGTATTGGCCGGTTTGCTGCGTTTCGGTACTTATATTAAATATATTCCGTATCCGGTTGTTTTGGGCTTTACGGCAGGTATCGGTCTGCTGCTGATTTCCACGCAGATGAAAGACCTGCTGGGGCTGGATATAGAAAACGTTCCGGCCGAATTCCTGCCGAAATGGAAGATGTATCTTGCCAATTTGGATAAATTCAGCTGGGGATCGGTTATCATTGCCTTACTTTCACTGGCTTGCATTTTTTACATTCAGATAAAAAAGATAAAACTGCCGGCTTATCTGGTCAGCGTTGCCGGAGCTACCGTTCTGGTTCTGATTTTCAGTCTTTTTGGTCTGAATGTTGATACAATCGGCAGCAAATTCGGCGGCATTCCGCATTTTCTGCCGGCGCCGGCTTTCCCGGAATTTAATCTGGATATGGCGTTAAAAGTTATGCCGAGTGCTTTTACCATAGCCTTTCTGGCCGGAGTTGAATCTCTGCTGAGCGCAACGGTTGTTGACGGTATGAGCGGTGATAATCACAATTCCAATGCCGAACTTATCGGCGAAGGAATAGCCAACATCGCTTCGGCATTCTTTATGGGGGTTCCGGCGACCGGAGCCATTGCCCGCACGGCCACAAACTTCAAGGCCAAAGCTTATTCGCCGGTTGCCGGTATGATGCAAAGCGTATTTTTGCTGTTGTTTATGCTTTTGTTGTCGCCGTTGGCGCGCTTTATTCCGCTGGCTTGCCTGTCTGCCGTTTTGGTCATCATCGGCTGGAATATGCTGAATCTGGACAAGATGTTCAAACTCATCACCGGTCCGAGAGGCGACCGTTATACCTTGCTGGTAACGCTGCTGCTGACGATTCTGGTTGATTTAAATACGGCAATCAGTGTTGGTTTTGTGATGGCAAGCATTATATTTATGCACAGAATGAGCAAAGAAATTGAAATTGCCAATGACGAAACGGTATTGGAAGACGTTGGCGGCGGGCGCGATTTAACCCAGGTTCTGCATGAGCAGGGCGTTATGTCGCTGCGCTTGTCCGGGCCGTTGTTTTTTGGTGTTGCTTCTCAGGTTTCGGGCTTTTTGAAAAAAATTGACAAGAAACCGAAAGTCCTGATTCTGCGTATGGGCTATGTACCGGTCATTGACGCCAGCGGTGCCAATACCATTGTGGAATTTGTCCGCCGTCTGCGCCCGTACAATACCAAGATTATCCTTTCCAATATGAAGACACAGCCTCGCCGGGTTTTGCACGACGCATTGGAAAAAGAAAATCTGGTACAAAACATTTCAACAGCCTCGACTTTTGAAAACGCGCTGAAAATGACGCGTCGCTGGCTCAAAAGAGAAAAAGAGGAACAGATTGAAAAAATCGATTGATTTATGTTTTTGATAAATTAGAATAAACATAATTTTGAATAACGGAGGGGATAAAAATGAGTTTGATTCTGGCTTTTCTGGCCGCTGTAATATATAGCGGAAAAGCTTTGGCCAATCCGGCTTGCGCCGTTTGTACTGTTGCGGTCGGTGCTTCTTTGGAAATTGCCCGCAAACTCGGAGTCGATGACAGCGTCGTCGGCGTCTGGGCCGGTGCTTTTCTGACTTTGCTCGGTTTCTGGCTGATTAAATGGTTTGATAAAAAAGGCTGGAACTTTAAGGGCCGCGATTTTTGGCTGATTGTCATTTCCGTCGCAATGATTGGTTTTGTATATATCAGCGAAATCGAATATCAGGCCAGACCCATTCTGATTTTCTATCTTGATCCGTTCCTGTTCAGCGTCATTATCGGTATGCTGGTGTTGATCGGCTCTTCTGAATTTTATCAGTGGATGAAGGCGCATAACGGCGGGCACGCACATTTTCCGTTTGAAAAGGTTGTTGTGCCGCTTGTCGCTCTGATGTTGGCCAGCCTGTACTTCTACTATTTTCCGTTAGGAAACGGCATCGATGCCCTGATGTAAGAAGCTGAAGCTCCGAAACGAAATCGGGGCTTTAGTTATAAACAACGCTCCTTTACGAGATTGAATCTTTTTTTTATTTTTGTTACAAGCGGACATTCAATAAATTATGCCGGATTAATAAAACATGTTTCGTTATTGCCTTTGTATAATAGTAGGAATCTTGTGCTTGTCAGCCGTACCGGCAACTGCAGAAGAAAACAGCTTTAAACTTTCTGAAAACTGGGGGCAAAAGCTGCAGAATAATATGGCGGCGGCTTGGAACGCGGAAAATTATGATCTCTACCTCCCGATAAACACCTGGCACAACCGGTTATTATATGATAAAGATAAAATTGACGACTACAATGAAGAACCGTGGGGAGCAGGGCTGGGCAAATCCTTTTACGATTCCGACGGCGACTGGCATGCCCTTTATGCCATGGGCTTCAAAGATTCCAACAAACATTTGCAAACGATATTCGGATATGCTTATCAGCACAACTGGCCGCTTGACTGCTATCAAAAATGGCGTGTCGGCATCGGTTATACGCTCAGCCTGACCCAGCGTTCCGAATATGCTTACATTCCGCTGCCTTTGCCATTGCCGCTGGCCGGTATCGGCTACAAAAATTTCAATATTCAGGCCGCATATGTCCCCGGAGTCAAAAATGACGGAAATGTCTTGTTTACCTGGCTGCGTTGGGAACTGAACAACGACTATTAAACAATGATTCCGTTTGAAGTATTTTTTTGTTGCCATATGACGGGAATAATGCTAATAAGATACCCGCAATTAATATTATTAATCAAATTTTTATATTATGGAGAGAGAAAATTTCTTAAATTTGGCAGATGAAAAGCAGAGAGAACAAGAGTTAAAATGGTTGTATGCATATTCCGGCAGCAATTATAAACTTATTCTTCACGGCAAATCGCCCGATATGAGGCTTTTGGCCGGCGGTATTGCTTCTGCAATTGAAAAAAGCTGGGGAACCCGCCCGGAAGTCAATGAAATTCCGGAAAATCCCGACAACGGTTTTTTCAAAATGCTTGTTAAATTAAGCTATGAAGATTATGGCAAAAAATGCCTGTATATCGGCACGGAAAAAATGCTGCACGGCATTGAAGAAATTATTGGTAAAGATAACTTTGATTATTGGAATTTTTCTGAAACCCCGTTTTGTGGCAGTATCATTGACTGTCTTAACCTGCACAGACAGGAATTGACAAAGACGCATGATGCCTGCAAAAAAATAGGCGTTGTCTCGTACCTGAATCTTTTTGTTGATGCGGCAGACCTGACAACATTGCTGCATGCCGCTTATTGGTACAAAATTCTCGACCGGGAAATGTCAATCTTTCCGGAACTTTATTGCCTGACATCCGAAAACAAAAAGGTTGTAGAAAAATTTCTTAGAAAATTGGGAATTCGGTACTGTTATTTCAAATATCCGCCGACAAACATTTGCAAACAGGATATTTTATATATCCGTCCGTCTTATCTGAATGCGGATACGGAAGCTGTCGGTTATGACGAATATATTGTTCCGGGCCATGTTACGGATTTTTCTCTGTTTCGTAAAATCTTCCATTCATTCTTTCTCAAAAAAGACATGAAAAAGATATTGTCGGAACACCAAGATGTTTTGGTATAAGAAAGCAAAAACACTGCCTCGCGCGAGGCGGTGTTTTTTTTGCTTTTCCTCCACAGCTAGCAGGATTACGGTTGAAAACGGCACATAAATTTGCTAAAAATAAATCATTCTGAATAGCAAAAGGAAAAAATTATGGAACAAAGAAAAGTAAAAATCGGAAACTTTGAAATCAGCAATACGCTGCCGCTGGCTCTGCTGGCCGGCCCCTGTCAGATTGAAAGCCGTCAGCATGCCATAGACATGGCAGGCGCCATGGTTGAAATCACCAAAGAGCTCGGGATTAACTATGTCTTCAAAGCCTCTTTTGACAAAGCCAACCGCACGTCGATTAACGGCGCACGCGGCGTTGGGCTGGAAGAAGGGATGAGAACTTTTGACGAAATAAAGAAACTTTATAATAATATTCCGATTGTAACGGATGTGCATGAAAAAGAACAATGCGCGATTGTTGCCCCGCATGTTGATATGCTGCAAATTCCGGCTTTTCTTTGTCGGCAGACTGATTTGGTCGTTGCCGCGGCCAAGACCGGAAAAGTCGTAAACATCAAAAAAGGCCAGTTCTGCGCACCCTGGGATATGAAGCATATTGTCAAAAAAGCGGAAGATTCCGGCAATATGAACGTTTGCCTGACGGAACGCGGTGCCTCGTTCGGATACAATACCCTGGTAACCGATTTCCGCGGCCTGCCGAAAATGGCGCAAGATACCGGCTGCCCGGTTATTTTTGACGCCACCCATTCGGTTCAGCAGCCGAGTGGGCAGGGCGGAACTTCCGGCGGACAGAGAGAATATGCGCCGGTTCTGGCCCGTGCCGCAGTGGCCGTCGGCGTCGCCGCCGTATTTATTGAAACGCACGACAATCCGGACAAAGCTTTAAGCGACGGCCCGAATATGATTCCGCTGCATGATATGAAACGGGTTTTAAGCGAGCTGATGGCCTACGATAAAATTACCAAAACGCTGATTCACGATTACGAATAATGCGTTTTACGGATGAAGGCTATATAATCAATTTGCGCAAACACGGTGAGAGTTCGTTAATTCTCACCGTGTTAACGCGTGAGCACGGCAAAGTTACCGGCTATGTCAAAAATTGTCTTCACAAACGCAATCTGGGCGTTTATCAGCTGGGCAACCGCCTGCAGATTGAAGCATATTCGCGGGTAGATGAAAATATGCTGAGCCTGAAAACCGAGCTCTTGGAGCCTTGCGCCGTAAACTTCATCAGCGATGCCCGCAAACTTGCCGCCTTGTCTTCATTATGTGAGCTTTGCAATGCCGCAATGCCGGAACTATCGCCTTTAGATAGGTTTTTCTATTATATAGAAAGTTTTTTTAATCTTATAAATGAAGATAACTGGATAGTTCATTATTGTTTCTTTGAATTTTACCTTCTTGACGCTCTCGGTATCGGGCTTGATCTGAGCGAATGCGCTGCGACGGGAACAACCGAAAATCTGGCCTATGTCTCGCCCAAAAGCGGGCGGGCAGTTTGTGAAGAAGCAGGCTTTGTTTATAAAGAAAAGCTCTTTGCCTATCCGCATTTCATTGTCAGCGGAAACTACACTCCGGCAGCATCAGAAATGGCGGATTTGCTGAAGATGACCGAGTTTTTCCTCACAAAAAACTTTTTTCAAACTCACGGCTTGAAATTCCCGCAAAACCGTGCTAATTTGCTTAACCAGTTAGAACTTTAGAAGAATAAAACCGAGTAAAAATGCCTGAAATTGAAGAAAAAATCCGCAACGTGGCTCTGGCGGAAGAACTGAGCAGCCGTTATTTGTCTTATGCAATGTCGACCATTGTTTCACGTTCTTTGCCGGACGTCCGCGACGGGCTCAAACCGGTACACCGTCGTTTGCTGTTTGCCATGCGCCAGCTGCACCTTGACCCGAAGTCAAGTTTCAAAAAATGCGCCCGCGTCGTCGGCGACGTTATCGGTAAATATCACCCGCACGGAGATTCTGCCGTTTATCAGGCAATGGCTCGTCTGGCACAGGATTTTTCGGTGCGTTATCCGTTGGTTGACGGACAAGGAAACTTTGGCAATATCGACGGTGACGGTCCTGCCGCCATGCGTTATACCGAAGCCCGTCTGACCGAATTTGCCATGGCTCTGATGGAAGGCCTTTCTGAAAATGCGGTTGATTTTCGCGAAACTTATGACGGTGAAGAGCACGAACCTGTCGTTATGCCGGCTGCGGTTCCCAACCTTCTTTGCAACGGAACATCAGGCATTGCCGTCGGTATGGCAACCAATATTCCGCCGCATAATCTGAGCGAAGTCTGTGACGCGCTGCTGTATCAGATTGAAAATCCCGAATGTGATATGGAACCTTTGGTCAGACGCCTGAAAGGCCCGGATTTTCCGACCGGAGGCATTATTGTCGACAGCTTTGCAAGCATCTTGGAAACCTACAAAACCGGCCGTGGTTATTTTCGCATTCGCGCCCGCTGGGAAACCGAAGATTTAAGCCACGGACAATATCAGATTATCATCAAGGAAATCCCGTATCAGGTTCAGAAATCCAAATTGATAGAAAAAATCGCTTCGCTCCTGCAGGAAAAGAAACTTCCTTTGTTGAGCGACGTCCGCGATGAATCCACCCATGATGTCCGGATTGTCCTTGAGCCCAAAAACCGCTCCGTCGATGCAAAATTGCTGATGGAACACCTGTTTAAACAGACAGATTTGGAAATCCGTTTCAGTATGAATATGAACGTTTTGGATTCCGATGGTGTTCCCCGGGTGATGAGCATTCAGGAAGTCTTGCGCGAATTTTTGAATCATCGTCTGGTGGTTCTGAAACGCCGCTCCAATTTCCGGCTCGATAAAATCAATACCCGGATGGAAATCCTTTCCGGTTATCTGATTGCCTATCTTAATTTGGATGAAATCATCCGGATTATCCGTGAGGAAGATGACCCGAAAACCAAATTAATTGCAACCTTTAAGCTGACGGATAATCAGGCCGAAGCCATTTTGAATATGAAACTGCGCAACCTGCGCAAACTAGAAGAAGAAGAAATCCGCAGCGAGTATGATTCTTTGGCCGCGGAAAAAGAAAATCTTGAAACGCTGCTGTCCAGCGAAGCTAAAATGTGGGAAACCGTAGCCGCCGAAATTAAGGCAACCAAAGAAAAATTCGGCAAAAAGACGGCTCTCGGACGCCGCCGCACCGAGTTTGCCGAAGTTCCAGACGACATTGAGGTTCCGGTTGAAGTCTTTGTTGAAAAAGAACCGATTACCGTTATCCTGTCGCAAAAGGGCTGGATACGCTGCCTGAAAGGCCATACGGATTTGAACGAAGACTTCAAGTTTAAAGACGATGATGCCCTGTTAAAGGCAATTCACGCTCAGACGACCGATAAAATCGTGCTGTTCGACACTTCCGGCAAATTCTTTAATATTTCCGGCAGCGAAATCCCGAGCGGCCGCGGTTTCGGACAACCTCTGAGACTGATGGTTGATTTGGGCAATAACGATAATATATGCGATATGTTTGTCTTTGAACCCAAAACCCAGTATCTGATTGCATCCAATACCGGCAAAGGCTTTTTGGTCGATGAAAATCACATCATTGCCCAAACCCGCAACGGCAGAAAGATTATGAACCTTGGTGATGGCGAAAAAACGGTATTTTGCAAAAAAATCACCGGAAATATGGCTGCCGTCATCGGCGATAACCGCAAGCTGCTGGTCTTCAAAGTGGAAGAAATTCCGACCATGGCTCGCGGCCGCGGTGTAACTTTGCAAAAATACAAAGACGGCGGACTTTCGGACATTCAGATATTTAACGAAAGCGATGGTTTTGTCTATAACCGCGCCGGCGGAACCAAAACCGAAACCGAACTTTTATCCTGGCTCGGACATCGCGGCCAGGTCGGCAAACTGGCTCCGTTCGGTTTTCCGAAAAACAATAAGTTTTTGAAAGACTAGGCCTCCTGGTCTTTCTTTTTTACCAAAGGAGCGCTGCATGGCGGAAATTTTATTTGAATTCAAAAGAAGCGGCAATGTCGTAAAGGTAAGCGCCATTGAGCCGGAAACCAAAACCGAGGTTTGCGTTGTTGTTCCGGCCAACCTGTCTGTTGAAGAAATGAAGCTTCAGGCCGCCAAAAGGCTGAATTATGTCTTAAAGAAAAAAGCCTCGGAATAAGCAGTGGAAAGAAACAAAATAATATTTAAAAAAACAAAAAAATAAGCTAAACTTTGCCCCAGGGAAAATATTTTTTAAAATTGGGGAAATTTTAATATGGCAAATCAACCAGTTGACAACAACGCCGGAAGAGGGGAAAAGCTTCCGGCATATATGACATCGCCGTCAAACGTTAACTATCAGGAAAATAATGAAAACGCCTCTTGGATAGACAACAACCTTCATCGCCTGATGGTATGGGTCAGCGTCATCTGGTTTGGAATTGTACTGATTTACATCACCCAGTTTTTCGGCTGGTCAAACTTGTTTTTGATGATGCCGGATGAATTTGGCGGCTTTCTGGCCGGGGTAACCCTTCCTTTGGCTATAATCTGGATGGTAATTGCTTACATCAACCGCGGAACAAATTTTAAGCAGGAAGCCCGGCTGCTCCGTACCTATATGAACAATCTTGTCTATCCGTCCGATGCCTCGGGGGCGGAAACGGCCAAAGCAATGGCCGATGCCATCCGCGCCCAGGTGCAGGAACTCCATGAAGTTACCCGTCATGCAACGGAACAGACCGATTTTATCAAAAACGAACTGGGAAACCGTGTTGATGACTTTGCCAAGCTGGTCGGCGCATTAGACAACTATTCCTCCAATACCCTTGTGGAACTGAACGAAAACATCAAAAACCTCGTAAAAAGTTTTGACTATGTTGCCGACAAAGCCGCCGCCTCGACCGACAGCCTGCGTTCACAGACCGCCGAATTTTCTTCCGTCCAAGGCCAGCTGCAAAACAATATCAGCGAACTGTTCAATAATCTTGCACCCCGTTTGCAGGAACTGCAAAATTCCGGACTTTTGGTAAAAAGTATTGCAGAAGAAGCCGGCAGCCGGATGGCTAAAGCCAACGAACAAATGCTCGAATTTAATGACCGGGCCGGTAAAAACGTTACATATATTACCGATGCCGTTTCGGCTCAGGCCGGCAAACTGGATGCTGTTGCCCGCTCAGCGGCCGATGGAACCGAACGTGTTTACAAAATGGTGGAAAAAGGCATTGTCAATTTGGATGAAATTTTGAAAAAACAGGGCGAATTGACAGCTCAGTACAATCAGTTGCTTGATAAAAATGTTGAAAATCTGTCACAAAAAATCCGTGCTCAGGGGGAAAACCTCAGTATGGAAGTTGAAAAAATCATCACCCGGGCTAATGCCATCGGAGAAACTATCAATACTCAGGTTGAAGGATTGCACAACGTTTCCGATACCATCTCTAACGATTTGGAAGAGGTCGACACCCGTCTGAATATGCAGGTCGGACGTTTGCAGGATTTGCGCAATGCATCAATAGCTTCGCTTGATGATATGGTTCGCAGTCTTGATGATAAAAACTCCCGCTTTATGGAGACAGTCGACGCTTCAATCGCCAAAACCAATGAAACGATGGCTGGCCTTGAATTACACAAAGAAAACATCCGCAGGGTTTCGGAAGAGGCGGAACTGTCCATTAAAAACGCCGATGCGGTTATGGTTGAAAAAGCCGGAAATCTGCGTCAGACGGCTGATGACGCCTGTGCCAGACTGGCGGAAACCGGCGAAGTTATGCAAAAATTTGCCTCTGACATTACAGAAGCTTCCTCAATTGTAGAAACACAAAGCCGCGTCAGTGAAGCTTCTCTGTCACAACAGCAACGTTACATCATCTCATCTGTTTCCAAACTGGAAGAAATCAAAGCAGAGCTTAAAAGACAGGTGGACGAATTGCTTAAAACGGCCGGAACGATTGATGAAAACGCATCGGCTTCTGTTACGCGTCTTAAAGAACAAATGGCCGAAGCTTTGCGCGTTTGCGAAAATGTCATTTCCAAAACCCAGGGGCTTAATGACAATCTGCAGCTTCAGCGCGAAACTTTGGATACTGCCGCCGGACAAACGCTGTCTAAGGCCTCGCAGTTTGAAGACATCATCAAAAACCAGGTTGCCGGTCTTGATAAAATTTCCAAAAATCTGGAAGAACGGGCAGACGGCATATCCGGCATTATGGATAAGCATATCGCTGCCCTGGATAAAAGCACTGCAGCCTCTCTTGAAGCCGTCGGCGATGTTATTACGTCCTTTGACAAACAAAATACAATCCTGAAGTCCATTACCGAAAACACGGTCAACCACGTTGCCGGTGTTGTTCAGGTATTGGATGAAAAAGCCGAAGCTATCAATATCTTGTTTAAAAATCAGGAAGATGCGTTTTTTGAGGTCTGCGATAAAATTTCCGAAAATACCGACAATATCGGAACCTCGCTCAAAAAGCAGGTCGGAATTATCGAACAAAGCTCGGATCGCGTCTTCTCCCGTATGGCCATTTTGGAAGAAAACTTCGGCAAGCAGGTTGATTCCATTATGCAGAGTTCCGATAAATCTATCGACAAACTGACCGAAATCGATAAGATGTTCAACGAACAGAAAAAGCAAATTCAGGAAAATATGGAGGCCATAAACAACCAGATTGAAGAAATCTCCAAATCTTTCCGTACCAATATTGAAGATTTCACGTCAACCATCCGCGATGTTTCCAAAGAAGCCGGAACGACGACAGAAAATCTTATGAAAGGCTGTTCGCAGATAAAAGAAGCTGAGTTCTCACTGGTCGAAAACACCAAAAATGCAGCAGCGGCACTGGAAAACCACAGTAAAGCTCTGGAAGAAAGCATCGGCAAAGTCCGGTCGCAAAGCGAGACGATTAAAGACGGCCTGGATCATCAGAAAGAAAGCCTGACCGATATTGCCAATGTCGTTTCCACTCAGGCAAGATTAGGGGAGAGCTCCATCGCCCAGCAGTATAAAATGTTGTCTGACGTTTCGGTAGAAGTTGCCAAACGAATGAATGACATTAATGCCCAGTTTAAGGAAAACGTTGACGGTGTTCTGGAAAATACATCAAAAGTTGCATATGAATTTGATGTCTTGAGCGACAAAATCATCTCTGCCGGCGAAGACGTTGCCAAAGCGACCAAAGTCTCGCTCAAAAACCTGGAACAGGCCAACCTGATACTTACGCAGACCAGCGACGATATGAACGCCTGTGTCAACAAATCCGTCGCTCAGATTGGCAACTCGGCCAAAGAATATGAAAAATACATTGCCGGTTTTAACACCGTAACGGCCGAGGCCAGCACCGGTGTTGTCGAGATCAACAATCTGATAGCCGAGCAAAGCAACAAGATGATGAATATTTCCGGCGATACCAAAAAACTGGTCGATTGTTTCAATACGGTTTTGAACGACACGTCTTTAGAATTGTCAAAACGAGCCAACGAAGCCTTTGACAAGGTAAAAGGCCTGGGTAAAAGCCTCAAAGATTTAAGCCTGCAGGTTGGCGAGACCGCCAAAATGAGCTCCATTCATATGGAAAATGCCAGCGATAAAATTCGCGCAACCATTTCGGAAGTCGCCTCAAATGCCGAACGGATTTCCAATGAAATCCGCTCTTCCGGCGAAGTATTTCTGCAGCAGTCAAATGTTTTGGTTGCCGTATCCGAAGAAACCGTCAAAAAAATGCAGAACACTATGGACGGCCTGACAACTGCGGCTCAGACTTTTGATAGCAAGACGGGCAGTATCGTCCAAAAATCTGAAAAATTCAGCGAAATGTTCCAAACCCAGCTGAAAACGCTGTTGGAAACATCAGAAAAAGCCGAAGACAAACTGGATGCCCTGAAGAAAACATATCAGACAATCAGCGTCGATTCTTTCCTCAAAGACACATCCTTTATGGTCGAAAAGCTGCAAACGATGGCTGTTGACATCAACCGCCTGTTCAACCCGAATATTGAAGAAGATTTGTGGAAGAAGTTTTATAACGGCGACACCGGCGTCTTTGCCCGTTACCTGAGCAAGACAATGAGCAAACAGCAGATAACGGCTATCCGTAGCGAATATGAAAGCGACGGAGATTTCCGTACCTTGGTAACGCGTTATCTGAGTGATTTTGAAGGGCTCATTGCCCAAGCCAAAAACAACGAGCGCTCCGGCTTGCTGCTCTCGATTATCTCCGGTTCGGACGTCGGCAAGCTGTATTTCATTTTGGCCAAAGCGCTTGACCGGATTAATTGATAGGCGGAACGGATGCAGATTTCTTCGGCTGAATATAGCTTAAACCGCATATATGATGAGATATCCTCATCAGTCGGCCGCATCAAATCACGGACGGAAGAAAATGCCCGGGACGACAACTCCCGGTCTTGGGGGAGTATGGATGGCAAGGCCTCGCCGGAGATAAACGGCCTGACGGTAAGCTATCTTTCCCCCGGTTCTGCTTTTACGCTGCAAAAAATTGTTTCACAGCCTGATTTTGTAAACAAAAAAGAAAATAGAACGCCAAAACAAGAAGTTGAAAAAGATTCAACAGAAGAAAAATTAACAAAAGATATCCAAGAAATTGAAAAACAAAGTTTTTTAGATGAAATACAGGCACATTTGCCGCAATATTCCGCCCGGCAAATCAGTCTGATTTATGAAAACGCCGGCGTCTTTTCGGCTAATGATAACGGGCTCTCCGGTTGGAATACTGCCCAAAATGCCAGATATGCCAGCGAAACATACAATTTTGTTTTCAATATCAATAACGAACCTAAAATTACCATTGACCTAATGCACCCGAATAACCGGAGCTTTGATTTTAGAATATGATAGGAAATATGAACTTCAAAAGCCGGGTATTTTTGGCCCCGATGGCCGGAATCACCGATAAGCCGATGAGAAAGCTCATTGCCTCGCTCGGCAGTGGAAACATTGTCTCCGAGATGGTGGCCGTCAATGCCATACAGCGGCGCAACCCCAAAAGCTACAAAATCGCCGATGTCCGGGACGAGCCTTATCCCGTTATTGTCCAACTGGTCGGCAATGATCCGCAGCTGTTTGCCGATGCGGCCAAATTGATTGCGGAACTGGGAGCCGCTTCCATTGATATCAATATGGGCTGTCCCGTCAAAAAAATCGTCAACAACAATTCCGGCTCAGCATTGTTAAAAGATTTGCCCCTGGCCGGAAAAATCATAGAAAGTGTTGTTAAATCAACACCGTTAAAAGTCAGCGTCAAATTCCGCAAAGGCTGGGACAATAACCACATCAACGCGGTTGACACGGCCAGAATGTGCGAGCAGAGCGGGGCGTCTTATATAACGGTTCACGGCCGGACGCGCAGCGATTTTTATGCCGGCACGGCGGATTGGGATATTATCGCCGAAGTCAAAAACGCCGTAAAGCTTCCGGTCATCGGCAACGGAGATGTAACCTCGCCGCAAAGAGCCCGGGAAATGATAGACTACACGGGGGTCGACGGCGTAATGATCGGACGGGCAACATTGGGAGCTCCCTGGCTGGTCAACGCCTGCCATCATTATCTGGAAGAAGGAGAGCTGCTTCCCGAACCGACGGTTTCTCAAACAAAAGAAATCCTGTTAACGCATATTAAAGAATTAATCGCCTATTATGGAGAAAAATTGGCATTGCCTTTGTCCCGCAAATATGTGTGTTGGTATAGCAAGAACCTGCGGGATGCCCGGCGTTTTCGGGAAAGCTATGTCAAAATAGAGAATTTTGCAGATGCATTTTCGGCCATTGATGATTATTTCAACAATTGTTCGAAAATTTAGGGAAGGCAAATTATGAAGATAATAATCGGAGGCGCCGGCAATGTCGGAGCCAGCATTATCGGCTATCTGACCCAGGGCAGCAATGACATTGTCGTCATTGACAACAATTCCAAGAACCTTGATGAAATCTCCAAAAACTGGGATGTCCGCCCGATTTTGGGATCTGTCTCCCATCCCGGAATCTTAAAAAGCGCCAATGCCGGCGGCACAGATCTGCTTTTGGCCGTTACCGACAGCGATGAAGTCAATATCGTGGCCTGTCAGTTGGCACATACCCTGTTTGACATTCCCGAAAAAATTGCCCGCCTGGATAATGAAGAATTTTTTTCGCCGGATTGGGCTGACTTATACAACAGCAGCAATTCTCCGATGGATCTGATAATCTCCCCGGACATTTCCATCGCCTCGACCGTTTATAATCTGATAAAACTACCGGGGGCCTTGGAAAATCTGGTATTATGCAACGAGAATTTAAAACTTGTCGGCCTGCATTGCGGCAAAAAATGCCCCCTGATAAAAACACCGCTCGGACAGCTTTCTCTGCTGGCTCCGGAACTGGATGTCTCTTTTGTCAACATCATCCGCGGCGGAACGTCTTTTGTCCCGCGTGATGAAGACATATTAAACGATGGCGATGATGTTTATTTCCTGGTCGAAAAAACAAAATTGTACGACGCAATTCACGCTTTTGACCTCGACAAGCCGATGGTAGAGAGAGTGGTTATCTTCGGCGGCGGCCGGGTCGCGCTTAACCTGGCCCGAAAACTGGAGCGCGATGATAATATTTTGAGCATAAAAATTGTGGAATCCGATGCCAAAGAAGCCCGATATCTGGCCAAATACCTGAACCGGACGTCTGTTATCAACGGAGAATTTATGAACGACGCCATCATCCAGGAAGCCGGTGTGGAAAATGCCGATGTCGCCGTCAGTATCACGGAATCGGACAAAGACAATATGCTGTTCCCGTTGCTGGCAAAATCGCTCGGCGCCTCGTCAACAATCTCGTTAATCAACTCCCGGGCTTATACCAGCCTGCTGGATACGCCGGATAACGTCTGGGTTGACCGCTCTTCCGTAACAATCTCCAATATTCTCAAAGAAATCCGCAAGGCCCGGATTGTTAAGGCTTATTCTCTCGGTCGGGGATTTGGAGAAATTTGGGAAGTCAAGATTACGGAAAATTCAAAACTGCTGGAAAAAAAGCTTTCATCGCTGAAAATGCCGCCCAACAGCAAAATATGTGCGCTTTACCGCGATGAAAACATATCTTTTCCACCGCCCGATGAAAAAATCAGGCTGGATGACCGGTTTGTCGTTTATGTCGGGGCGGATGCGGTAAAAAAGGCCGAAAAACTTTTTTCTTAAAACAATAACGCGGGGACTGATGATAAAGCATATTATTTTTGATTGGGACGGAACTTTGGTAAATACCGTGCGATTTTTGAAAATATCTTTTGAAGAGACTTTCGCACATTTTCGCATCAGGAATATAAATTATCAGCATATCAGGGAACTCTGCGCCGCCAATCCCGACAAAAATATTTTTGAGCTGGTTTTCGCACCGGATATCAGAACAACGGCAAAACAATATTTTTATAACTTTATGCGGCAAAATCACCTGAAATACGTTTCCAAACGCCGCGGGGCGGAAGATATTTTGAACTTTTGCCGGCAGAAAGACATAAAATGTTATATCCAGAGTTCCAAAGACAGCGAAATCTTGCGCCGGGAAATAGAATATTGCGGTTGGACTGACTATTTTGTAAGAATCTGCGGCTCCGGAGATTATATAAGCAATAAAAACGAAGCCGCCGCCTGTGCCGGGCTGTTTTGCGGAAAAATTCCGCCGGCGGAAGATATGCTGGTGCTCGGAGACGGCGCCTCCGACGTTGAGATGGCACGAACCTGGGGCTGCCCGGCAATCGTGGTCAAAAGTTACGGCCGTTATGTGGGACCGCAGCCGGATTACAGGCTCCGGTCTTTAAAAGATTTTATACCGTTATTGCAATCAATGCTTTACTAATAAAAGAAAATGTTGTTAAACTAATAAAAACAAATAAACAAGAGGAAAAAAAGATGTCTCAGAATGTTCAGGATGATTTTTTGGATAATATCCGCAAAAACAAAATTTCCGTTACGGTTTTTCTGGTTAACGGCGTAAAACTGCAGGGCATAATCACCTGGTTTGACAGCTTTTCTCTGCTGTTAAGAAGGGACGGGCATACCCAGCTGATTTATAAGCACGCGGTATCGACAATTATGCCGGCAGAAGCAATAGACATTGAAATCAAAGAAGACGAAGCCTGAGCCTTGCCGTTCATTGAAATAAATTCCGATAAAAAAATCTGCGCCTGTGTTGTTTATCCCGACATAAGCGGCAGGAATATAGAGCTTTCGCCGGATGCCCGGTTGGAAGAAGCTTGTGGTCTGGCTTTGGCCATCAACTTGGACGTGGTTCATCGGGAAATAATCAAAGTTCGCGAAATCAAACCGGGTATGTTCTTCAGTCGCGGTATATTGGATAAACTGCGGCCGTCGCTGTCCGACGCAGAGCTTCTGATTGTGGACGCTTCGCTTACGCCGATACAACAGCGCAATCTGGAAAAAGAACTGAATCTTAAGGTCATTGACCGGACGGCGTTAATCCTTGAAATTTTTGGTGAACGAGCTCAGACCAGCGAAGGAAAATTGCAGGTCGAACTCGCCCATTTAACATATCAGCGCAGCCGCCTGGTGCGCAGCTGGACACACTTGGAACGCCAGCGGGGCGGTGCCGGCTTTCTGGGCGGACCGGGCGAAACCCAGATTGAGCTTGACCGGCGTATTATTGACAACAAAATCGTCCGCATCAAAAAAGAACTGGACAAAGTAAAACAAACCCGTGGTCTGCAGCGCAGTGCCCGTCAAAAAGTGCCTTACCCGGTTGTTGCTTTGGTCGGCTATACCAACGCCGGAAAATCCTCGTTATTCAATCGCATTGCCGACGCCGGAGTTTTTGCCGAAAATCTGCTCTTTGCCACTTTGGATAACACGCTGCGCAAAATAAAACTGCCGTCGGGCAGGGAGGTTATCTTGTCGGATACCGTCGGCTTTATCTCCGATCTGCCGCACGAACTGATTATGTCATTCCGCGCCACGTTGGAAGAAGTACTGGCCGCCGATATCATTGTCCATGTCCGCGATATCGCCAATGAAAATACCGCCGTTCAGCGCAAAGACGTCATCTCCGTTTTGAAAAGTCTGGGATTGGAAAATCTGGACGAAAAAGAAAATTATATAGAGCTGCTGAACAAAACCGATTTGCTCCCGGCCGAACGGCAGGAGACCTTAAAACATCTGAAAAAGAAAAACACTTTGCCGGTATCGGCCCTGACCGGAGAAGGGATTGAGAACTTTCTGCATAAACTGGATGAAATTTTAACCGCACAAAACAAGACCATCC
This sequence comes from uncultured Alphaproteobacteria bacterium, assembly GCA_944391715.1. Taxonomy (GTDB): domain Bacteria; phylum Pseudomonadota; class Alphaproteobacteria; order RF32; family CAG-239; genus MGBC133411. The sequence goes on from CALXUP010000024.1 coordinate 18,043, forward strand.
GGTTGAATGTTCCTGCCGCCGACGGTGCTTTGTTGGCCTGGCTGCATCAAAACGCCCTGATTCTGGATACCCGGATAACCGGCGAAAACATCTGTCTCGAACTCAAAATCAACGAGGCTAATCTCTCAAAACTTCAGCACAAAACCTCCGTTCCCATCAGCATTATATAGCTCTTAAAAATAACCTAACGGCTAGGTTGCCTGTCGCCAAACAAAGATTAAATCTGGCTGATAGAGGAGAAAGCCAATGCGTTACGTTATTTTGATGCTGTTAGCCCTGGCCGGATGTGCTACCGCCAATTCCGACAACTATGCCGCCGGGCTGAAAGAATGGGTAGGGCAGAGCGAATTGAGCCTTTATGAAGGCTGGGGAACGCCGGACAACACACTTTACCTGACACCGGATGAAAAAGTTGTGACCTACGCCAAAACCTTTGCCAAACCGGTTGACGAAGAGACGGACCCCTACAGTAATGAGGTTTATTACCCGGCCGTTACGACAGACAGTTACGGCTATCCGTCCAACGGCAATTTCACAACCTATTATTGCCGGACGTCATTCACCATTCGCAACGGCACCGTCATTTCTTACAGCTTTAACGGCGACGATTGCGTCAGCGGGAAAAAAGCATGACGCCGTTTCATCCGCTGGCATTGGAAGATTACGAGCGCTACCGGAGATATTATGACCGGTGCCGGGACAAAAGCGCCGACTATTCTTTTATCAATATGTGGGGTTGGAATGACAAATACCATTTTGAACTGGATTATGACGATGACCTATGCTGGATATGCAGCCGCGGCCGGCATCATTGTCATATGTATTCGCCGATAGGGAAATGGCAGCAGGAAAACTGGCCGCAAAGAATGAGCCTGTTCAGCGAGGGCTGTCTCAAATTTCACCGCATACCGGAAAATCTGGCCGGACAGATAAAAAAGGACTATCCGGGACGAATATTCATAAAAGAAGACCGCGGCAACTGGGAATATATTTATGATGCGGCCGAATTAACCGCACTTTCCGGACAGAAATACCGCAGCAAAAGAAAAGCCGCCAATCAGTTTAAGGAAATGTACGATTATGAATACCGGCCGATAACCTCAAAAGATATTCCGGAACTCTGCAATTTTCAGAAAAACTGGCTCTCCCAGCCGGAAAATTCAGCCGAAGGATGCCTGCTGGAAGAAAATAAAGCAATTCACCGGATTTTGGAACACTGGCATATTTTTAAAGACCGGCTGCATGGCGGAATTCTGCGAGTCAACGGCGAGATTGTTGCCTACACGGTTGCCGAAAACGTCGCACCGCAGGAGATGATTATCCACTTTGAAAAAGCTCTGTATAATTATAAAGGCGCCTATGCCGCCATAAACCAGCTGTTTCTGGAAAACAACCCCGACTGCCGGCTTGTCAACCGGGAACAAGATATGAACGATCCGGGATTACGCCGGGTAAAAATGAACTATAAGCCGATAAAATTCCTAAAAAAATATGATCTCATCTGTTTTGAGCTTCATTAATTCCGATTCTCATTCAACGTCTTTAAATAACAATCATAAAATGTTATGTTGTTTTCCTATTAATGATACAATATATTATATTATTTAAATTTTATAGTTGTAATGTGAAAATAAATAATATAGTATCTAATAAAATTGAAATAACAACTTTATAGTGCACCATATGAACAACACAAAACTTTGTAACCGGATAATTGTTTTAAAAAACCGCCGCACCAGTATGCGCCTGTGCGTTATGGAATGGGAAGCCTTAAAGGAAATCTGCAAAAAGGAAAAAGTATCCCGCAATTATATGATTGAAAAAATCAAAGAACATAAAAAACCGGAAATCGGCCTGAGTTATGCCACTCGCTTGTTTATTACGCATTACTTCCGGAGCGCGGCCACCGATATCGGACATCAACTGGCCGGACATGGTCTGCAAGACAGCCACATAAAACTGCTCACCAGTATCAAAAATCTTTTCAATTCTTGAAATTTCAAAAATTTTACTAATATTTGCCTTGTGAATAAACAAGAATGTTTTGCTGTGAGCATCAAGAAAAAACACTTGCCAGCAGTTGAGTAAACAGATAATCTTGCAAACAATAACTAGCAGGGAAATAACAAAAGATGAATTCGTTTATTGTCAGACGGCTGATACCGGTACTAATGTTCAGCCTGCTTATAGAGGCTCTTGAGTTGCTGATTTTGGCTTTTCTCAAATATCAGGAACTCGACTTAAGCTTTTTCAGTATGGTCAAAACCTCTGGTGTCTTGCTGCTGACAACGGCCGTATCTACCCTGTATTTAATGCTCCCTTATGTATTTTATCTGCTTTTTCTGCCGCCCAAATGGCAAAATTCCGCGGCTGACCGGCTCATGACCGTCAGCGCATTCAGTCTTTATGTTTTTCTGACGACCGTTGAAGAAACGGCCGGTATTTTGCTGTGGAGAGATTTTAATACCGCTTTATTGTTTGAAGACCGCGAATATTGGGATTATATTTGCGAAATTTATCAGACAATCAGCCAACATTACCCGGTCTGGGGAATTTTGGCTGCTGTTGCCTTTTTTACTTTTGCCTGCGTCCGCCTGTTCAAACCGTTTTTGTTCACCGTTCTGCCGTCTCCGGCTTTTGGCCGCCGGTTGTTTGAAACCTTTCTGTATATGATTGTCTGTGCCTTTGCTTATATGAATATTGATATCGAAAAGCTGAAGGCTACTTCCAATGTTTACAACAACCAAATTGCAGAAGAGGGCACCTACAGTCTGATGAAAGTACTGGACAAGCAGGAGGTCAAACCGGCAATCAGAAAGATAAAAAGCAAACTGGAAAAATAAATGCTCAAACAGCTCATCAGCCAAATACAAAACCGCAAAAATCTGCGCCTGCAAAAGTCTTTCAAAAAAGAAGTCTGCCGGAAAAGCATCCATCTGAGCGCGCTGTGGATACCGGCCCTGATATATTTTTCCCATCCCGGATTTGCCATTATGGTCTTTTCGGTTCTTTTTGTCGGCAATACCATTCTGGAATACGGAAATTACAAACGTTACCGCTGGGCAAGAAAAACTTTCGGACTGATATTTTGCCGCCTGCTGCGCAAAAAAGAAACCCGGCGCAACACATTTCAGGTCAGCGGCTCGATGTATGTTTTAATGGCCGCCATTGCCTGCACGCTGATGTTTTCCAAACCGGTTGCCGTCATCGCCCTGACCGTTATGCTGATCTCCGATACCTGTGCCGCATTGTTCGGCAAAGCTTTCGGCACCAGAAAATTATACCGGCAGAAATCGCTGGAAGGAACCGTGGCCTTTTTTATGAGCGCTTTGTTCATAAATATGTGTTACGAACCGATGTACCATTTTACTTATGCCGGCGTAATCGCCTGCCTGGCCGCAACTTTTGCCGAAATGTTTGAAGACAGGATAGAAATTGACGACAATCTGTCTGTTCCCGTCGTCATCGGCATCGTCCTGACCCTGCTGGGATAATTGTAAGCCGGAAAACTTTTCTCGCTTCTTGATTAAAACCAAATATTAAAGTATTATATAAGGAAAAGGTTTAGCAGTTCTCACGGAGGAAACCATGTCTTTGTTCTCGCTCTTGGGCAAAAAACGCCATTTCTGGTTATACCTTGTTACCGTTGTCGCCTCGCTCGGCGGTTTGCTGGCCGGCTTTGACATGGGAGTCATCTCCGGCGCAATGCTGTTTATCAACACGGAATGGGTCTTATCGCCGTTTGTCCAGGGGTGGGTCGTTAGTTCGGCCATTGTCGGCGCCGTTATCGGAGCTGCCGGAAACGGCATTTTGTCAGACCTTTACGGCCGCAAAAAAATCATCATCGCTACGGCGCTGATTTTTATCGCCGGGTCGCTTTTCTCCGCTGTTGCTCCCAATGTCGGCTGCCTGATTGCCGCCCGTATGCTGGTCGGCATCGCCGTCGGTATGGTCAACTTCATTGTTCCGATTTATCTTTCCGAAATATCTCCGCAAAAAATCCGCGGAATGCTGGTTTCGCTGTATCAGCTTGCCATTACGGCCGGCATCCTATTTTCTTACCTGATTAACGGTATTTATGCCGACTCTGAATATTCCTGGCGGCTGATGATGTTCTCCGGTATCTATCCTGCCGTTATCCTCTTGCTGGGCATTATTGTTTTGCAAGACACGCCCCGCTGGCTGATAAGCAAAAAACGCGACAGAGAAGCCGCAGAGGTCTTTCAGAAGATTGAGCCGGAGATTGACATCAAAGCACGCATAAAAGAAATCAAAGCCACACTGCAGTCGGAGCAAAAAGGCAAAAAGAACCGCCTGCAATTTCAAAAATGGATGCTGATGCCGATTTTCGTCGGGGTAGGGATGATGTTTGCCCAGATTTGCACCGGCATCAACACCGTTATTTATTATACCACCACCATTTTTAAAGTTTCCGGTTTCAGCGAGAACAGCGCGGCCATTTATGCCACCATCGGCGTCGGAATTGTCAATTTTCTGATGACCGGCATAGCCATCGTCTTCACGGACAGATTGGGACGCAAACCGCTGCTGTACGCCGGCACAATCGGAATGATGCTGAGTATGCTCTGCCTTGGCATGGCCTTTAATTACGCCGACACGCTTGGCGAAAACTTAAGATATGTCGCCACCGCCAGCGTAATGGTTTACATTGCCTGCTTTGCCTTCAGCCTCGGACCGGTTACCTGGATTATGGTATCGGAAATCCTACCGCTGCGTATCCGTGGTCTAGCCATGAGCATCTGTACCGTATCCAACTTTTTCTTCAACTTCATCATCGTGCTGTCTTTTCCTGTTTTGCTGCAGCATATCGGAGAGGCGCACACTTTCTGGATTTATGCCGGAATATGCTTTGTCAGCCTGTTTTTCTTTCATTTTTACGTCCCGGAAACCAAAGGGCGGTCATTGGAAGAAATCGAGCGGAATTGGCAGCAGGGAATATCCGCCCGCAATTTCTAGCCGCGCCTCTCTGGCAAGCCTCATGGCGCAGACCGATGCGTATCTCCGCCTACAAAAAAAAGCCCGTTTAAAAACGGACTTCCCTTTATTGGCGGAGAGA
>CALXUP010000025.1 GCA_944391715.1 uncultured Alphaproteobacteria bacterium
GCGATAGAAAATACCGACACCGCAGCATTTAGTTTCATGTGTAGCATAGTGTTATCGTTTCTCATCGGTCTCCTCCCTGTAATTTTAAGTACAATCTTATTCTGTGTACCGTCATTGCCGGGCTTGACCCGGGGATCCAGGTCAAGTATATAGCTTCTTTGTTTATCTGGATTCTCGGGTCAAGCCCGAGAATGACACAGAATGATAAGCAAATAAGCTGTCTGAGAATGACAAAGCAGAAGAATTATCATCAAAGACCACTATACCACAACAAAACGCTAGTGTCAATGATTAATGAAAAGTTGGGGCGGGATTTTGGCTAGAAGATAAAGAAATCCCCGAATTTTTAACAAATACGGGGAGATTGGTAAATTTTATCAGAAATTATTCCGCGGCTTTGGCAATATCCATTCCGAGTTTTTGCCGCAAATATTTTGCCGTATATCCGGCTTTGCATTGCGCAACTTCCTCCGGTGTGCCTTTTGCCACGATGGTACCGCCGGCATCTCCGCCTTCCGGGCCGATATCAATAATGTAATCGGCTGTTTTGATAACATCAAGATTGTGCTCAATAACGATGACGGAGTTTCCGTGGTCAACCAGCGTATGCAGCACTTTCAAAAGCTTGTTGATATCTTCAAAATGCAGGCCGGTCGTCGGCTCGTCCAAAATATACAAGGTTTTTCCCGTCGCTTTTTTTGACAGCTCTTTAGAAAGTTTAATACGTTGCGCCTCGCCGCCGGAAAGGGTTGTTGCCTGCTGACCGAGATGAATATAACCGAGGCCGACTTGCCGCAGCAGGTCAAGCCGGTTCCGAATAGGAGGAATGGCCTCAAAAAATTCAAAAGCCTCGTCAACCGTCATATCCAGCACGTCGGCAATTGATTTGCCCTTATATTTGACTTCCAGTGTCTCGCGGTTAAAGCGTTTTCCCTTGCAAACATCGCATTCAACATAAATGTCGGGCAGAAAATGCATTTCAATTTTTGTAACGCCGTCGCCTTTGCAAGCCTCGCACCGTCCGCCGGCCACGTTAAAAGAAAAACGTCCGGCAGCATAACCGCGGGCTTTGGCCTCCGGCAGTCCGGCGAACCAGTCGCGAATATAAGTAAACAAGCCGGTATAAGTTGCCGGATTGGAGCGCGGAGTCCGCCCGATTGGCGATTGATCAATGTCAATAACCTTGTCAATATTCTGCAGCCCGGTCAGCCGTTCATAAATGCCGGCCGGTTCGCGTGAGCCGTTCAGTTCTTTGTTGATGGCCTTATAAAGCGTTTCCAGAATCAGAGACGATTTTCCGCCGCCGGATACCCCGGTAATGCAGGTCATTGTCCCGAGCGGGATTTGAACGTCGATATTTTTCAGATTATTGGTTCGAACGCCTTTTAGACCGATGAATTTGCCGTTTCCTTTGCGGCGTTGCGGCGGAACCTCAATTTGTTTTCGCCCGTTTAAATATTGCGCCGTCAAGCTGTCCGGACTTTTTAAAACTTCCTGAACGGTTCCTTTGGCGGTAACGTAACCACCGTTGTTTCCCGCACCCGGACCCATATCAACCAGATAATCGGCGGAACGGATGGCGTCTTCATCATGCTCAACGACAATAACCGTATTGCCGATGTCACGCAGCCGGACAAGCGTTTCCAGCAGGCGGTCATTATCGCGTTGGTGCAAACCGATGGACGGCTCGTCCAAAACATATAAAACGCCGGTCAGACCGGAACCGATTTGCGATGCCAGGCGGATGCGTTGTGCCTCACCGCCGGAAAGCGTGCCGGATTGGCGGGACAGGTTCAGATAATCCAAGCCGACATTATTCAAAAAGCTCAGCCGTTCAATAATTTCTTTCAATATCTTATGGGCAATTTCGGCTTTTTTCGGCGGCAAAGACTGTTCAACGCCGGCAAACCATTCGCGAGCCTGTTTAATCGACATGGCCGAAACGTCCATAATGTCCAATCCGCAGATTTTAACGGCCAAAGCTTCGGGCTTCAGACGTTTGCCGCCGCAAAATTCGCAGACCGCGGCAGATTGATATTGAGAAAACTCATCGCGCATCTGTTGGGAGTCCGTCTCCAAAAAACGCCGTTCCATATTGTTAACCACACCTTCAAAAGGCTTGTTGGTAACAAAATGCGAATAATACATCGGAACGACCTCATCGCCGGAACCGTACAAAATCACGTCGCGAGCCTTTTGCGGCAGGTCTTTCCACGGCGTTTTGTTAGAAATGCCGAGGTAGTCGCACAACGAGTTAAGCGTATCGGAATAAAAGCCGTGTTTGCGGCTGTACCAGGGCAGAATGGCGCCTTGCGAGATGGAAAGGTTGGGATTCGGCACAATCAGTTCCGGATCCATATAGAGTTTTGCGCCGATACCGTCGCAATGCGGACAGGCGCCGTAAGGATTGTTAAAAGAAAACAGACGCGGTTCGATTTCCTCAATCGTAAAACCCGAGACCGGACAGGCAAATTTTGAAGAAAAAGTTGTCCGGGAGTTGTCAGAAATATTTTCGGCAAAGACCAGGCCGTCGCCAAGTTTTAACGCCGTTTCAAAAGATTGCGCCGCCCGTTCGGCAATTGTCGGCTTAACAACCAGGCGGTCAACCACGACTTCAATATCATGCTTAATATTTTTGCTCAGCGGCGGAACTTCGTCAATCGAATAAACTGTTCCGTCAATTTTCAAACGCTGATATCCTTGTTTTTGTAAAGATTCAAACTCTTTTTTGAACTCGCCTTTTTTGCCGCGCGCAATCGGCGCCAGCAGCATCAGTTTTGTTCCCTCCGGCATTTCCAAAATCTTGTCCACCATCTGCGAAACAGTTTGCGATTCAATCGGCAGTCCGGTAACCGGGGAATAAGGTGTTCCGACGCGAGCCCACAAAAGACGCATATAATCATAAATTTCCGTAACGGTTCCGACAGTAGAACGCGGATTATGCGACGTTGTTTTTTGTTCAATGGAAATAGCCGGGGACAATCCTTCAATCGAATCAACATCGGGCTTTTTCATCAAATCCAAAAATTGACGGGCATAGGATGACAAACTCTCAACATAGCGGCGCTGCCCCTCGGCATAAATCGTGTCAAATGCCAAAGAAGATTTTCCCGACCCGGACAGACCGGTAATTACGGTCAACTTATCTTTTGGGATGCAGATATCCACATTTTTAAGGTTGTGCTCCCTCGCACCTTTAATTTCAATAAATTTACTGTCAGACATTCTTATACTCCTGCAAGGAATATAGTGATTATTGAATATAAAGGCAATAAAAAATAAAGCCAAATCAGTCGGAATTGGCTCTATTTTTTTATAAAAAGACAATTTTTTACCCTGAATTTGATATTTCAACAGAATAAGAACGACTATTGGCAAACCGATCGCTCAGGCCGTTGCCTGTGGATTCTCGGGTCGGAGCCCGAGAATGACGCAGAATGACAAACAAATAAGCTGTCTGAGAATGACAAAGCAGAAGAATTATCATCAAAGACCACTATACCACAACAAAACGCCCGTGTCAATGCCTGATGAAAAGTATGCTGGGGATTTTGGCTAGAAGATAAAAAAAATCCCCGGAAATAAAATTCCGGGGATTTAGGGAAGGTTGTTTTTTTACAGATAATCCAGAATTGTTGTTGACATTGCCATTTGCATAACGGCGTAAGATGCCTGCAGATTATAGGATGCCAAAACGGCTTGTAATGCTGCTTCGTCTTTATCTACAGATTTTAATGACGTGATGCTGTTTTCCAGATTGTTTTTTACCAATGTCTGATTTTCTGCCGTCTGATTCAAGATTACCAGATGCGAATCTATTTTGGCCTGAATAGTGTATAAGTCTCCATTGGAGGCGGAAGTCGATTTGCCACCGTTAAACAGTGCTTCGCTAATCAGGTTCAGGGCATCTTCAACCCGGGTGGCTGTATTGTCAAAATCAATTGTTCCGTCAATCTCCATTGTCGGGTCAAGCGAAGTTGTCAAATTGCCCTGAGCGATTTCACCAAGTGCGCGGAATATCTTTTCGAAGGCCGGATCTGCGGCTGTGATGTCCATCGTAATCGACTGATTTTCTGAAATCCGGTGTTCGGAACTGAGGTCGCCGCCCTGATAATAAGATTCACTGGTCATGCTCCAGTTGCCGTCGGCCGCGAAAGTCTGTGCTTCGCCGTTGGCCGGAAAACGGCTGGTATCAACCGTAACATATAACTGAGTTCCGTCATCGCTGATGCCGGTTACCTGAACCTGCGGCGAAATGTTGCTGCCAAAACCGTCCATATTGACAACAGTTCCGACCGGGAACGAAGAACTAAATGTCAAATCTCCGCCGTTGGCAATTTCCATATCTTCAGCGATGCCGCCGTTAGTATCTTCAACCGTAATGGTTTTGCCATCTTCTGAAACGGATTTGATAACATAGGCTTTGGCATTTCCTCCGGCGTCATTTCCGCCGATGACCAATGTATCTCCGGCGCTTAAATTGTTAAAGGCTCCGTATTGTGTTGCTTTTATTGTATTATCATCGGCGTCAAAACTTAAGTTTCCGGTAGCTTCGGCGCCGGCCGTAACCTTTGTTGTCAAAAAGCTGCCGCCGTTGGCCGTAATGGTGGCACGGTCGCTCATGGTATCGTCCCGTTCAAGCGTTATGCTGCCGGTTTGGGAGCCATCAACTTCCCAACTTGAAAGTTGAGCCGCCGCATTGCCCGGATAGGTGATGCTTGAACCGTTATAATAAGCCTGAAATTCTTCCAGCGTTTGAAACGGGAAGTCAACGGGAGCCTGGGTGGAAACGCCGCCGCCAAACAAGTATTTTCCGTTGGCAAAGGTGTTCAGGCTGTCTACGATGGCCATCATGGTGGTAAACGCCGATTGCTGCAGCTGCTGCATTGTCTGATATTGCTCGCTGCTCATGGTATGCGGTTCGCCCATTTCAACACTGTCGGTGTTTAACAAGGTAGAAGTTCCGTTAATGGTATAAAGCGGAAATTCAAATTTGTTCTTTTCCGTATCGATTGAGAAATCTGCACTCCAGGTTCCGTCGGCTTCCATCTGGGTTTTCATGGCGTCCAAAACAGCGGCGGCGTTTTCTTCTGCCGTGTGGTTTCCTGCATCGTCAATTACGGCCTGAAGGTTAATCGGGTGTTCAACATCGGCGTATTGCGGATCGTCATCGACAAAAGTGTATTCGGTGCCGTTGATGGTCAGCGTTTTGCCGACGTAGTCGCTCGGATTGCCGCTGGTGAATGTGATTTCGCCGCCGGTAATGTCCGGATTGATTTGATCCAAATCCATTCCGCTAAAACTTAACAGCTGGGATTTGAAATCGTTTATTAAATCCTGTATAGAAGAAGTTGAAGTGTTCATTACCTCAATTTCAACATTGAGAATATCGTTTGTATTCATAAAATTTTCCGTAATGTTGAGAGAGGCTTCCAGACTGACGATGTTATAGGCCGACATTCCGTATCCGGAATAGGTCGGGGATTTTAATCCGGTTGATGCCTGGAAAGAATATAAATCAAGCTTGCTGCGCAGGTTGGTCGCCTGATTAACCATATTCATATAAGTTGCATAAGTGGGAACTCTAGTCATGATACAAACTCCTTTTATACAATGTCTAACAGCATATCCATAATTTCTTTGGAAGCTGTAAAGGCTTTGGCGCAGGCTGCGTAAGTCTGCTGAAAGATAATCATCTGGGAAAGCTCCTGATCAATATCAACACCGCTGACAGATGCTTCTTTAGTGGCAATGGATGAGGTCAGAGTCTGTTGGTATGTCAGAGCTTCTTCGTAGCTTTGAGCCTGAGAGGCAATGTTGCCGACAAAGGTCGAGGCATAATTGGCCAGGGTGGTTTCCGTTTTGGCAATTGAGCCGGACTGGGCAAAAGTTTGGGAATCCGAGAAGACTTTTGCCATTGCATTGGCAATGTTGTTAACGGCCGCGTTTTGCTCGTATTTGCCTGAGGTTGTGTTGAACTCAGGTGCACCGCCGGCTATTTGTTCCGGACTGATGGTCAGTTCTTCTCTCACGCTGATGGAGCCGGCCGCCCCGCAGTTGGAAACATCTAGACCAATCCTTTCAAGAAAGCCGCTTTGAGGAACGGTTGTTTCGGTGATTTCAAGCTGGCTGCCGGTAACGTCCTCAATGCGGAGCATATAACCGTTGCCGTTCGGAACCAGCGAAGCCTTGATGTTTTCGTTAATGTCCGGGTTAGAATTAATCTTGTCTACGATTGTTTGCAACGAATCGTTTGGATATATTTCGATGCTGCCAAAATTCAGTCCGTGATTCTGGTCGGAAAAGCTGAGGGATATTGTGTTTTTGACACCCAGATTGGCATTCTTGTCCAGAACTTTGGAATCGTAAATGGAATCGTTGCTGTTACTGACAAAAAAGTCATTCAGTCCGAAAAAGCTGGAAAAGCCTTCAAAAGTCCGGTCATAAGAGCCGTCGGCATTTCCGTCAAAACTGATGACAGAGTTTTGCTGGGTGCTTCCCGGCGTGGATAAGGCCTCATCAATAATACTGACGGAGTAGTTGCTGTCGCCGGTATCAATGACCAGCTGACCGGCGTCGTTAAAACTGACGGTGGCCTGCGGAAGGTTTCCTCCGGTTGCGCTGTTCATCCAGGTTTGAATCTGCGCGGCCATATCTTCCAGCGTGCCTTCGGTAAAGTTGATTTGTCCGCGCAATGTGTCGGTAGCAACCTGATTTCCGTCCTGGTCAAAGATAATGAAACGGACATCGCCTTCGTCAAGACGGATTGTTTGTTGTGCCGGGTCGATAAATTCCCGTGTTCCTTCCAGCTGGGACGGTGTGTTCGGATAAGCTGTTCCTTGGTTGTGTATGTTGTTTATCTGCTCTTTTAAAACGCCGGCCAGTTCATCAAGCTGGGATTGCAGTGCAGGAAGGCTTTCGTCGCGCACTTCAATCAGGCCTTTAATTTTTCCGTCGCGGATTTTATTGGTGATATCAACGCCGTCAAGATAGATTCCGTCAATTGACCCGCCGGCATAAGTTGTTGAGGCGCTGGCCTGGGCAATGGCACTGTGTGAGAGATAATGCGGTTCTTTATCCAGGAGCGTTTCGCCTCCGGAGGTTTGGATTACGAGTGCGCCGGTATCGCGTTTGAAATAGGTAATGTCAATGTATTCGCTCAGCTCGCGCAGGGCTTCGTCGCGCTGGTCTTCCAAATCGGCCACGCCGTCTTGTCCAAGTACGTTGGCTTTGACAATTTGGTCGTTTAAGTCATAAAGCTTGTCAAGCAGATCGTTGACGGCTTCAACGCTGTCCCGGATTTCCATATCGGCATCGCCGCGCAGTTTCTGAATTTCGGAAGAAATCGAGTTTAAGCGCGAAGTTACCGTATCGGCGGCGGTTAAAAGGCTGTAACGGCCGGCGGAAGAGGTAACATCGGTTGCAAAGGTTTCAAAATATTTTTGCAAATTTGAAACATTGGCGGCAATCGAATTGTCGCTTTGCGGGGTTCCGAGCAAGACTTCGGCTTTTGAGAAATAGTCCGATTGTGCGCTTAAGGCACCGGAAGAGGTGTTGGAGGCCAGATAGCTTTTCAAAAGCCCTTCGTCCACGGTTCTGGTCGTTCCGGTGAAAGTTACACCAATGCTCGAGCCTGCCAGTACCAAATTTTTCTGGTTGCCGGTTTTGGCGGTGTAGCCGGCCGTGTCGGCATTGGCAATATTGCGGCTGATGACTTCGAGTTGCGACTGCGCAACTTTCATTCCGCTCAGCGATGTTTGTAATCCTGCGATAAAACCCATGTTCTTTCTCCTATAAAGTTCTGTTTATAGACAGAGCATTGCTGTTGTTGTCCAGAGGTGCATACTTGCCCTGGCTGCCGTAAGAGGTGGAGTTGGCGTTGTTGCTCATCTTGACCAGGTTGACCACGCTGTCCATAACCATTTTGCTGGTTTGCATTTTGGCTTTTAACAGCTGTTCGTTGTCTTTCAGCAAGGTGTCCAAGTCCACGGCGGAGGCTTTTAATTTTGCCCGCGCATCCGGGTTAATCTCTTTGAGATGTTCCTGGTTTTTGATGAAAAACGCGGTCATATTGCGATATGCGGTAACCAGCTGGACTTTTTGATTGTACAGCTCCGATACCTTTTTTACGTCATAAGCCTCCAACGCTGCGTTTTCGGCTTTCAGCAGCTCGGAAAAACTGCCGATAATCTCGCAAAAGTCATCGACTTTGTGTTGAAGTGTTTTGTTATCAGCCGTGTTTTCCATTGTTTTTATCCTTCTATATATCCCTGAGACTGCATTTCCTGCATCTCGATTATGGAACGCATAATGTCGTCTTTTACGCCGACGGTTCCGGTTTTGGCCATTTGCTTGCCGTATTCGTCAAGCAGCAACGAGCGATACATTCTTTCGGCATTGCCGCCGCCGAACGGCCCGTCGGTTGAAACGCCTGCATACATTGATTCCATCATTCTGGAGATGAAGAACGCTTCAAAATCTTCCGCCGTGTCGGCAATTTTTTCCTTATCGAGCCGCGCCGGGTTAAAATTTGCCGGCATTGCTCCCGATATTTGGCTGATGTTCGTCATATCCATCTTAAATCACCTCAATATCGGCCTGCAGGGCGCCGCTCGCTTTTATCGCCTGCAGGATGCTGATTAAATCCCGTGGGGTTACACCTAGGGCATTGAGGCCGTTAACCAATTCTTGGAGGTTAACCCCGGTTTCTAAAACGCTGAGTTTGCTGTCCACGCCTTCGTTAATATCAATCGCGGTGTTGACGCCGACGACGGTTTCTCCGTTGGAAAACGGCAGAGGCTGGGACACAAACGGAACTTCGGTAATCCGGATTGTTAAGTTGCCCTGAGCAATGGCCAGACGGTTTATTTTGACGTCTTTGCCGATGACGATGATTCCGGATGTTTCGTCAATTACGACTTTGGCAAGCTGATCCGGCTCGACTTTGATTTGTTCGACTTTGGTCATCAAATCAACGATTTTATCCTGATATTCTGCCGGAATTTCAAGAGTTATGGTTGCCGGGTCGATGGCATTGGCAATGTTGGTGCCGAGGTGGGCGTTGATGGCGTCGGCTACCCGGCGGGAAGTGGTGAAGTCCGGATTGCGCAGGGCAATTTGGATGGAATCCAGACTGTTTAAAGAAAACGGAATTTCATTTTCAACAATGGCGCCATTGGCAATTCGTCCGGAAGTCGGAACGCCTTTAATAACGCTTTCCGTTGCACCGCGGGCGCTGACGGCGTTTACCGCAACTTGTCCCTGAGCCAGGGCATAAACCTCTCCGTTGGCACCGACCAGAGGCGTTGCGAGGAGTGTGCCGCCCTGCAGATCTTTGGCGTCGCCGATGGCGCTGACCATAACGTCAATCCGGCTTCCCTGGCGGGCAAAAGCAGGCAGGTTGGCCGTTACCATAACGGCAGCCACGTTTTTGGCTTTGATTTGACCACCGCGGGCATTGATGCCAATCTGATCAAGCATGGAAATCAGGCTTTCTTTGGTAAAATCAACCGATTTGATATTGTCGCCGGTGCCGTTTAAGCCGACAACCAATCCGTAACCGACCAGCTGATTGTCGCGGACGCCTTCAAAATCGGCAATGTCTTTAATCCGGGAGACGCCCTGAGCCGGTGCAACGGCGCAAAAGGCCGAAAACAGGCAGCCTGTAATCAGAAGAACAGATAATTTTTTCAGCGAACCGGTGTTCATATTAACTTCCCCAAGTAAAATTTTATTCCTGCGAGTTAATATGCAAGTCTTGTGCCAAAATTAAAATGCGGGCTGAAGTGTCGTTGTAGGTTCTGGTGGTTTAAAAACATTCTCCCGGATTTCGATAGCGAACCGGGAGGGATGTTTTTTTATTATGCTATTTCGGCACTTTGTCTGTTTATTATGTCATCCCCGGGCTTGAAGTCGATAGTTGGTGAGAACGAGTGCAAATCTTTAGCTTCAGCTTAGATTTGTACGAAGTTCGAACCCTACGGGACGCAATTGCATTCGGCGTCGCGTGCCGCAGGCACTGGGACAGCCGGATAAAATCGCTGAGCTGGCGAAGTGCCAAGGGGCCCACTTGTGGGAATTTACACCCGGGGATCCTGGTTAATAAATTAGCTTTATTGTCAATCTGGATTGCCGGATCAAGTCCGGCAATGACATAAACTTCAAAGCACTTTGTCATTTTCAATTCCGCCGGAGCATTGCGGGTCACAGGGCACTGACAAACCGTGCGCCGCCTGCCGTGCAGGTTAATCCTGTCGGGAACACTGCCTGAAAATCCCCGAACCGAAATTCGGGGAAGACAGGAGACGTAGGATGTTGTTCTAGAACAACATCAAAATCACTATAACATAAGAAAATATAAATTTAAAATATTGATAAAAAATATGCTGGAAATTTTGGCTAGAAATTTAACTATAAAGCAAAAATCAGGAAAGATTGTTGAGGTAGCGTTATTTATAGGCAGCGCGGCGAATGCGGTCGTTGATGGCCAGCCCGAGGCCG
Source organism: uncultured Alphaproteobacteria bacterium (assembly GCA_944391715.1). Classification (GTDB taxonomy): domain Bacteria; phylum Pseudomonadota; class Alphaproteobacteria; order RF32; family CAG-239; genus MGBC133411. Next base: position 10,501 of record CALXUP010000025.1, read on the forward strand.
TTTTCCGGTATGGGTGCCATGGCGATGTTTTTGTTGCCGGCCAGGCTATCGGCCAGGCGCAGATATGCAAAGAGGTTGGCCGCGGCCTCGTGCAAGTCGCCGGACGGGCTTAAGTTCAGATCGGCTTTCATATTTCCGAATCCGATAAAAAACTCGTTTTCTTCCGGTTTTTTTGCATTTATTCGCAGGCTGTGTGCCGGAGCATAATGTTTCAGGAGTTGGCCGGGGGCGCTCGGTTTATCGGGATTGCCCTCTGAAATCAGCACTTTTTCTCCGGTGTAGCTTTCAATATCTTCTTTGCTTAATCCGCCGGCGCGAAGCATAACCATATCTTTGGTGGTTAAATCGATGATGGTTGTTTCTACGCCGATTTTGCAGTTTCCGCCGTCGAGAATCATATCAACGCCATCACCCAGACTGTCGCGGACATGTTGTGCCGTGGTCGGTGAGACGGTTTTGAATTTGTTGGCTGACGGGGCGGCAATCGGTGTGCCGGCGCGGCGGATGAGCTCCAGCGTTACCGGATGGTTCGGCATGCGGACGGCAATGTTGGGCAAACCGGAGCAAACCAAATCCAGGGCATGGTTTTCATCTTTGCGTTTTAAGACCAAAGTTAACGGCCCGGGCCAGAAATGCCGTGCCAGATCAAGTGCCCGGCTGTCGGTTTGGGCGTATTCCGGCAGAAAGTCGATTTCGGCAATATGGGAAATCAACGGGTCAAAAAACGGGCGTTCTTTGACGGCAAAAATATTGCTGACGGCTTTGGGATTGTAGACATCGGCGCCCAGACCGTAAACCGTGTCAGTCGGGATGGCAACCAGGCCGCCTTTTTTGATGGTTTCGGCAGCGAGGGTTATGTTTTCTTCAGTCGGGGCGTAAATGTTATTCATTGCTTTAATCTCTTTTGTTTAACGGCTTCATTTAGCACTGAAAAGCTTAAAATGTCAATATTCATAAAATATTATCGTTTGGCATTTATACTCTTTTTAAGCAAGGAGGGCGGATATGGTAATGATTGTTTTTTCAGCGGAGGCCAAAGGAAAGAGCGTTTCTTTGCCGGAGGTTGCAGACGGCGGTTGGCGCGAGGTCGGAAAGAAACTTGCCAAAAAGCATTTGGCTCAAAGGACAATGGCGTTAAATACCAAGGGGCGGGGGATGAAGACCGATGAGGTTTTGCAGCTGGCTCTCGGGTTGGAACTCGGTACTTATCTTTTTGACAAGTATCAGCCGGAGCCGGCGGAGATGCTGGAACAGATCGTTTTGGCGGCGGATAATCCCGAAAATCTGAAAGAGATGTATAAGCCTTATGCTGCGTTGGCTAATGCCGTGCGGTATGCCAGAGATATTGTTAACGAGCCGGCCGATAAATTTGATGACAATGAAGTTTTTTGCGAAATTAAACGTCTGGAATATCTGGGGTTGCAGCATACTCTTTTGCGGCGGGATATGTGGTCGATGTCCTGGGAAAAGGACAAGCAGGGGAAGCCGCGGTTTTATTATGCGGAGGGACGTTTTGCCTGTGCGGTCGGCGCCGGGGTGTTGAAGGTGCTGGCATTGCAGAAACAGCCGGAGAGAGTTAAAATTTTTATGACTTTGGCGAAAAAAAATGCCGATGTTAATGATTTGTTGGCAGAAGAGCCTATATATAAGATAGAAGACAAAGGCGGGGACGGCGATGTGGAGCATTGCATCTTCCGGCTTTATGACGAAATTTTATATGGGGCTGAACATGAAAAAAGACGACAGACTGCGCCGGTTGGCGGAAAATATTATCAAAAATTCGGTGGAGCTTAAAAAAGGCGAGACGATTTATATCGAGGCTTTTGGCGAATCGACGAGGGATTTGCTGGACGAGTTTATTATTGCCGCGACCAAGGCCGGCGGTGTGCCTTTTTATATGTTTAACGACAATGCCTTTGTGCGGGATTTTATCGGCAACGCTTCAGCCAGGCAGATTGAGGAATACGGAAAAATTCATGCCGGATTGATGGAGCGCTCCCAGGCTTATATCGGTCTGCGCGGTAATGACGACCTTTTTGCTTTGGCTGATGTGGATGAAAAGCAGATGGCGCTGTATCAGAAGCATTTTATGATTCCGGTTCATCATGCTCTGCGCGTGCCGAAAACCAAATGGTGCGTTATGCGGTATCCGAACAATACGATGGCGGCAACGTCAAAGATGTCTACCCGAGCGTTTGAAGATTTTTATTTTAATGCCTGCCTGCTTGATTATAAAAAGATGAAAAAGGCGATGGAACCGTTGGTCAAACTGATGAAGAAAACCGATAAAGTTCATATTAAAGCGCCGGGAACGGATTTGACGCTGTCAATTAAAGGAATAGGCGCACAGCCTTGTTTTGGCGACAGAAATATTCCGGACGGCGAGGTTTATTCCGCTCCGGTCAAAGATTCTATCAACGGCGTGGTGCAGTTTAATACCGACACGACGTATAACGGCGAATTTTTCTCCAATATCCGGCTGGAGTTTAAAAACGGCAAAATCGTTAAAGCAAAATCTTTGGCCAATGATGTGCGTTTTCAGAAGATTTTGGATTTGGATGCCGGTTCGCGTTATATGGGCGAATTTGCGCTCGGCGTTAATCCGCATATTACGCATCCGATTTTGGACATTTTGTTTGACGAGAAGATTTCCGGTTCTTTTCATATGGCTATCGGTAATTCTTATGATGATATGGACAATGGCAACAAGTCGGCCATTCACTGGGATTTGGTACAGATTCAGACACCGGAGTACGGCGGCGGCGAAATCTGGTTTGACGATGTGTTAATCCGCAAGGACGGGAGGTTTGTGGTTAAGGAGCTGGAAGGCCTGAATCCGGAAAATTTGAAGTAAACAGAGAAACCCGGCAGTAGAAATGCCGGGTTTTTCTATTTTCCGGAGAAAAAAGTGTTGCAATAATTTATTTTAATGTTATATTTCCATACGATATTGAATTTTTTTATTAATTATTAATTTGTTATATATTATGGCAGAAGAACTTAATGTATTTGAGAAAGAAGAAATTTTAAAAATTGCCAAGAGCGGCATTTGTCGTCAAAACGATGTTTTGAGATATAACTCGATTTCCGGAAGAATGGAAACGGCCGCTACGTTTGATTTGGACAATCTCCCAAGATTTGATGCTTTGTTGGTTATCGGCGGTTATCCTCGTCCGATTTATCATGCCGCCATGATTTTGCGGTCTTATCGAAAGAAATACGGAATGCTTCCCGAATTTATGACAGTCGGGAAACACAGTATCCGTGGTCAGATAATGGGCGGGACTGATGCCGATGTTACCGAACAGGCGATGATTAAGCTTGGTTTTGACCGGGATTATATTCTGAAAAACCATCTTGAACCGTCTGGCTGCGAAATTAACGGTCTTGTGGAGGATATTCGGACAATCGTTCGGAGATCTTTTGGACTTAACTGGCAGGATCAGCCTCGGATTGCCGTTGTTTCCGAATATGGTGTGATGCTGAATTTGGCACAAATGTTATCTTTTAGAATTTCGGATTATGAATTTCTGTATTATGAAACACCGCAAACGCCTGAAGAAGAACGTATGTTTCTTTATGAGCGTTTTGACGGTTACTGGGTAGACCTTATTATTGCGGCGGCTTTTGATTCTCATCGTCGCTGGGATAGTGAGCGTTTGGCTCCGTCAAACAGTAAAATGCTTGAAATTCCGACTTTTGATACTATTCGCAAATATGTTGAGAAGGGATATGTTTATTATATGTCTCCTTCAATGCTGCGCGATTTGGGGTATTCTGAGGCTGTTATTAAGGAAATGCTTGATAAACGCCGGTTGGAAATTGAGGGTGATGCTTCCGGCGATCATTTGGGAATGCCTGATGCCCGTGTTGAAGCAAAGCTTGAGCAGTTTGATGTGATGATACAAAGAATCAGAGAACAGATGCAGAAATAAAAGTTGTAAAAAAAAACGATGAGTTTGGTAACTCATCGTTTTTTTTACACCGTTATGCTTCCAGCTGCCGAATACAGAGTTCTTCTTTTTCCGTATGAAGAAAAAATTTGCGTCCGTACATATCGAAAAAGCTTTCTTCCAATTTGATTTCTTGCCAGGCGTATTTTTCCGGATTGCGGTATTTGGGGGCATTTTGGAAAGCATTTATGAAAAAAATCATTTGTTCTTTATCGTAAAGTACCCAAAGGTAGTTTAGCAGTTTGTGATTTTTTTCTTTGCGACGGATGGCAAACAATTTTAACTTTAGATTTTTTTGCCGGGGAAACAATTGTTTTATCATTTGTCCGCGGGTGATGACTTCCGGTCGGTTTATCCAGGCATTTGACGGTTTGCTTTTTTTGTAAAAGAAATAGAAGTAAAGTTCTCCTTTGTATAACAACGGCGTGTTATATTTTATTTCCCGGAACAGTCCTTTAGTTTCTTGTTTGCTTTTTTTTACAAATTTTCCGATGCGGAAAGATATCCGGTAAAAGTCTTTAGCGCTTTGGAACCAAGCCAAATTGCCGTTTTTGTCCTGCATTAAGCGGACGGATTTTTGATTTCCGAAAGGGGCAAAGAATTTGTAAGCCATGTTTCTTGATACATATACGTTCATGATAATAGGGGATTTAATTAATAATTTATTGTCGATAAAATACTATGGCATTTTGTCCAGAATATCAAGCTTATTTTTAGTAAAGAAAAAAAAATCCGGAATGTTTTCCGGATTTTCAGATTATTTTTCGTAAGATGAATGCATCTTGTAGACTCTTTCTTTTATTGCAGCTTCAAAAGTTTCTGCGCTTCCTCTCTTATGAAAAAATTGAGATGCCAGGCGCTCGGAACTTCTGTCGAGCATTTTTTGAAGTTCATTTTCCGGCAGAAGAGACAGCTCTTCACATTTTTTGATAAATTCTAACCGAGCCCGTTTTTCTATTTCCGGTTCAGCTTCGTGATTTTCCGCCCAATTATTATAATTTTCCTCTGAGTAAGTACTTTTTATTTTTATGGCTGTTTGGATAGAGGCTTCTTCTTCTACAGCTCGTTTGAATGCTCCGTTCAAGTTTTTGAAAGCATCATTTTCTCCTTCCGGGCTATAATAGCGAACGAAATTTTTGCTCTTGCCGGCAGGCTTGTTTTCTGAATTCTCCATTTTAATCTCCAAAATGATATTATAATTATGGTATAAAACTGCGCTTTTTGGCAAAAGATTCCAAGCAAAAAGCAATTTAATCAACAGATATTTTGGATATATGATGTTTTTTAGGGAATCCTGTAGATAATAAGGATTATATAAAATTTTTTCTGATTACGAGAAGTTGTGAAAAATAAGATAAAAGGCAATTTGGGGGTAAGAAATGACAGTTAAGGAGGCGTTTGGAGGTTTGGATTCTTTTTGAAGTATTCGGATATTTAAATATCAATGCGATAAATATAATTTGAGACGGCGTGGATTGCTTGTTGATTTTGTCTATGCGCATTTGTCTAATTTTTTTGTTTACTTCTTAATGTAATAGTGTTATTATAACGGTAGAATTTGAAAAAAATGGAGAATGGTCATGTCATATAAACATCCTTTAAATCTGGAAGTCAAGGAAGCTTCTATCTCTTTTGATTCAGGTGCTTCACGGTCTTTGAGTTTTTCTTATGAGAGTGGCGGAAAGCGTGATTTTATAGCATATAATATTACGGATCAGGAGAATTTAGACAGGTATATGAACCGGGAAAACCTTGGAAAAATTGATCTTTCTGCTGTTAAAAATGAGGAAGACGCTCAAAAATTTACTGAAAAGTTTATGGAAAAATATCCGGAACCCAAAGATGTTTATAAGCATTTGTTTGAATTAACCTCTCTTCATAGTAAGAGTTCTCAGGATATGGATTTGCACGGATTTGCGCACAGTACGGTTGAGTTTTCTGCCATGAGATATGCCGGAAAGGAAAATGCGGCAGAAGGTCATGCATATGTTAAAGAACTGCTGCAGGCTATGGCTGACGGAAAAAGTATCAAAGATATTCCGGTTGAGGCTTCCAGACTGGTTCGCTGGGGGCTGAAAAAAGATCCGTCTTATGAATATAAACGTGAGACTAAGAGCTTTTTTGAAAAAGCACAGGAGAATTATCCGGAAAGTAAGGCGTATGCTCAGAAAATTTTGAAGAAGTTTCCGGAAAAAGCCTTTAAAAATGCGGAGGAGAGCTGTGAATTTGTTGATGCCGTGGTCTGGGGTAGCGAAGGTCTCCGCTTTAAGCAAAATGAAGATCTAAAAGCTGCAATAAAGAAAGTCGGCGGCGATTTTGTTGACATTGTATGCAAAGAGGCGGCCAGCACCGCGCTTGACCGTAAAATTAAGGCTCACCTGAAACAGTTGAAAGTTGCGGCAAAACTGAAATCCAGACAAGAGGAACGTAAAGCCGCCAAAGACAAGATGATTGCCGAAAATCAGGAAAGCTGGAAAGAAGAGCAGAAGAAGACGGCTGATAAAAAAGCAGCGCGGAAACGCTTGGCAGAAAAAGGACTGGTTGCCGAAGCCGGTTCAAAAAGCGGAAAAGACGTTCACTGGGGAGACAGCCCCAAACTGCGGAACGGTAATTCCGGACGGTAGTTTGATTTGTTAACCCGGGAGATATCCCGGGTTTTTTGTATCTTTTATTCATAAAAAAACAGCCCTCAAAAGAGGGCTGTTCCTTTTTGTTCGGTTCAAAACGGCTTATTCGGCAGTTTTGAATTCGGCCATATGCTCTAACAAAGAACGTTTTTCGTTAGCCAGTTCCTGAGCTTTATTCAACAAAGTTTCATAACGTTCAGGATTTTGTTTGTTGACAATCTGGAAACGGGTTTCGTTAGACATATACTCGGACAAAGGTTTGCTCGGCGCTTTAGAGTCAAGCATGAGCGGCGCTTTGCCTTCGTGAATGTTTTCCGGATTGTAACGATACAACGGCCAAGATCCGGTTTCAACGGCGTTCTTCTGGTGGCTCAAACCGTCAGCCAGGTTAAAGCCCTGGGCGATACAGTGAGAGTAAGCAATGATGATGGACGGGCCGTCATAAGCCTCGGCTTCATTCATGGCTTTAATAACCTGAGCGTCGTTGGCACCAAAGGCAACCTGGGCAACATAGACATTGCCGTAAGACATGGCAATCATACCCAAATCTTTCTTCGGCAAAGCCTTACCGGCTGTTGCGAATTTGGCAGAAGCACCCATCGGCGTAGCTTTGGACTGCTGACCGCCGGTATTGGAGTAAACACCGGTATCCATTACCAGGATGTTGATGTTTTTACCGGAGGCAATAGCGTGATCCAAACCGCCGAAGCCGATATCGTAAGCCCAGCCGTCGCCGCCCAAAATCCATACGGATTTCTTAATCAGGTAGTCGGCCAGTTTGTCAAGATGTTTGGCTTCCGGCGTATTGATGCCGGCCAGTTTGTCTCGCAGAGCCTTAACGTTTGCACGTTGGTCGTCAATTTCTACGTCGGTCTTTTGCGGGTTGTTCATAATTTTCTCAACCAGTTCGGCACCAATCTTGTCTTTCAGTCCTTCCAGGAGCTGTTTGGCAAAACCGGTTTGCTGGTCGATAGAAAATCTCATACCCAGACCGAATTCGGCGTTGTCTTCAAACAGGGAGTTTGCCCAAGCCGGACCATGGCCTTTTTCATCCTTGGCATACGGCGTGGTTGGCAGGTTGCCGGAGTAGATTGAAGAACAGCCGGTAGCGTTGGCTACAACCATTCTGTCGCCAAAGAGCTGAGTCAGCAGTTTGACATACGGGGTTTCGCCACAGCCTGCACAAGCACCGGAGAATTCGAACAGCGGTTGAATCATTTGGGTTGTCTTCGGCAGGTTCTTGGCAACTTCCGTCCGTTTTACATAAGGCAGAGTTTCAAAGAACTTCCAGCAGGCTTTCTGCTCTTCCAGATGGTTTTCAATATGATCCATATTGATGGCTTTGCGCTCCGGATTGGCTTTGTTTTTAGCCGGGCAGGCGCTGACGCAGATGCCGCAGCCGGTGCAGTCTTCCGGAGACATTTGCCAGATAAACTGTTTGCCGGCAAATTCTTTTCCTTTATACGGTGCAGATTTGAAGCCTTTCGGCGCATTCTTCAGTTCTTCTTCCGAAGCAACTTTCATACGGATAACGCCATGCGGGCAGACCAAAGAGCATTTGCCGCATTGGATACAGGTTTCAGGATCCCAAACCGGAATTTCAGTTGCGATGCAACGTTTTTCGTATTGGGTTGTGCCTGTCGGCCAGGTACCGTCAACAACTTTTTCAAAAGCAGAAACCGGAAGTTCGTTACCGCGGTCGGCAATGATTTCGCCGGTGAGCTTTTTAACAAATTCGGGCGCATCAGCCGGAACCGGCAGATTGCGGTGGAATTTGGAAGTAACCTGTGCCGGATAAGAAACTTCGTGCAAGTGAGCCAGAGAAGCGTCAACGGCTTGAAAGTTCTTTTGAACAATGGCATCGCCTTTTTTGCTGTAAGTTTTCTTAATGGCGTTTTTAATTTGCGTAATTGCCTCGTCTTTCGGCAAGATGTTGGAAATTGCAAAGAAACAGGTCTGCATAACGGTGTTAATGCGCTGGCCCATACCGGTTTCGCGGGCAACTTCAACAGCATTGATGGTGTAGAATTTCAGTTTTTTGCTGATGATTTCTTCCTGAACTTCAATCGGCAGATGATCCCAGACTTCTTCAGCCTTGTACGGAGCGTTCAACAGGAAAGTTGCGCCCGGTTTGGCGATTTTCAAGATGTCTACCTTGTTCATGAACGGGAACTGGTGGCAGGCAACAAAGTCAGCTTTGTTAATCAGATAAGCCGATTTAATCGGATTATCGGAGAAACGCAGGTGAGAAGTGGTCATAGAACCGGATTTACGAGAGTCGTAAACGAAGTAGCCCTGACCATATTTGCCGGCGTCTTCAGCGATAATCTTAATGGAGTTTTTGTTGGCTCCGACGGTACCGTCAGCCCCCAATCCGAAGAATACGGCGCGAACAACGTCTTTGGGTTCGGTATCAATCGAATCATCAAAAGGAAGAGAGGTTTTGTTTACATCATCTTCAATGCCGACAGAGAAACCGTTAATCGGTTTGGCGGCAAAACCGTTGTCATAAACGGCTTTGACCATGCCCGGCGTGAATTCTTTGGAAGACAAGCCGTAGCGGCCGCCGTAAACTCTCGGCATATTGGCAATTTCGCCGTTGGCAAAGGCCTGAGTTAAGGTGGCGACAACGTCAAGGTACAAAGGCTCGCCGGTAGAGCCGGATTCTTTGGTTCTGTCCAGAACAGATACAACTTTAGCTGTTTTCGGCAGGGCTTTAATGAAAGATTTTTCCGGGAACGGACGATACAAATGAACTTTCATAACGCCCAGTTTGGCACCGTTGGCGTTCAGGTAGTTGATGGTTTCTTCAACCGTCTCGGCACCGGAACCCATAATAACGATAACCTGTTCGGCATCGGCAGCACCGACGTAGTCAACAACATGATACTGACGGCCGGAAATCTTGGCAAACTTGTCCATTTCTTCCTGAACAATGCCTTCAACCTTTTTGTAATACGGGTTGGATGCTTCGCGCCCCTGGAAGAATACGTCAGGGTTCTGAGCCGTACCGCGGATGACCGGAGCTTCCGGACGTAGTGCGTTTTTGGCATTGAATGTATAGTCAACGCCTTCCAGCATAGCTCTCAAATCGTCATCGGAAAGCAATTTGATTTTTTTGATTTCGTGAGAAGTGCGGAAACCGTCAAAGAAATGCATGAACGGAACGCGGCTGCGCAGCGTGGATGTCTGGGCAATGGCGGCCATATCGTGGGCTTCTTGTACGGAGTTGGAGCACAGCATGGCAAAACCGGTCTGGCGGCAGCCCATAACGTCACTGTGGTCTCCGAAAATGGACAAAGCATGGTAAGCCAGAGAACGTGCTGCAACATGCATAACAAACGGAGAGAGCTCGCCGGCGATTTTGTACATGTTCGGAATCATCAACAGCAAACCCTGAGAAGCCGTGAAGGTGGTGGTTAATGCACCGGCCTGAATAGAACCGTGGCAGGCACCGGCAGCACCGGCTTCAGACTGCATTTCCTGGACTTCAGGAACAACACCCCAAAGGTTTTTTTGTTTGGCAGCAGACCACGCATCGGCCCATTCGCCCATCGGAGACGACGGAGTAATCGGGTAAATCACGCAGACTTCGTTCATGCGGTGGGCAACGGAAGCAGCGGCTTCGTTACCGTCCATCATTTTCATCTTAACTTCTGACATATTTTATCCTTAGTTAAATGTTAATAAAAAAAGCCCCCAGATTAGACGGTTTTATGCCTGATCTGCCGGCTTTGGTTTTGGTAAAAATGTTTATAGAATCTCTATATGCGCGTTTTATAGCACGATAATTTTCAAAAATCCATTAAAAAATGGCACAATTAACCGGGAAAAATGTGTTCAAAGCAAGTTGAGCGAGATGTGAAAAGACGCAAGTTTTTGTTTGAAAAAAATCTGAAACGAAGCAGAATTTAATATTCGTGCGTTTGCTTCAGGTTTTTGTATTGGGACAGATTGAGCGCTTTTTGGGGGGCGTCGGCGGTTTTTAAAACAGGCGGCGTTTGCTGACCGGAATTTGAGGCGGAGGTATTAATTTTGTCTTTTCTTTTGCGCAATGCACAAATTTTTAATTTTGCTATTTTTTCGGGGGCTATTTTTCCGGGGATTGCCTGGATATAGTCTTCAACGGAACCAAAAAAGTTTTCCTGATAAGAATATTCTATGGCTTTGAATATCCCTTCAGCATTGTAATCTATTTGCTGGTTTTCTTCATTGGTATGTTTTTTTATTTTTTGAAGGTTGATTTGTCCGTAATCAGAGCTTATTCTGTTAAAAATACAGCATGCGAGCTTTTGTTGTAATTTGGCGTCATGAGGTTGGTAAACGCCATTTTGCTTTTCAAAATCAGCAAGGGTTTGCTCCATGGTATGCCCGTTAATCAGGCGTTGATTGTATATGGTGTTTATCCAGGTTCGGGCTTCGGAAGAAGGGGAAGTTTCCAAAAAAGCAACGTAAGATGAAGCCATGACGGCGGCCTCATCAATACAGTCTGTGCTATAGCCTGATTTAAGGTCTTGTTTTTCAAACCATTTTTGAAAGCCGGTTTTTCCGTTTTCATCAATTTTGAAATAGTAGTCTGTTTCTTTTTGTTGATCTTCCGGCGTCAGAGATTTGGATGTTTGGATTCCGTTATTGAGGCCGTTGTTCATCTGGTTGCCATGAGAACATTCGTGAGTAACAAGGTTGACTAAAATACCGGAAGTCGTATCTATGAATTTATTATAAAATTCAGGGTTGTTTTGCAGAGCTTGTTCCAATTGCTTTTTTACAGAAAAATATTGTTGAGGCGCATTTTGCCAATCAAGGATTTTTTCCGTATCTATCTGGTTGTTTTTTATCAGGCTTTTGGCTGTCGGGTTATTGTTTTGAGCAAGAAGCTTTAATGTGTCGACGACAATACTTTGGGCAGTCGGTTCGCTGATATAAACAGCATCGCGGGAAATTTCCGGCGTTTCAGGAACCTCTCCCCAGTTTCGGTAAACAAAGCTTTCTTTGGTACAATGCCCTTGTGGAGAGATTTTCGGGGTGGCGTGTCCTATATAAATTTTTTCAAGATAAAAATGTTCGGGGTCAAATCCGTCAGGACGCTCATCTTTGTAATATCCGGCGCCTTCAAGTATCTTTTTACAGTAAGAGTGTTGTTCAATTTTTTCAACCGCCGTGTTTAGGATGTTTTTAAAGATTTTATCATCAACTTCCCGTTGATTTAAAATTTTTTGTTGTTCAGAATTCCATAATCCTTTTTTCATGGTGCTTTCCTCTTGCAGATATCTTCACCTTAATTAAGATAATTATAGTATAAAATGTATAAATAGTATAGGAAAATTTTGAAAAAGGGGATTTTATGGAGCGGGCAACGAGAATACGCAATGTAAACATTGCTCGTCACAACGGTATCTAAGTTCGCTTCGGCCGCG
>CALXUP010000026.1 GCA_944391715.1 uncultured Alphaproteobacteria bacterium
ATTATTGTTATACGGGGAATACGAAGAAATATTCGGAATGTCTGACCGAATGCCGTCCGGGATATATAGAATGGTGCAACACGCCGGTCACCGATTGTGAGAAACTGGGTTATACGCAGACGGCGGCAGACTGTGCAAACGTGCCGGCTGTCGCCTGCCCGTTCAACGGGGACAAATGGTATTGTAAAGATTACAGCAATGTCCCGACAAGCGGGTATTGCTGCGGGTATACCGACTATTGTGGATATGATGGCGGAACGTCAAGTTCCAATGACGCTAGCTGTCAGAACCTTTATGGAATGAGTTGCTATGATAAATGTAAAAGCTCTGGATTTCCAGATTGTAATAATATGCAGACAAACTGCCTTGTCTCTGGAGGTACATTAACCTTCGGAGCTTGTGCCACCAGTGATGCTCCCAACTATACTAACTATGTCACCACCGGCTACTTCCTATGCCAGTAGTCGTCACTGTCCGGCATTCTCGGGTGATTTCTTCTTTTGTCATTCTCGGGCTCCGACCCGAGAATCCAGATAAAAAAGAAGCCATATAATTGACCTGGATCCCCGGGTCAAGCCCGGGGATGACAAATAAAAAAAAGAGCCCGGGGATGACAAATAAGAAAAAGAGCCCGGGAATGACAAATAAGAAAAAGAGCCCGGGAATGACGAACTGAAAAAGAGAATTTGGAAATGAAGAAAGAAAAAAGAGAACTAGGGGTTGAAAAATAAAAAGGTGCTTGGGAATGACAAATAAAAAAGTGCTTGGGATAACAGAATAGAAAACGGCAATTAAAAAGGAGAAAAGTTATGAGAAAAGGAATGTTGATAACCGTGGCGGGAATGGCTTTGTTGGCCGGAACTGCCGATGTCCGAGCCGCTTGTATTCCGACGCAGGACTGCGCCAGCCTCGGCTATAAATACACCGCCGCACAATGCCCAGACGGCGCCATCGCCTGCCCCTTCGACACATCTAAGTTCTTTTGTATGGAACCGCAGACCTGCGATTATACCTACACGGCCGAAAGCTGTGCCGCTAATTGCCAGAACGTCGGTTCTTCTTCCTGCGTCAGAAACGGCACAACCTATTACGCCTCCTGCGGTTCTTCCAAATGCTCAAGCGACCAGACTTGTGAAAATGGGACGTGTAAATCTCCTGCACCAACAAGTGGATATTGCTGCGGGCATATAAATGATTGCGGATACAGCGGGGGAACATCGAGTTCTTATGATAGTGAGTGTAAAAGAATATATATGAAAAGCTGTTACGAACAATGTATAGAATGGGGGTATCCGGACTGTCTCAATATGCAGGCAAACTGTCGAGCCTCCGGTGGTACCCCGGTCTTCCAGTATTGCATCGTCGATATCGGCTATTACGTTAGCAAACTCCCCATCTACTCATGTGAATAAGCGCCATTTATTCCGCAAAATATCTCCCGCTCTCGTCAGAACTGCTCAACTTTCAGGAACAGTTCATCTGAAAGCGGGAAATATTTACCACCGCCAATCAGTTTATTTTGCTTTGGATTTCCTTTCGGATTTTTTTGATTGAGTTCAGCTCAATCTGGCGCACCCGCTCTTTTGATATGGCATAAGTCTTGCTCAAATCATCCAGCGTAATCGCCTTATCGCACATCCTGCGCTTAAAAAGAATATCTTTCTCGCGCGGGTTCAGACAGCCGAGCGCCTGATTAAAAAGTTTGCGGCGATAACGCATTGTCTCCGTCCGCGCATAAATTTCTTCCTGATTAGGCTTGCCGTCGGCAATAAAGTCCATCCACTCCGTTCCGTTTTCGGAAGACGAGTCGATAACCGTATTCAACGAACCGTCATGCGCTTTCATCCGCATATTCATATCGGTAACATCCTGAACACTCACATCCAAAGACGCGGCGATTCCGCCAAGCACCTCGGAAGAAAGCTCGCGGTCATCCATAACGTTAAGCCTGTTTTTGATTTTACGAAGATTAAAGAACAGTTTTTTCTGCGCGGCGGTCGTACCGATTTTGACCAAAGACCATGAGTTCAGAATATATTTCTGAACCGAGGCCTTAATCCACCACAACGCATAAGTAGAAAAACGAAAACCTTTTTCTGGTTCAAACTTGTCCACCGCATACAAAAGGCCGATATTTCCTTCAGAAATCATCTCTGCGACCGGCAGCCCGTAGCCGCGGTATTTTGAAACCACTTTAACAACCAGCCGCAAATGCGACGTCACAAGCTTGTAGGCAACTTGAATATTTTTAGTCCTTTGATACTCGATTGCCAAATTATACTCATCTTCTTGAGAAAGAATGGGGTATCTTCTGATACTCTGCAAATAACGAGCCAAATTTAGTTCCGGAGAGAAGTCGATTCCGTTCAGATTCAATTGATCCATTGTCGATCTCCTTAACATATTGACCGTAACCGAGTTTAACAGCAGAAAAGTTTTCCACAACCTATACTTTAGTTCTATTGGAGGCACAACAAAAGAAGAGGTTTACCGATTCAAAACCTCGATAAGCTCAGCCATATCAGCCGGAAATTCTGAGGAAAAGCTAAGTTTTTCGCCGCTGCGCGGATGAACAAAACCCAGCGTTGTCGCATGCAGCGCCTGCCGCGGAAAAGCATTGACATAAGCCTTTTTATCAGGCGAAGAAAACTTCAATGACGTTTTTTTGGCCTTCTCATACAGCTTGTCGCCGACAAGATTGCAGCCGATACTCGCCATATGCACGCGAATTTGGTGCGTTCTGCCGGTTTCCAAATTGCATTGCACCAAAGCGGCAGCCCCGTCAAAATTCCGTACGGTCTTATAATTTGTTGCCGCCGTTTTGCCGCCGTGCTGCACAACGGCCATTTTTTTGCGGTCATACGGGCTGCGTCCGATATTGGCTTCAATCCTGCCCTGCGCCGGATTCGGCAGACCGTATACAACGGCAAAATAAGTCCGCTCGATTGAGTGGAAAAAAAACTGCTCACACAATCCCCGGTGTGCCAAATCATTTTTGGCTGCCACAATCAGCCCGCTGGTATCTTTATCGATTCGGTGCACAATCCCCGGACGCTTTACGCCGCCGATACCGGACAATCCGCCGCGGCAATGAAACAAAAGCGCATTAACCAGCGTTCCGGAAGGAGAACCCGGCGCCGGATGAACCGTCATACCGGCCGGTTTGTTCACCACAATCAGATCATCATCTTCATAAACCACATCCAGCGGAATATCTTCCGGACGGGGTTCTGCTTCGTCCGGTGCCGGAATTTCAAGCTGATAGACATCGCCGATACGGACTTTGAAAGAATTATCGGCAATCACTTCGTCATCGCAGCTCAAACAGCCCTGCAAAATCAGCCGTTGAACCTGCGAACGCGACACGCCGGCAATATTGGCCGCCAGAAACTTGTCCATCCTCTGGCCTTTTTCCGCCGCTTCGACAGGCTTGGTAAAAAATATTTCTGACTCGTTCATATTCTTGTTTGATAAATTAAAATTTTGCTATAAAATACATTTAATAAGAGTTTTTTGCAAGAGGATAACCATGGACAAATTAAAATTGGTCAAAACCATTGTTTTTTTTCTGACGTTTCTCCTGGTCTTCGGCACCCTGCTTCTGCTCGGCAGCATCATCAAAAAAACCGGTTCCTCCGGACAAACAATTCCTCAACAGGTCAATCTGAACCAGCCTGCCGGCAGCCGGATTGCCAAGATTCTGCCGCAGGACGGCTCGTTATTCCTGCTGATAAAAGACGGAGGCGTTTCTGACCGCGTAATAATAATGGACGCCGCCTCCGGACAAATAATTTCAACCATTATTTTGAATTAGGTGATTAAACATGGCCAAAGATAAAAAAGACAATTCTTCAACAGAAATTGCTTCGATTTTTGAGGAAGAAGAAATAGAACTTCCCGGCAGCGGAACAGAAAATGATGACGAAGAATTCAACCGTCTGCTGAATGACTTTATCGCTTCGGAACTCAAAGACATCGATACCGAAATTGAAGAAAAGAAAGAAGAAATAGCTCAAAACGTTAAAACGCGCCATGTTGTCCACCAACCGCCAGAACGTAAGGAAGCGGCAAAACCTGCCAAACCGTCTGCAGCCCAGTCTCCGGCACAGACGGCTCCTCAGCCGCAAACAGCCTCACAAGCTCCGGCCATTGCCAAACCGGCTCCCGCACCGCAGCCGGAAAAAAGCAAAATCATCCTGCAGGAAGAAGAAGAGGCGCTTTTCTCTGCTTTTCAGAACTTCCGGAACGCCATAGAAACCATGGCTGACCAGTTCAAGCTGAAAGCCCCGAAATTTGCCGTCACGGAAGAACTTTTGTCCCCCCGTTACAAACCAAAAGTCAGCGCCGTTTTCACCGATGCCACGCTGGACGGCTGGGACATTATCCTAAAAGCCCACGGCGCCGATTTAAAAGATCTGAAGCCCGATGCCGGTGATGACGATATCTTAAATTTTGCCGAAAAAGAAGAAGACGAAACCCTGCAGCTCGCCCTGATCTCCTACGTGGAAGTTCTGATTGAAATCGAAAGCTGCGAAATCGCCTACGAAAGCCGCCGGATAAAAGCCAAAAAAAGATGGCTGGAAAAGAAGATTATTGAAGAACACGAAGCCCGTCAGGCCAAAATAAAAAAATATATTGCGCTGATTGAAGAACAAAAATTCCCGATTAATTCTGAACGACTGGTAATCAACTACTTCAAAACGGCTCGCAAAGACCCTGACGGCGCACGGGAAATTCTGATTACCAACCCGGCCACCTATTCTCCGATTGAGGTTGCCAAAATTCCGCCCAGACTGTTCGGACTGATAAAAAGCAAGCCGGAAGACGGCATAAAATTCAACCGAATTATCGGTAATTTTCTAAAAAAACTAAAGGCTTAAGCTTTTTTTAGAATTTTTAGAAAAAATGTAGACAAAATACAAAACTTGTGTTAGCATAAAATAAAATAAGTTTTGGTTGGGAAAAAGAAAATGAGTCTTGATGAAGAAACAAACGCAAAACGGGAAAGAATAAACGCAATGAAAAAGAAAATTACAATCAACGAAAGCGATAACGATTCGATTACTGTAACCGGCGCGGAAAAAAACAAACTCAAAGTCAATGAACAGAACGGAAAAAAGGTAAAACTGTCCGAACTCAACCTGCTCACGCCGGACGAAAAGCGCCAGCTGGAAGAACAAAGCAAAAAAGACGACAATGATAACACGAACGACGGCAAAACCGGCAGAGTGGACATTGGCAAAGGAGACCGTGCCAAAGCCGACTGGAAACGCGACAAGCTGATTGAATATACCGATATTATCGACTTTTTATTCAAAGAAATCATTGTGGAAGGGCTGGACTGGAGCTTGAACAAGGCTGTCAATACCGTAACTTTCGGCACAGCCTGGGCTCTTGATACCACATTTAAAACCGCCGGATACGGCAAAGACCGGCTTTGGGATGCCATAAAAGAATTACGGGACAAAAAAAACAAGCAGCTGGATAAAACCCAGAATTTTTCCGACAGAGTTTTGGCAATGCATAGTCAAAAACTGCCACAGCAAGACCAGACTGCATTAAACGACGACAACAAAAAACTCATCGAGGGCATTGCCGGCATCATCCGCCGCGGCGAATATCATAACCTGAATTTTATGTCGCCGGAAACGCAGGAGATTATAAAAAAGACCGACCCGGAAAAATTAAACGAGATTCTGGCGCCGGAAAAAATGAAAAACCTTTCTGCCGCCGTCTTATATACCGTAGATATGGCCGATATGTATTCGACCAATATGGCAACAACCCGGATGCTGACGGCCAAAGCCAAAGACAGCAATGCTTATGACGGCCTGGACGAACAAAAGGTCTATGATATGTTAAAGCTGGAAGCCCGCAAAGAATTTTCCGGCCTGTTGAATAATGCCGTCGCCAACGGACAAGACATCACCGAAACGGCCAAAAACTACTTTGAAATGTCGCTGAAAGCCAACGAACATATCAAAGAAGAAATCCAAAAAGGCAATTATCAGGAAAAGGGCAAACAACCGTCAGAAAACCCGCATCTGCAGAAAATAGAAAAAGCAGCGGAAGAAGCGAAAGACAAGCCCTATGAAGTCCAGACCGGCCTGATTGAAACGGCAGAAGAAATGGTATCGCGCCAGGAAAACCTTTCCGCCGTCAAAGACTATCTGGAAAAACGCGAAGCAATGATTGATGCCCGCAAAGCCGAATTAAACAAACGCCGCGAGCAATTCCGTCAGACCTGCGCCAATACGAAAAATCCGCTGTTGACCGAAAAAGCCCGCACCGGACAAATCAACGCCCAGCAAGTCAACCTTGATCAGCAAGCTTTCCAACAAATGAAAAACCGGAGAGAACAGACCAAATGATGGCAAAAACTCTCAAAATAAGCATAATCGGCATAGTATGGAGCTATTTATACTTCTACTATGCCAATATTTTGTTCTTGTTCCTTTGGGGGTTTGACTTGTTTTCGGCAGAAAGCTGGCAGAAAATTGCCCTGTTTTGGGATTACGGCGGAGTCATCCGGGAAGGAAAAGATTATGCATTTCTGCTGACGCTGCTGGTGACGCCGATAATCTGGATTTTAGGATGGAGACTGCTCTGTCGTGTCAGTCCGGTCAAAATCATTACCTGGCCCTTTGAGGCTTATAACCGCCATATTGTCAGAAAATACGGAGCACAGTCAGGTAAACGTATTATCTTGAAAAACATGGGAAAAGGTACCAACGTGGAAGAAAGCATAAAAATAGCCACCGAAGCCGTCAAACCAAAGCCGGAACAAGATGCAGACAAAATCCGCGAAGCCATAAAAAACAAACTGAGCAAAGCTCAAAAAAATTAACGGGAGAACATATTGAAACCGATACTCGTTTTAAGCAGAGTTATAATAGTCGGCCTCTTCTGGAGCATATTTTTTCTGGAAGGGATTCGCATTATTATGCTCCAAAACTGGTATTTTGACATTTTTAATCCCGAACATTGGAACATTGCCTGGAATTTATGGCTTTCCGGCTGGATAATCGACGAACCCAAAGAATGGGCCTTTATTTTAATAATCCTGACTTTTATCCCTTTATGGCTGACCGGCTGGGCTGCGCTGAGTCTGATCAGTTGGGAAAACATCATCGGCAGACTGCTCCTGATTCCTTGGAATTTGTTCAAAAAAACCTTCTTAAAACCGGTGAAAATTATTACACATTCTTCCCTTAAAGGCGTAAAAAAGAAAAAATCTTACAAAGAAATCAGACCGCGCAGCATCGGCGTTGTTTTGGACAATTCTTATTACACCGAAGACAAAACGCCCAAAGCGGACATTGCCAAGCCTGCAGCCAAACCGACTGTTCCTTCTGCGCCGAAACCTTTGCCGCAAAGTCCGAGCTTGCTGGAAAAAGAAAGCACAGCTCCGACACCTGCCGTCTTCGACCATTCGCTTTTCCAATTTGACGACGAAGACGATTTTGAATTTAACATTGATGCTTTTGATGACAAACCGGAAGAAAAACCGGCCGTCAAAACAGAAGAACCGGCTCCGCGCAGCCCCAAAAAGAAAGAGCAGAACAAACAACGCGACAACAGCCAGCAGCGGCCGCCGCGCAAAGACAACAGTGCCAAACAGCCGGCAAACGCTTCCGGCAAAAAGCCCTTGCCTTTTGATACCGGAAAAGCGCCGCGGGTTTCCAACTCCACACTGGAAGTCATCAAGCAAAAAGGCTATGAAGCCATCACGGCCGCCACCATCAAAAACACGCTCATTGACTTTATTGCCGTTTCCGGAACGCAGATTAACTTGTGCCTGATAGACAAAGAACCCGGAGACTGGCTGGCGGATGAAGAGCGTTTTAACGACGAAGAGCCGTTATGGTTCTCGGAAAGCTCGCACCGCATATCGCCTGTCCGCAAAATTGACGTTGCCCGCCAGGCCTTAAAAACCAAGCTGCAGGAAGCCGAACTGGAATATACGGTCAATGCTTTCGTTATTATCCAAATCGGCAACATTATCAATGCCGAAGATATGTTTGAAATCTGGGACAATATGAATATCTCTGTTACAAGGATTGACAGAGGCTCTCCAAAAGAATTAAAATTGTTCTCGAAGAGTCTTGAAGAGGCCGAAACGCCGATTAACAAAGACGACTTTGAAAAACTGAAGAAATTTATTAGAAGCATTGCATAGGAAGCACAAATGGCAATAGACAGATCCGGCAGCGAATGGGATGAATATAATAATGCCGTCAAATGGGTCGTACTGACAATCATCATCACCTGCGCCCTCACGGCTTTTTTAGCCGTTATATGTATGCCGCTCGGCTATCTCATCGGCAGCGGAATTTCCAAAGATTCCCTGAGTGTTGCAACCCGCTTTATAAAAGTCGTTTTTGAAAATCCTGATTATCTGATTTCGCGCTATTGGAACTGGTTTGGCCAGGTTTCCCGTTATCACGGGCCTTTTTCTTTCAGTTTGTGGCTCCCTGCCCTGCCGTTTATCGTATTCCCCGTCGGTCTGATGGGCGGCATTTTCCTCAACCCTTACAGATTCCAGTCCAATATTCACGGTTCAGCCCGCATTGCAACGCTTGCCGACATCAAAAAGATGAAGCTTCTGAGCGGTTTCTGCATTGTTATCGGACGTTTTAAGGGGCATCTGCTGCGCATGAACGAAACCCTTTCCGTACTATGCTGCGCTCCTCCGGGAACCGGTAAAACAGTCGGTGTGGTTATGCCGACGATTTTCAACTCTCCCGGCATGAGCATTATCGTTAACGACCCGAAACCGGAATTGTGCTATTCAACAACCGGCGCCCGGGCAAAAGAAGGCCCTGTCTTTGTCATCAACTGGGGTGCGGAAGACAACCCGGCAGAAGGAATTTATTATCCGAGTTGGAACGCTTTGTCTGCCAACGCCGTTCCGCAAGTAGGGCCGGATCGTGATATGTATGTCGATTCGATGTGCAAAATCCTGGTTGAAGACCCGAAAGGCGGCGCAGACCCGCACTGGTCGCAAACCGGACGTGCCGCTTTGACCGGTTTTATCCATTTTATCGTGTCAAAATGCGAAAAAGCCCGCGCCAACGACTACTTTATCGGACGGGTTTATGAAGGCAAACTTGACGTGGAAGACCGGAAAGTTTTGGAAGGCTACTACAGCGCAATGAAAGATACGGCCGCCAAAATTGCCATTTCCAACCTGCGCAGCAATACCCTGACCATTGACAACTATCTGCCAATCGGCACTTGGGCATTACTGCCGGATAAATGGATCGGGCATGAGGCTTGCATTGCCATGATTCTGGAATGGATTACCGAAGCGCAGATCAAACAATCCAAAGACATCAAACGCCGTATGGATGAAGGCGACCAATCGGCAGCCTTTGCCGACCCGATGCGCGATATGTTGGACGCCGCCGTGGAAGAAGCTGAAAAATTCGGTTATTCGCCCCGATGCATCACCGAGCTGAGCCAGTTAAGCTCCATGCCGGATAAGGAACGCGGTTCCGTTATGTCGACGGCATTTGCCGGCTTAAACATCTTCAAGAACTCCGCCGTTGTCGCCCGCACAAGTTTCAGCGACATCCAGTTCAAAGATTTGCGCGGCATAAAAGACCCGATTACCGGTGAATTCAAACCCATCTCGGTTTACCTTTCCGTTAACGTGGTCGATGCTGCCGCATTGAGTACGATTTCCGGTATTTTTATTGATTCTATGTCCAGATACCTGATTGCAAACCCGCCGAAATCCGTTCACAAATCAGACGGCAAAATGGGGCCGTTCCCGGCATTGTTCGTTTTGGACGAGTTCCCGACCATGCCGAAACTGAGCGCCGTTATTGAAGGACCAGCCGTCGGCCGCGGACAAAAAGTGGCTTATCTGCTCATCGGACAGGATTTGGGACAGATTTCCGGTAAATACGGCAAAGACGATTTGGAAACCGTTATTTCTACAACCGCCTGCAAAGTTATTCTGTCGCAAAACAACGAGCAGACGGCATCGCGTTTCTCCAAAATGATAGGTAACAAAACCGTTCAAACCACGTCTTTCTCCAAAAGTGAAGGCATGAGCAAGAGCGCCAACCCCTTTGCCAAAAACGTCAGCTACCAGCTGCAGGGCGTTCCGGTTATCAGCACAACGGATCTGTTGAGCCTGCCAATGTTAAAACAGGTTGTCTTGATGCAGAGTTACATCGACCGCCCGATTATGGCAGATTCTCCCCGTTGGTATCTTGATAAAAAAATGAAAGCTATGGCAGCTCTCCCGGCCGCACCTAACGTCCCGGATTGGATTGTTGCCCAGCGGGAAGACATCAATGATGATATGCTTGCCAAACTCGGTATTGAATACGATGAAAACGCCGATGATTCCGAATTCACCGAAGAAGAATTGAGCAAATAATATGACAACAAAGGGATAGATAAAAACTATCCCTTTTTATTTTTATCGTCTGAGAATGCAGAACAATTCTTATAAAAGAAAAAAAGCAATCCAACAAATTTAGTCGGAATTGGGCTCGACATAGCCCCATACCGGTTTGCGCTGAACGCAAATCGGCGTTCGCCCATAAAAAAACCTGCCATAAAGGCAGGATACAATTTAATCTGGGGCGAACGATGGGGCTCGAACCCACGACAACCGGTACCACAAACCGGGGCTCTACCAACTGAGCTACATTCGCCATCAGAACAAATTGGTTTTACAAACAAACACAACTAAAGTCAAGCTAAAAAAAATCAAATTAATCGAAAAAATTAACAATTTATTTTCTTTTTATGCGTAATCATAAAAAATAAACAAGAATTCTCACAGAGCGGAAAAATGAACAGTAAATTTTTAAAGAAATTACCTTCATACATAAGTATTATGTTTTTAAGCGCCAGTCTCGGCTTGTCTGTCTGCCGTCCTGCTGCGGCTTCAACATCGTCCATTTTGATTGACGCCGAAACGGGCAAAGTCTTATCTTCCAGTGCTGCGGATCAACTCCGCTATCCGGCTTCTCTCACAAAACTGATGACATTGTACATCACTTTTGATGCCCTGGAAAAAGGCCTGATTAAGATGGATGACCGGCTTCCCGTTTCCCGCAATGCCGCCAACCGCTCACCGTCAAAACTCGGATTGCGCCCGGGAGAAAAAATCTCCGTACGCGATGCCGTTATGGCATTGATAATCAAGTCTGCCAACGATTGCGCAACCGTTCTGGCAGAAGGGTTAGGATATTCCGAAGCCAATTTTGCCAACACGATGACACAGGTTGCTCGAGAACTCGGCATGAAAAACACAACCTTTAAAAACGCGTCCGGACTGCCGAATAAGGCTCAAAAAACCACCGCCCGCGACATGGCCATCCTCGGCGCGGCCGTTTATCATCATTTTCCGCAATATTACAAACTTTTTTCCGCCAAGAAATTCACTTACAAAGGCAAAACTTATTATACCCATAATTATATTTTAAAATCTTTTGAGGGTGCCGACGGGATGAAAACCGGTTTCACCAACGCCGCCGGCTTTAACATCATCACTTCTGCCGAGCGCGACGGCAAACGCGTTATTGCCGTTACAATGGGACATAATACGGCTAAACAACGTGATAAAAAAGTCTCGTCTATGATGAACCAGGGATTAAAAAAACTGGCTTTGCTTGACACCGACAAAAACCGCATTGAAGCTGATTCTGCCGTAAAAGTAGCCTCCGTCGCCACCGAAAAAACTCAAAAAGCACCGGAAAAAGAAAAAACTGTTACGGCTGATGCTGCCGATAAAACCTGGGCAATTCAAGTCGGCGCTTTCTCTAACTATGCCAAGGCACGCAATTATGCAATGATTGTAAAAAAGGAAAACAATCTGGACGGCAAAACAATCCGCATTGAACCGCATCAGGCCGCTTCGGCAATAGTCTACCGCAGCAAGTTGACCGGCTTTGAAAAAAAAGAAGCGAATAACGCGTGTAACCATTTGAAAAAATCAAATAAGTCTTGTATAGTCATTGCATCAGGTAAAGAACAACTTATTTTGGCGAATAAATTCTAATGACTGGAAACGATCAGAAAAAAGCCCATATAATCGTTGTCAGCAACGAAAAAGGCGGAACCGGAAAATCGACTCTCTCCATGCATCTGGCCGTAAAATTATTGCAGGAAGGCTTTAAAGTTGCAACCATTGACCTGGACGGCCGGCAGGGAACCTTGTCAAAATACGTTGAAAACCGTATAAACTTTTGTATGTCACATAACATTGACTTACCGATTCCCGAGCATTTTCGCTTTTCTCTGGAACCCAATCACTATCTTATTCCGGCCGCGCGGGAAAAAGTGGCTTTTCAAATTTATGAATTGTCCAATCAGGTCGATGCCATTATCATAGACACCCCCGGGACCAAGAATTATCTTTTTGAAGAGGCGCACAAACACGCCGACACATTAATCACGCCGATTTCCGACAGTATGATTGACGTCAGCGTCATCGCCAATATAGATTACGCCAAAGAAAAGATAACCAACCCCGGCCCCTATGCCGAATATGTCTGGGAAACAAAAAAATACCTTGCCTCCCAGGGCAAACCTTATCTGAATTGGATTGTCGTCGGCAATAAATCGTCCAATATCAATTCCCGCAACAAAAATCTGGTTTTCACCTATCTCAGAAAAATTGCCCGCATGTACGGCTTTCGCTTTTTGGAGGGAATGAAAGACCGGACGATATACAAAGAACTTTTCTTGGAAGGGCTGACCGTATTAGATATGTCCCATCCGCAGCTCCGGCTGAAAATGAGTATGTCTCATCTTGCCGCCAAGCACGAGATTCGCACGCTTGCCGAATTTATCTGCCCGGAATAAATTTCCGGCATTATCCTTCTGCATAACTTAAACAGCTCTTGTTTTTCCGTCGCAAAGTTGTATCTTATTTTTATAAAATTAAAATTCCGGAAGGAGCACATATGTTAAAAATAGTTTCAACCACACCATATAACGACCAAAAAATGGGAACGGCCGGACTGAGAAAAAAATCCAAAGTCGTTCTGCAGCCGAATTATATTGAAAATTTCATTCAGGCAATTTTCAATACTATCGGCGATTTGAAAGGCAAAACTTTCATTTTGGGCGGAGACGGGCGTTTCTATAATGACATTGCAATTCAGAAACTGATAAAAATGGCCGCTGCCAACGGCATCGGAAAATTAATCGTCGGACAAAACGGCTTTTTATCAACCCCTGCTTCTTCCAATCTTATCTTAAAAAACAAAACCGACGGCGGATTTGTTCTGTCCGCCTCGCACAATCCCGGCGGCCCGGATGGCGACTTTGGCCTGAAATACGCCACGGCCAGCGGCGGACAATGCCCGAGTGCCATCAGTGACAAAATCTATGAAAACACCAAAAATATTAAAGAATACAAAATCATGGATGTTCCGGATATTGACCTTTCCCGCCTTGGTACATTTAAACTCGGCGAAATGGTTATTGAAGTTATTGATCCGGTCAAAGATTATGTTGAAATGATGGAAAACATCTTTGATTTTAGCGCGTTAAAGCAACTGTTTGCCAACGGCTTTACCATGCGTTACGATGCCATGAACGCCGTTACCGGCCCATATGCTCTCCGGATTTTTGAAGAGCTCCTCGGCGCCCCGAAAGGCAGCGTCGTCAATTACCGTCCGCTGCCGGATTTCGGCGGGCTGCATCCGGATCCCAATCTGGTTTACGCCAAAGATCTGGTCGAACATATGTATGCCGATAATGCGCCTGATTTCGGCGGTGCAAACGACGGTGATGGCGACCGCAATATGATTCTCGGCAAAAAGTTTTTTGTAACGCCGAGCGACAGCCTGGCAATCATAACGGACAATTACAAACTGATTCCGGCTTATAAAAACGGCATTTACGGCGTTGCCAAATCGGCCGCCACATCCACGGCCGTCTGCCGGGTAGCTGAGGCACATAATCTCCCCTGCTATGCCGTTCCGACCGGCTGGAAATATTTTGTAAACCTGATGGATTCCAAACGCATAACTTTTTGCGGTGAAGAAAGTTTCGGCACCGGCTCCAGCCACATTCGCGAAAAAGACGGCATCTGGGCAATTTTGTTCTGGCTCAGCATCATTGCCGCCACCGGAAAATCCGTCGAGCAAATCACCATGGAACATTGGCAGAAATACGGCCGCAGTTATTATATGAGATTCGATTTTGAAGGCTTGGATACCGGGGTTGCCGACAAACTGATGGCGGACTTGGAAAACAAACTTCCGTCTCTGCCCGGCCAAAAATTCGGCTCCTACGAAATCTCCCGGGCAGCTCCGTTTGTATACAACGATCCGGTTGACGGCAGCAGCACCAAAAACGGCCTGGTTATAGACTTTACCAAAGGCGAAAAAATCACGTTTCGTTTGTCTGGAACCGGCTCCAGCGGTGCCACGCTCCGGGTATACATAGAAAGATTGGAAAACAAAGACTTCAGCGAAGATCCGAAAGCAATGCTCAAAGACTTGGAAGCTATTGCAATGGACATTGCCGAAATTCAAAAAAGGACTGGAAAAACAAAGGCAGATGTCAATACTTAAAAGCAGCATCCGGATATTTTTCTTTGCCGCGCTGTTCTGCCCGTTCAGCGCCAATGCCGGATTATACGGTTTTACGGAAATAAACCCTTATACTCCGGAAGAAAAAATCCTGAACATTGACGTTCCTCCCAGAGAAGTTACCAACTTTCGCGAAACGCTCCGGCATAACATTGAGATGTTGTCTAACTATGCCTATCATCGTGATGAAAATTTTCAGATTATCATTCACGAAGGCCAGGAACTGTTAAACAAAAGCCTGTGGGAATACCACCTCACCGGTTATAATGATGCCCGCGCCCACCCGACCAAAGCCGAGGACCCCAGCTTTTTGTTCAAATTTAAAAGAAAAAGATACGGCACCAATGATGTTATCGGCACGCCGACACCGGAATACCTCGGCAATATAACCGGCATTGTCTTAAACAAAATATATTCGTTGAACCGCAACATCAACCCCGGACTGCTGGCATCCCGCCTGAAAATCATCACGTTTGACCTTTGTAATTCTTCCGAAACCTGCCTGGATTATATCAAAAAATCCGTTGCGCAAAACATTCTGCTGCAGACCGGCTCTTCTGCCGAAAGCATCTTCCGTCATATTGACGAACAGCCGATAATCAATGAAAACGCCCGTAATATTTTCAAATTATCGGAGGCTCAAAACATTTTATACCTGAATAACGAAGACGACTTCAAAGACAAATACGACCTGCTCAAACAGCTGCGCGACACAAATTTTGACGTTGTTATAATCCGTCCGCTGTTCAACAACCGCATTCCTTATACAAAAGAAGAAGTCAACAGCCTGAAGTTCAAAAAGAACGGAACAAGACGCCTGATTTTTGCCGAAATGAATCTGACCGAGGCCTCTCCCGAAAAATACTACTGGAAAAAGGCCTGGGAAATCGGCAAACCCTCCTGGCTCCGCCGCCTGTCTTTCAGCAATGACGGTGCCGTAATCACCGAATATTGGGCGGATGAATGGCGTGAGATTCTCAGCCGGCATTTCAAAAGTATCGTAGATGTTGAATATGACGGCGCATTTTTCACCGGTTTGGAAAACCATAAATATTTTGAATATCAACTGCCTCTGGAGTAAGAAAATAAATGAACGAAATCGAAGTCTTGGACATCTCCCGGGAAGCGGTCTTTACCTTATTAAAAGTGGTAACCCCGGTTCTGCTCGTTGCTCTGTTTGTCGGTCTGATTATCGGTATTTTCCAGGCCCTGACTCAGATTCAGGAAATGACGCTGGCTTTCGTCCCCAAAATCATCGGGGTTTTCGTTGCATTGATTTTGCTCTTTCCGTTTATGTTTAACCAAATGAAAACTTTGACCGAAGGACTGTTCAACCGGATAATTAACGGCGGATAAAATAAATGACGCAGTTATTTACATTGGAAATATATGCATTTATGACCATTTTTCTCCGGGTCGGCTCGGCAATTCTGGTAATGCCGGGTTTTATGACAAGCTATGTCAGCACCCGGATACGGTTGTCCGTTGCTCTGGCATTAACCCTGGTGCTGATACCGCTGCTTTCAACCCGCCTGCCCGTCCCGCCGACTGACTTCGGAAGTTTTCTGACAACCTGCATTTTTGAGATAACTTACGGCCTGTTTATGGGACTGTGCATGCAGTTCTTATATGCCGCCCTCTCTTTGGTCGGAAACTTTGCCGGCCAGGCCATCGGCTTCTCCAATGCTCAGATGTTTGATCCGACATTTCAGACCCAGTCTATCGTCTTGGAAAGCTTTTTAAGCATTATCGCCCTGACGGTAATTTTCATCACCGACCTTCATCATCTGATGATATCAGCCATAGTAGACAGTTATGTGCTTTTTCCGGTCGGTTCAGATTTGCCGATTGATAACTTTGCCGAGTTCTTAAGCAAAAGCCTAAACAACAGCTTTATCATGGGCTTTAAGATTGCCTCGCCGTTTATCGCCTTCACAATCATCTTCTACAGCGGCATGGGCCTGCTTTCCCGCCTGATGCCGCAGCTCAACATTTTTTTTCTGTCCCTGCCGCTGCAGATATATCTGGGCTTGGGGCTGCTTTTTATGACGGTTCCGATCATAATCGTCTGGTTTACCAGATATTATGAAAACGGATTGATGAAATTTGTAAGGTAGGATACCATGGCCGAAGACGATGACGAATCCTCCAAGACGGAAGAACCGTCCGAACGAAAAATAAGCAAAGCCAAAGAAGAAGGCGACACTGCCATATCGCAGGAAGCCAAAAGTTTTATTATGATTTTGGGTATGCTGTTCATCATCTGGCTGGTCTTTCCGCTGATGGGAAAATGGTTCGTTTTGCAAAATATTCAGTTCATTGAAGACCCGCAAAACATCCCCGTAGACCTGCAACATATCCGGCTTTTGCTGTTCCGGGTTTTTATCGGCATATTAAAAATTATGGCAATTCCTTTTGCCGTCTTCATCATCCTCGGCGTTTTTGCCAGCATCTCACAAACCGGCTTTATATACGCCCCCAAAAGGCTGATGCCGGATTGGAACAAGCTGAATATTTTCGCCGCCCTGCCCAAATTCATAAATATGAAAAAAATCGTCGAAAGCTTGAAAGGCATCATCAAAATCGCCATCATTGCCTATATCGCCGTTGCCGTAATCCGGCCGTACAGCGACCAGGTTAATCTGCTTCCGACCATGGAAACGACTGCTATTTTGGCTTTCATTCATAAAATCGTCGTTATGCTGATTTTTACCGTATTAATGGCCGTTCTGGTCTTGGCCATCGCCGACTATGCTTATCAGAAATATACCTATTTGAAAAAATTGCGTATGACCAAACAGGAGGTCAAAGACGAATATAAAGAAATGGAAGGAGATCCGTTGGTCAAATCCCGGATTCGCCAGGTTCGTATGGAGCGCGCCCGCCGCCGTATGATGGACAATGTCCCCAAAGCCGACGTTATCATCACCAACCCGACCCATTATGCCGTTGCTCTGGAATATAAGATGGATAAAATGGACGCGCCTGTTGTATTAGCCAAAGGATTGGATAATATAGCATTAAGGATCAAAGCAATCGCCGAAGAACACGATATCCCGATTGTCGAAAATCCGCCTTTGGCACGTGCTCTGTTTGCAAGTGCCGAACTTGACCAAACCATTCCTGAAGAACATTTTAAAGCCGTCGCAGAGGTAATCGGATATGTTATGCAGCTCAAAAACCAGTCACCGTCCTGACAAACTGCTCCAAAAACGTCTGGTATCATTGGCCTATTCATTGGTCTGCCTGACAATTGCGCTGATTCTGCTGCTGATGTATCCGCAGTATTCGCTGTATTTTACGATTCTGCTGCTGCTCATCGGCGCTTTCTGCCTTTCGCTGACCATAAAGACCATTTCCGCCGGAGAAGAAGCCATGAGCTACGGCGGCTTTGCCAACGAGATTATCCGTAATGACGAAATCGCCCGCCGGATAGAAAACGTTCTGGGGGAACCGGTCATTGAGAACGAACGTTCCCGGGATTTGTTCAAAAATCAAACCGTCATCAGCTTTCTGACCAACCACTTATCCGACGGCAAAATGAACAAAGCAGCCATCTACCGGCTTCAAAACGCCTGCGAAAATCTCATTCCGGAAAAGGTCGTCCTCTCTTTAAAAACCCACCCGGAAGACGCCAAAGTCTTCACCGAAGAAGAATGGATGGAAATAAGCGTTCACCCGGTTTATCTGAAAAAAACCGACATTTTTGAAAGCAAATATTCGGTCAAAGCCATCAAAAAAGACACCTATCTTCTTTGGAGCTGCCGGGATATTACTTCTGAAAAAAACATCGCGCAGGTATTTCATGAAGAAAGAAAATCCCTGCACGATTTTCTGGACTTTATGCCGGTCGGACTATATATCGTCGATAAAGATTATACCATCCGCTATTGCAACCATGCCCTTGCCCAAATCCTCGGCAGCAACCGGGAAGAACTTCTCGGCCGGCGGCTGAACGAGCTCCTTTCCCCGGCTTCGGCCTTTCCGGAAAACGAGCCTTCATGGCGGCAAAAAATTTACTTTATGAAATCCGGCGGAGAAATCGTTGAAACTTATGTTTTTCAGGAAAATTTCCGTGAAAACCAGCAAATTATGATGCGGGGCGCCGTCATCAGCGGACTTCCGAATGACGAAACCCTGAAAAACGAACTGAACCTGGCCTGTGATAAAGTCAGCTGGCTGTTTGACTACGCTCCGGTCGGTATTATCTTTGTCAGCGCCCGCGGAATTGTTCAAGCGGCTAATAACACTGTCTGCCGTTTCTTAAACCGCGAACCGGAACAAATCCAAGACCGCAGTATTTTTGACAATATCCGGGAAGATGACGTCAACCGCGTCCGTACCGCTTTCAATGAAATATGCAGCGGAAAAAAATCCGCCTTATGCCTGGAGGTTCACATCAACCTCGGCAACAAAGACAAAATCGTTATGCTCTACATCAGTAAAATGAACAAGTATTATTCTTCCGGCTCTGCCAATGAAGAAGGACTGATTTTGTATTTTATTGATGCCACCGAACAAAAAAATCTGGAACAACAATTCGCCCAGGCTCAGAAAATGCAGGCCGTCGGACAGCTGGCCGGCGGAGTTGCCCATGACTTCAACAACCTGCTGACCGCCATGATCGGCTTTTGCGATCTGGTTATGCAGCGCCACGGTATCGGCGATCCGTCTTTTGAAGACCTAAGACAAATAAAAGACAACGCCACCCGCGCCGCCGGATTGGTTCGCCAGCTGCTGGCCTTCTCCCGCAAACAGCCGCTAAAACCGAAACTGATTGACATTACCGAGCATCTGACCCGTTCCAGCCAAATGGTCAAACCGGTCTTGGGAGAGCAGATAAGCCTGAAATTCTATCACGGAAACAATTTAGGATTCGTTCGGGTGGATCCGACTCAGTTTTCTCAGGTCATCATCAACCTGGCCATCAACGCCCGCGATGCGATGAACGGGCACGGCACCATTTTTATCAATACCCGGGTTGAGCGGTTGACCGAACCCTACCAATTCGGCGATGAACTGGTCAAACCGGGCGAATTTGTAGTCATAGATGTCAAAGACACGGGCTGCGGAATCAGTCCGGAAAATATGAGCCGCATTTTTGATCCGTTCTTCTCCACCAAACAAAACGTCGTCGGCTCCGGCACCGGACTCGGTCTGGCCACGGTTTACGGCATTGTCCGCCAGACGGAGGGCTTTATCCGGGTCGAAAGCACCGTCGGCGAAGGCACAACTTTCTCCATTTATCTGCCGCGTTTTGAAAAAGACACCGACAGCGAAGAAGAAAAAACAACCGCCAAAACAATCACACCGGCTTCACCGATTCTCACCGTCAAAGAAACCATCAAAAGTCCGATGAATGTTAATGAAAAAATGATCTTCGGCTTAAACGTCTCAATGATTGACCGCAGTTTCAACCCGACGGATCCGCAAAATTCGTCTTTAAGGATTCTGTTTGTTGAAGACGAAGATTCGGTTCGGACTTTTGCCGTCCGCGCCTTAAAGAAAAAGGGATATGACATAATCAGTTGCAATTCGTCCGAAAACGCGCTAGAACATTTAGAAACAGACACCAAATTTGACCTGCTGCTGACCGATATGATGCTGCCGGGCATCAGCGGTGCCGAACTGGCCAAAATCGTCAGGGAAAAAATCCCCGGCATCAAAATCATCATTGCATCCGGATACTCGGAAGAAATGGCCAAACAAGGGCTCGACAATTCCGATGATTTTGAATTTATTGCCAAACCCTACAGTTTAGGTAACCTGACCAAAAAAGTTTTTGATGTTTTGAACAAACAATAAACGGACAAGTTAATGCTGAAAAAAAACACCTTCGCGCAACTCCCGCTGGAATTCGCTCCCTGCCCCAGCCTGGACAGAGAAGATTTTCTGGTCGCTCCCTGCAATGTGGAAGCTGCACAAATGATTGACAATTGGCCGGACTGGCCCTTTTTTGCCGTTTGCATTTACGGCGAGGAAGGCTGCGGCAAAACACATCTGGCCAATGTTTTCGCCAATAACGTATCTGTCCGCGACAACTATCCTTACCGGATTCCGACCATCAAAGCCAAAGATGTCCGGCTGGATACACCGCACAAACTTTTTGCCAGACACCGTTGCCTGATTGTAGAAGACTTAACCGCTAAAATAAACAATGAGGCGATGTTTCATCTTTACAATCTCTATCGCAACGAAGGCGGAAACATCTTGTTCACATCGCAGCTTGCTCCGGCCAGACTGCATTTTCAACTGCCCGACTTACGCTCCCGGATGAACATTGTTCCTTCAATAGAGATCAAAGCGCCGGATGACGAGCTGCTTTCCTGCCTGCTGGTCAAACTGTTTATGGACCGTCAAATAACCGTCAGTCCGGAACTGATAAATTATATCATCGCCAATATGCAGCGCTCATTTTCTTTCGCCCGCAAAATCGTCGCTGAAATCGACCACATATCGCTTTCCCGCAAACGGGCTGTAACCCTGCCGATAGTAAAAGAAGCTTTCGATATCTTGGCCGAAGAAAAACTGCAAGGCGATTTATTTAAAGAAATCTAATCATTCCTACCTCTACTTTTTTATCTTCTAGCCAAAATCCCCCGCATACTTTTCAATACTGCTTGACACTGGCGCTTTGTTGTGGTATAGTAATCTTTGATGATAATTCTTCTGCTTTGTCATCCTGGGGAACGATTTCATTCTGTCATCCCCGGGCGGCTTATTTGCTTGTCATTCTGCGTCACCCTAAGGGTGTGACCCGGGGATCCAGAATGACAATAAAGCTGGTTTATTTGACTTGGATTGCCGGATCGAAGTCCGGCAATGACCTGCACGGCAAGCGCGCGGCGAGTTGAAAGCACTGTGCTCCAGAGACCGCGTTGCTCCGGTAGATTTTGTGAATGGCAAAGGATTTTGAAAAGAATTTTTATGGGAGAAAGCCGATGAGAAATTATAATACTATGCTACACATGAAACTTAATTCTGCGGTGTCAATCTTTGCTGTTGCCGCCGCTTTCTCGGTCTTCCTCCCGCCCTCCTTTACGTCCTCTGCTCTGGCCGCTCAACCCTTGCTCCAAATCCCGCCGGAGCAACGCGGTCTCTTAAGCATTGAGCTGCCAACTGATGCCTCAGCCGCTCGGCTGGTGGGTATTTGTTTTTTGCCTGACTGCCAAGATGACAATGTGATGTTCGGTGATGTCAATATGGACATCAATGAAGACACCGAATATTGCGAGAAGGA
>CALXUP010000027.1 GCA_944391715.1 uncultured Alphaproteobacteria bacterium
ACTTTCGAGTTCTCGGGACATCCGTTTGATTCGGTGTCGTTGCAGCATTTGGCAAAAGAAGAATCCCATTCGCAAATCTCGGTCTTGTCGGGACGGGAACAGTTGTTGACATAACCTTTGTCCTCACAGGCCTGGGCGGTGTCTTCGACACAGGATTTGTAGAGGTCAAAACCTTTCGGACAGAGGTTTTGCGGAAACCAGGTCGGGCCGAGGTCATAACAGGATTGGGCGGTTTTGGTGTAACCGTTGTCAATGCACCATTGCTCGGAGGAACATTTGGTGTAGCTCTCGTCACGGGGGCAGGTCTGGGAATAATCGGGCGAAGTACCTTCGGGACAAGAGAAGTAATAACCGTTGTCCAGACACCATGAAGAATCGGAGTTGACATCGTCAAAAGAAGCGCTGTCCAAATTACAATCGGGCAGGAAACAGATTCCACCATAGGCATTAGAGGGCGGGAGGAAGACCGAGAAAGCGGCAGCGATAGAAAATACCGACACCGCAGCATTTAGTTTCATGTGTAGCATAGTGTTATCGTTTCTCATCGGCTTTCTCCCCAAGCAAACGTGCTTGACCCGATCATTTGTCATCATCGTGCCAAAGCTTTCGCGTTGGCCGGACGCCGGCAGCGTTCGAATGTCGACATCAAACCAAAGCTTACGCGTTGCTCTTTTCTTTTTTCCGAACAACATCGTGCCCGGAATAGTTAATAAAAATTCTGTTTCTGTGTACTGTCATTGCCGGGCTTGACCCGGGGATCCAGGTCAAATAAATCAGCTTTATTGTCATTCTGGATCCCCGGGTCAAGCCCGGGGATGACCAGAAAACGAGGTTCCCGGGCTTGATAAGCCAATAAGCTGTCCGAGAATGACAAGACAAAAGAAACATTATTAAAAACTACTATACCACAACAAAACTCTAGTGTCAATGCCTAATGAAAAGTTGGAGCGGGATTTTGGCTAGAAAAAGGAGCGGATTATGAAAAGGGAAAAGTTTTTTCTTTGTTAATATCTTAATGTTTATTTTAGAAATTCCGGTTAGGATAAAAAATAAAATTTTATCATCCGGAGATTATTCTCATGTTTGACAGTCTATTTCAATCAGTGGCAAATGAAATGCCGGTATTCAGTTCAACGCTTGCGTGGCGTACTGCTGCGGCCTTTTTTACGGCTTTTATTCTGGTGTTGGTTTGCGGGGAACGAATCATTAATTTTTTACGCAAGCATCAGGGAAAAGGGCAGCCAATCCGGGAAGACGGTCCGCAAAGCCATTTGCTGACCAAAAAAGGAACGCCGACAATGGGCGGTTTGATGATTTTGGGCGGCGGTATTTTGTCAACGATTTTATGGGCGCATTGGAATGATCCTCTGGTCTGGGTTTGTATTTTGGTGTTGTTGGTTTATGGTTTTGTAGGTTTTGCCGACGATTATGTTAAAGTCAAAAAACAGACGGCTAACGCCATGACCCCGCGGATGAAACTTTTGCTGCAGTTTTCTACGGCTTTGATTTCGGTTTTGGTGGTGTCTTATCTGACGCCGGAACAGAATCGTTTCAGTCTGACTATTCCGTATTTTAAAGATTTGGCGATTAATTTGTGGCTGTTTTATATTCCGTTTGCAATGATCGTTATTGTCGGGGCTTCCAATGCCGTTAATCTTTCCGACGGGTTGGACGGTCTGGCTTCCGGTTTGATGATTGCGGCCTTGTTTGTCTTTTTGGTCTTTGCTTATATCGGGGGCAGTCCGTTGGTTGAGATGTTTGCTTTGGCAAAGCTGCCGAATGTCGGCGAAGTGGCGGTTGTCTGTGCGGCAGTTATCGGCGGTTGTCTCGGATTTTTGTGGTTTAACGGCGCTCCGGCAAAAGTGTTTATGGGTGATACCGGTTCTTTGGCCTTGGGCGGTTTGCTCGGTACGATTGCCGTGATGCTGAAACAGGAGATTGTTTTGGCGATTGCCGGGGGGATTTTTGTTATGGAAGCGTTGTCGGTAATGATTCAGGTGGCGTATTTTAAAAAGACCGGCGGCAAACGTTTTTTCAAAATGGCGCCGATACATCACCATTTTGAACAATCCGGCTGGCCGGAAACCCGCGTTGTCGTGCGTTTTTGGATTGTGGCCCTGATGCTGGCCGTGGTTGCGTTAATGTCTTTGAATGTGAGATAGAAATATGTTGTTTAGTTTGGCCAGAAACAGCCGGAGCGTTTTGAGCAATTGGTGGTGGACCGTTGACAAGGTCTTGCTTTCTTTGATTTTGGCGCTGGTTCTGGTCGGGCTGTTGTTGACTTTTTCTGCCAGTCCGTCCGTGGCCAACCGGATTGGGGCGGACAGTTATCATTTTGTAAAACGCCAGCTGTTTTTTATGCCGCTGGCGCTTGCTTTGATGCTTTTTTTATCAATGCAGAATCTGAAGACTATCCGCCGGGTTGCCATTCTCGGATATGCGGCGACGATAGTGCTGATGATTTTTACGTTGCTGTGGGGCTTTGAGGTTAAAGGAGCAACCCGCTGGATCCGGCTTTTCGGTTTTACGCTGCAGCCTTCGGAATTTGTTAAGCCGACGTTTATTGTGGTGGCGGCGTGGCTGTTTGACGGGCAGCAGAAATCGGCGAATTTTCCCGGCAATATGATCTCATCTTTTCTTTTTGCCCTGACGGTCGGCTTGTTGTTGCTGCAGCCGGATTTCGGCATGACGGTTGTTGTTTGTGCCATCTGGGGTTTTCAGTTCTTTCTGGCAGGGTTGTCGATGAAACTTGTCGGCGCCCTTATTGCCGTGTTTGCCGGGATTGCCCTGACGGCGTATTTTACGCTTGACCATGTTCATAACCGGGTTAATCAGTTTTTGGCGTCCGGCAGTGATTTGAGTTATCAGGTGCGAAAATCTCTGGAGGCTTTTCAGAACGGAAGCCTGTTTGGCAAAGGCCCCGGCGAAGGTGTGGTTAAGATGAATATTCCCGATGCGCATACCGATTTTATTTTTGCGGTGGCCGCGGAAGAGTACGGACTTATTTTGTGCTTGTTTATTGTGGCGGTCTTTGCCATAATAGTCATACGTTCAATGATTATTTCCCTTAAAGACAATAATCTGTTTATTATTTTGTCGGCTTCCGGCCTGAGCGCGTCTTTCGGCGTGCAGGGCATTATCAATATGGCGTCGACCCTGCATCTGATGCCGACCAAAGGAATGACGATGCCGTTTGTTTCTTACGGCGGGTCTTCGGTTTTGGCAACGGCGTTGGGAATGGGGATGCTGCTGGCTATAACCCGGAAAAATGTGCATGCGGAGGATAAAGATGAAACGTACTAAAAAGAAAGCAAAGCCTTTAATCTTTTTAACAGCCGGCGGTACGGGCGGCCATGTTTATCCGGCCGAGGCTTTGGCAGAGGAGCTTTTAAAACGCGGGTATCGTCTGGCGTTGATAACCGACAGCCGCGGTAAAGACAATTATAAAGGACGGTTGGGGGAGATTCCGAATTATGCCGTTTGGGCCGGTGCGCTGGTCGGAAAATCCAGGTGGTTTAAAATCAAGAGTTTGTTTAAAACCTGCATAGGCGTTTTGCAAGCCGGTTTTCTGATTTTGAAAAAACGGCCGAAATGTGTGGTCGGTTTTGGCGGTTACGCTTCTTTTCCGGCTTCAATGGCGGCTATTTTGCTCGGGACGGATTTGATTTTGCATGAACAAAATGCCGTGATGAGCCGGACAAACCGTTTTTTGAGCAAATATGCCTCGTTGATTGCACAGAGTTTTAAAAATGTTAAATATACGCCGGCGAATGTTAAATCTTTGCTGACGGGAATGCCGGTTCGCGGTGCAATTGTGAAAACCGGAGAAGGAAAATATAAAGAGCGGCAGGCGGCGGATGTTTTTCAGCTTTTGGTTCTGGGCGGCAGCCAGGGCGCCAAAGTTTTTGGCGAGGTTGTGCCGGCGGCAATAGCGCTTTTGGGCAAAACGGAACAGAAAAAATTGAAAATTTTTCAGCAATGCCGCAAAGATGACGTTACACTGGTGGAGAATGCCTATAACAGCTGCGGTGCCGAAGTGGTGGTTTCTGCTTTTTTTGATAATATGGACGAGTTGTATGCAGCGACCGATTTGATTATTTCACGGGCGGGGGCGTCGTCTGTTTCCGAAATAGCCATTGCCGGTCTGCCGTCGGTTTTGGTGCCGCTGCCGATTGCCGCCGACGACCATCAGAGTTATAATGCCCAGACTTTGGCTGATGCCGGCGCTTCAAACGTTATCAGGCAGAAAGAGTTTACGCCGGAAATTCTGGCGGATATTATTAAAGAGGCGATGGCGAATCCGAAGAAAATGAAGAAGATGTCGGATAATGCACGCAAGGTTGCGATTGTTGATGCCGCCCAGCGTTTTGCCGACGCGGTTGAACGTGAGATTTCGGCGAAATAGCGGGGAGAAAAATTATGTTCGGGTTGAAAAAAATATGGCCTCAGAAAAAGAAACTGGTTGATTTTCTGCCTGAGGTTCGCGGGCGTTATGATACGGATGTTCCGATGTCAAAATATACCTGGTTCGGCGTGGGAGGTCCGGCAGACGTGATGTTTCATCCCGAAGACGAAGAAGATTTGGGCTATTTTCTCAAAATGATGCCGTATAATCTGCCGGTTTGCGTTATCGGCGGCGGTTCTAACCTGTTGGTAAGAGACGGCGGAATTACCGGCGTGGTTATCCGGCTGGATACGAAATATTTTAAGCAGATAAAAATATTCGGAAATGAAATAACCTGTTTTGCCGGTGTCAGAAATGCCGATTTGAAAAAAGTTATGCTGGAGAATGAAATCGGCGGGTTGGAATTTTTGTGTTCCATTCCCGGTGTTATCGGCGGTTCGGTTAAAACAAACGCCGGTTGTTTCGGGCGCTGCGTGAAAGATGTGATTGCCCGGGCGACGATTGTGAACGGGCGGGGTGAAAAAGAGACCGTTACGGTGGATGATTTGATGCTTTCATACCGCAACAGCCTTTTTCCCGACGACTGGATTATTACGTCGATTACTTTCCGGGTTGCCAAAGACAAAAAAGAGAATATTGCCCGGATTTTGGAAGAGCAAAAACAATACCGGATGGCGAATCAGCCTTACAACGAAAAAACCGCCGGTTCGACATTTAAAAATCCTGAGGGTTTGAAGGCTTGGGAACTGATTAAAAAATCGGGCTGCTGCGGATTGAGCGTTAACGGGGCGAAGGTTTCGGAAAAGCACTGCAATTTTTTAATCAATACGGGCAATGCAACGGCAAATGACATAGAAACGCTCGGGGAAGAGATTATCAACCGGGTAAAAGACAAGACTTCTATTGTTTTGGAATGGGAAGTCAAACGTATGGGAATTATGAAAAAGTAATGTTTGGAAAAAACAAAACCAAAGTAGCGCCTGATCCGTTGGAAGACATTGTCCGTTTTCCGGCCGAGTGGCCTTTCCGCTTGGCCGGGAGTTTGGTGGTTATCGGCGTGATTTTGGTTTTGGCTTCGCTGACGGCAACCGTCAAGCAAAGTCTGGTAAGCAAACAGTTCAGTGAATGGGCCGAGGAATTTTATGCTTTCAGCAGTCGTCACGGTTTCGGGGTTGAAGATGTGTTGGTCTTTGGCAACAAACGAACTTCGGCTGAGGAACTGCGGCAAGCCGTTAATCTTACCAGGCAGGATAATATTTTTGAAGTCAATGTGGCGGAAATCAGAAAAAAAGTGGAAGAGCTGCCCTGGGTTAAAAGCGCTGCAGTCAGAAAATCTTTTATGCCGAATGTAGTTTTGATTAATATTGAAGAAAAAAAAGTTAAGTCCATTTGGCAGATTTCCGAGAAATTTCATCCGATTGATGAAGACGGCAAGGTTATTGACGCCGCGTTTAAGCCCGATAAACCGATTTTGCTGATTGTCGGTGCCGGCGCGCCGGAAAATATTAATGCCTTGCTGGAGATTATTCAAAAAGACAATACTGTTTTTAAGCGTGTTAAGGTGGCTAATTATATTTCTCAGAGGCGGTGGAATCTGGTTTTGGACGATATTAAAGACGGAATTACAATCAAGCTTCCGGAGGACGGCGTTGAGAAGGCCTGGAAAAAATTGTTAAAATTGAATACGACGAAGGGGATTCTTAAACGTAAATTAACCATAATTGATTTAAGGTTGAAAGATAAAGTGATTATCAAAATAAAAAAGACTGCTCCGGAAGAGCCGGTAAGGCTTAATAACGGCAAAGAAAGAGCGACCTGAAAACGGCGGAACGACACCGTCGGAACAAACCGGAAAGTTTGAGAAGGGGGAGAATTTGAACAAATCGTCAACATTTGCAGCTTTGGATGTCGGATCTTCAAAGGTGTGCTGTGTGATTGCAAAAGTCAGCAGGGAAGGGCAGATTAAAATTGCCGGTTACGGATATAATGCTTCCAGCGGCATTAAAAACGGCATTGTTACCGATATTAACAAAGCAACGCTGGCTGTCTGCAATGCCGTGGAGGCAGCCGAACAAAGGGCAAACGAGCGCATCAGCAAGATTATTGTGAATGTTTCCGGTGATAAGGTTCACAGTTCTATTAAGAATGCTGCAATTTCTCTTAATAAAAACCGGCCGATTAATGAGGCGGATTTAAACAAGGTTTTGGAAAAAGGGCTGAATAAAATCAGCGTTGACGGATGCGAGCTTATTCACTGCCTGCCGACGAATTATCGGCTGGACGGCGGAGAAGAGATTAAAGACCCGCGAAATATTTTTGCCGAAAAACTGGCGGTTGATATTGTGTTGGGGCTGGTGCCCGATATTACATACCGCAATCTTTCGACCGTGATTGAAAATGCTCATCTTGAGATTGTGGGACGGGCTTTTTCGTCTTATGCGTCCGGGCTGGCGTGTCTGGTCGAGGATGAAAAAGAGATTGGGGCAACGGTGATTGATATCGGCGGCGGAACGACAAGCATCGCAACGTTTCGTCATGGCTATCCGGTATATTTTTCCGCTTTGCCGGTGGGCGGCAACAATGTTACAAACGATATTGCTTATGGTCTGACGACGTCGATTGCCAATGCGGAGCGGTTGAAGACTTATCACGGCTGCGCTTTTCTGACCAGTAAAGACAAAGAAGAAACCATTAACGTTTATCCGGTCGGAGAAGAAGATGACAGCAGTATCCGACAGATTACCAAGGCAGATTTAATCAGCATTATTACGCCGCGGATTGAAGAAATTTTTGAGCTGGTCAACAGAAAACTGGAAGAACAGGGGCTGAAGGATATGCCGAGCCACCGTGTGGTTTTGACCGGCGGCGGCAGCCAGCTGCCTGGTATTCGTGAAGTGGCGGCGATGGTGTTGGACAAAGAGGTGCGCGTCTGGAAACCGAAGGCTGATATTAACCAGCCGGAAGTCTTTACCAATCCGGCTTATTCAACCTGTGTCGGGCTGTTGATGTATGCCCTGAATTATACCGAAAAACGCCCGAACAAAATTATTAACCGGCCGGTTCGCAGCGCCGGCGGATTGGGCAAAATTTTCTCGTGGATAAAGCAAAATTTTTAATCTTGGTAACTAAAACTTAATGATTGAAAGCTTATACTGATATCCAAAGTGGATTTTAGTATTTTGGAGTGAGAAACACCATGTCAATCAAATTAGCAGTTCCTGAAAAAACAGTTATGCATCTGAAACCGCGGATTTCGGTTATCGGCGTCGGCGGCGGCGGCGGGAATGCTGTTAATAATATGATTGCACAGAATCTGGAAGGCGTTGATTTTATTGTTGCCAATACCGATGCTCAGGCTCTGGCTCATTCATCCGCCAGCAGAAAAATCCAGCTTGGTTTGGAAACAACTCAGGGGCTTGGCGCCGGTGCCCGTCCGGAGGTTGGTAAAATGGCGGCGGAAGAAGCTCGGGAAGAAATCGAAAAAGAGCTTGAAGGCGCCAATATGGTGTTTATTACAGCCGGAATGGGCGGCGGTACCGGAAGCGGCGCTGCGCCGGTTGTGGCTAAAATTGCCAAAGAAAAAGGAATCCTGACCGTCGGCGTGGTTACCAAACCGTTCCAATTTGAAGGACGCAAAAGAATGGAAACGGCGGAAACGGCCGTTGAGAACTTTACCAAAGAAGTTGACAGTATCATCATTATTCCTAATCAGAATCTGTTTCGGGTTGCCGATAAAAATACCACGCTGGCCGATGCCTTTGTGATGGCTGATAATGTTTTGTATGCCGGCGTGCGTTCTATTACCGATCTGATGATGATGCCGGGGCTGATTAATCTGGACTTTGCCGATATTAAGTCAATTATGGAAGACAAAGGCAAAGCTATTATGGGAACGGGCGAGGCCGAGGGTGACGACCGTGCCGTCAAGGCTGCCGAGCAGGCTCTTTCCAATCCGTTGCTTGATGATTGTTCCATGCACGGGGCGAAAGGTGTGCTGATTAACATTACCGGCGGATCGGACATTACGTTGTTTGAAATTGACGAGGCGGCAAGCCGGATTAAAGAAGAAGTTGATGAAGAGGCCAATATTATTTTCGGTTCCAGCTATGACGAATCTTTGGTCGGCAAAATCCGCGTTTCGATTGTGGCAACCGGTATCGGCGATGCCATCGCGGCAAAAGCCAAGGCTCCGAAGGCTCAGGAATATATTGCCGAGAGTTTTACGGAAGAAAAAGTTTCGGCTCCGATTGCACCAAATGTAGAAATCGATTCAAATTTGGAGAAATTCTCGGCGCATAATACCAATGAGGCCGAAGAAATGGAAGAGACTATCGATGCGGCAGAAATTGTCTCTTTTGAGGAAGAAAAAATTGCAAAAGAGGCTGCAGCTGCCAAGTCTGTGCCTGTGGCAGAAACTCCGGTCGAAAAGAAAAATTTTGAAGATTTTGATATGTTGGAAAAATCTTCGGTCATGGATGAGATGCCAAAAGCCTCGGCTTTGTTTAAGGCTATTATCAACAAAACGGAAGATACTTCAGCCAATGATGCCGCAACTTTGAACAATATTCTGGCTTCGGACGAGAATGTTTTTTCGGCCAAGACAACCGTGCGGGCCGTGGAAGAAGAACCGGAACTGTTTCCGGAACATAATCCGGGAATTTTTGCTCCGAAGAGAGAAGAACCTGAGCAGCTGATTGTTGATGAGGAAGAACATACGCCGACATTGATTGAGCGGGTTACCGGTTTTTCAATTGCGAGAAGAAACCGCAAAAAACAGAAAGAAAACGAGCGTTTTCAGGAGCCGGTTTCTCCTTCTTTTGCCGATAATGACTATGAAGACAAGATGAACTTGGATATTCCATCTTTTCTGCGCAGAAGATAAAAGCTATTTTTCAGAAATGGGTAAAATTGCTCTTTCTTTATGATAAGAAAGAGCAATTTTTTTACATTTTCTACAAAAATCTTAAGTTTAGCAGGCTATCTCTATTTGCCGCAGAGTGTGCGGAATTCGGTTTTTTTATGTTGCAGCATTTGCTCGTTTTCCGGTGTTAAAGCAGCCGGTTTGCGGGCAATGACATATTGCGGCAGAAGTTTTTTTACTTCTTGCACCGGCAGGGGCCAGGCTTCCGGTTTTATGC
Organism: uncultured Alphaproteobacteria bacterium; assembly: GCA_944391715.1. Classification (GTDB taxonomy): domain Bacteria; phylum Pseudomonadota; class Alphaproteobacteria; order RF32; family CAG-239; genus MGBC133411. Next base: position 9,544 of record CALXUP010000027.1, read on the forward strand.
GGATTTTTTTGCCTTGTCCGGCCGAAACTTTCGGGGTGATTTCGCCGGTTTCAGCATCTTCAAATTCGTTCAGCGTCAGGCGGAGGTTTTCCAGGCTTCCCGGAATTAAGAATTCTATGAATTCACCGCCGTTGATATAATTCCGGATTTCAAAAACGGCGTCATCACCCTGCCATTCGACGATTGAGCCGGCAAAAAGCCAATCTCCCAGTGTGCGGGTGTATTCATAGTTCTGGCTGATGTTGGTCAGTTTACCGTCATGAAAGCCGAGACAATAGCCGCGGTTTTGCAAAGTATCAAGTTCCGGCATATATTTATGATAGTCCCAGTTGTCCGGTGCGGCATAGTAATCATCAATCGCTCTGCGATAGGCTCGGGCGACGATGCCGGCATAATATTCGGTTTTGTTGCGGCCTTCTACTTTGAGCGAATCCATACCGATTTTTAAGAGATCATCCAACCGCGGCATCAGACACATATCTTTGGAATTGAGCATATAACCGCCGTGCTCGTCTTCCATAACCTCAAAATATTCTCCGGGACGGAATTCTTCTTCCAGCAGAAACTCAAAGGCATCTTTGTTTTGGTCATTGATTTCAATTTCTTTGATGTTGCCGTCTTTTAAGCGCAGATGCAGTTTATAATGCCAGCGACAGCAATGGGCGCATTTGCCCTGGTTGGAGCTGCGGTCGGCCAAATAATTGGAGATCAGGCAGCGGCCGGAATAAGACATGCACATTGCGCCGTGCATAAAACATTCAAGCAGAATGTCCGGGCATTTTTCCCTGATTTCTTTCATTTCTTCATAAGTAACTTCACGGCCGAGGACGCAGAGTTTTGCGCCTTGTTTCTGCCAGAATTTGACGGCCTGCCACGAGCAGATGTTTGCCTGAGTGGAGACAAAAAGGTTTAATTCCGGCGCATTGTCTTTGACATATTGAAAAACGCCGGGGTCGGCAATCAATACCCCGTCGGGTTTGAGTTCGCGCAGGGTTGCAACGAATTGCGGCAGCTTTTCCACATCGCGGTTATGCATAAACAGGTTTAATGTCAGGTAGATTTTTTTGCCGCGGGCGTGAACAAACTCAATACCTTCTTTCAAATCTTCCTTTGTCATTTTGGACTGGGCGCGCAGGCACATATCCGGCGTGCCGGCATAAACGGCATCGGCTCCGTAGAGAATGGCGGTTTTGAGTTTGACCAGCGAACCGGCCGGAAGTAGCAGTTCTGATTTTTGAAGCATTTTATTTCTCTGTCTGAATGGTTTGCGTATAAGCCAACAATCTGCCCAGCGGCGTGTCTTCAACCTCGACCCGGGCAATAAACGGAAGTTTGCTTTCCTTGTCTTCCAAAATCCAAAAGACAATCGGTTTTTCGGAGGTCAGCTCCCATAACAGATCATCGCCGTCATTTAAGAGCTTGTCAATGTACATGGAGCATTTGTGTGCCGTGCCGGCATAGGGCGAATATTCGTTGGCGCTGATTTCTTCCGTTCCTTCGTCTTTGAATATGGTGTCAAAGCGGCGTTTGCCGTCAAAAACCTGCATACGGGCGTTGCAGCTTTTGGTTTTGTTGTATTGCAAGGCCAGTTCGGCAATAACGGTTTGGAGGTCGGTTGTGTCTTTATTGTCCGGCGACGGTTGTATTTCTACTTTTTTTACTTTGTCGTTTTTGGCGCTGATGCGGAAAACCGGATTGCCGTGTTCGTCATAAACCAGCTCTTTGCGCCGGGTATTAAAACGGCTTTTGGATTTATATTTGTAGCTGGAGGTTTCCAGATCTTTGCCTTTGATGTTTCCTCTCGTGGCATATTCGGCAGCAAAGGGATAAAGCGTGTCAAATATGCCGGTGGTTTCTACTTTGGAACGAACGCTGTAATTTTGCGGCGTCAGCGAATAGGTAAAGCGGGTTTTGCCGGTGTTGAACGGCCCCAGAAATACCGTGAAGTTATGTTGCACGGCTGCCGCCTGCGCCTGAAGAGAAAACAGCAGCAAAAACAATGAAGTCAGGCAAAATTTTTTCATTTGTGTTAGTCTTTCTTAAAACATTTTTGGGTAGAATAGCATAAATTTTCAGAAAGGGAATAAAAAAATGAGCAAAAAAGTTTTGGTGCTGAGCGGCGGTTTTTCCGCGGAAAGAGAAGTCAGTCTGGTTAGCGGACAGGGTGTGGCCGAAGCTTTGAAAAACGGCGGTTATGAGGTTGTTTGTCATGATCTGAAGGACACGGCCGAATTTATCAGAGTATTGAATGCCGAAAAACCGGATGTCGTTTTTAACGCTCTGCACGGCAATTGGGGCGAAGACGGGGAGATACAGGCACTGTTGGATATGCTGCAGGTTCCGTATACACATTCCGGGATGCTGGCTTCGGCAATCGGAATGAACAAAGTTCTGACCAAGATGCTGGTTTCTCAGGCCGGGGTCAAGGTTGTGCAGGGGGATAAGATGAAAGCCGGAACTTTTAAGCAGCTGGCCAAGTATCTTCCGATGCCGTATGTGGTTAAACCGGTTTCGGACGGCTCCAGCGTCGGCGTTTATATTATCAGGAAACCGGAAGATGCTGAAACCGCCGTGTATGATAATGACGAAACAGAGGTAATGGTTGAGCGGTTTATTGACGGCAAAGAACTGACCTGTATGTGTTTGCAGGGCAAGGCCTATGTTGTTACGGAACTGCGTCCGAAAGTTAATTTTTATGATTATCATGCCAAATATACCAACGGGGCAACCGAGCATATTCTGCCGGCGGAAATTCCGGAAGATGTTGCCGAAACCTGCAAACGGTATGCCGAGATTGTGCATAGGACATTAGGCTGCCGGACGGTTTCGCGCTGTGATTTCCGTTATAATCCGGCGGACGGCGTGGTCTTTCTGGAAGTCAATACCCATCCGGGGTTGACGCCGCTTTCCCTGGTTCCGGAGCAGGCGAAATATGCCGGGATTTCTTATGAGCAGCTTTGTGCTATGCTGGTTGAAGATGCCGGCTGCCGGAAAATGCAGAGAGGGTAAATGAGCGCAAAGCAAGAGAAACGCAGGGTTATTGTTATTGCCGGGCCGACGGCTTCCGGAAAGTCGCAGCTCGCGATTGACGTGGCCAAGGCCGCTGACGGCGTGGTTATTAATGCCGACTCTCAGCAGGTTTATAATTGTACGCCATTGTTATCGGCTTGTCCGGATGACCGGGACAAGAAAATTGTGCCGCACCGGCTTTATGAAATTTGGGGGATTGAAAAAAACGGATCGGTTGTGGAGTGGCTTAATCTGGCGGCAGAAGAAATCAGAAAAGCCTGGGAAGAAGGAAAAATGCCGGTTGTTGTCGGCGGGACGGGACTGTATATCGACAATCTGATTAACGGCACGACGCCCATCCCCGAAACCAAACCGGAAGTTCGCCGGAAAGTTATGAAAATGCTGGAGGAGGACGGGGTTCAGGTTTTGCATGCCAAACTGGCGGAAGTTGATGCCGAGGCGGCGGCGCGGCTGAACCGCAACGACACAACGAGGGTGCGGCGGGCTTATGAAGTCTGGCTTGATACCGGAAAAACGCTGAGCGAATGGCACAGGCTTCCGATGAAAAAAGTGCTGCCCGACGCCGAATTTACCGTGGTGAAAATATTGCCGCCGCAGGAAGAACTTGACGAGCGCTGTTTTTGCCGTTTTGACAAGATGATGGAGGCCGGAGCTTTGGAAGAGGCTGAAAGTATTTACGCCAAAAAATATAACGACAAGCTGCCGGCGATGCGTGCGCTCGGTGTTCCGGAGCTGCTGGCTTATCTGAAGGGGCAGTGTTCCAAAAGAGAGGCGGTTGAAAAAGCCAAACTGCACAGCAGGCAGTATGCCAAGCGCCAGCGGACATGGTTTGCAAACAAACTGGCTGCCCGGATTATTTTAGACCATTGCTATGACGGCGATGTTTCCGTCGTTAAAAAAATTGTTAATTAATGTTAAAAAATAAAGATAAGCTGTTGCATAAAATTCGTTATGGTTATAAAAATTATGGCAATAACAAAATTTTGTGAAATCTTTTTTGTGGAGAAAATCTAAATGCTTTCAAAAGTGATGGGATGGCTGTCGGCTGATATGGCAATCGACTTGGGTACAGCCAATACGTTGGTGTATGTCAAGGGTAAAGGAATTGTGCTGAATGAACCTTCCGTGGTGGCAATTGAAGAATACCGTGGGAAAAAACAGGTGCTGGCCGTCGGCAATGATGCCAAACAAATGCTTGGGCGTACACCGGGCAATATTCAGGCCATCCGTCCGCTGCGCGACGGTGTAATTGCCGATTTTGAAATTGCTGAAGAGATGATTAAGCATTTTATCCGCAAAGTTCATAACCGCCGCACTTTTGCTTCTCCGCTGGTGATTGTCTGCGTTCCGTCCGGTTCTACCGCCGTTGAGCGCCGTGCCATTCAGGAATCGGCAGAAGCCGCAGGTGCCAGAAAAGTTTGGCTGATTGAAGAACCGATGGCAGCCGCAATCGGTGCCGATTTGCCGGTTACCGAACCGACCGGCAGTATGGTGGTTGATATCGGCGGCGGTACGACCGAGGTTGCCGTGTTGTCTTTGGGCGGTATTGTTTATGCCCGTTCCGTCCGGGTCGGCGGTGATAAAATGGACAGCGCCATTATTTCTTACATCCGCCGCAATCATAACCTGCTGGTTGGTGAGAGCAGTGCGGAAAGAATTAAAAAAGAGATTGGTTCCGCCTGCCCGCCGGAAAGCGGTGAAGGCCGGGTTATTGAGATTAAAGGCCGTGATTTGATGAACGGTGTGCCGAAGGAGATTATCATTACGGAGCGTCAGGTGGCCGAAAGTCTGAGCGAACCGGTTTCTCAGATTGTGGAGGCTGTTAAGGTTGCACTTGAACATACAGCGCCGGAACTGGCGGCCGATATTGTCGATAAAGGTATTGTTCTGACCGGCGGCGGTGCGCTGTTGGCTAACCTTGATCAGGTTTTGCGCAATGCAACCGGACTTCCGGTTTCTATTGCCGAAGAGCCGCTGGCTTGTGTGGTTAAAGGTACCGGGCGTGCTTTGGAAGATATCAGCAGACTGCATACGATCCTTTCCAGTATGTACTAATTTTGATTATGCAAAGGGGCCGGAAAGGTGCAAGGCAGCATCTGACCGGCAGCCCTTTGTTTTTTTACCATCAGATTGAAAGGCGGTTATGAAACGGCGGAAAAGCTTGTTTATCCATTTTAGCAATATCAGGAAACTGGCGAAAAAGTTTGCGCTGGTATTGTTGTTTTTATCGGCTTTTATTTTGATGCTGATTAACAAGACCGACACGATTTTGATTGAAAAGACATCGTCGGTCGTTACGGATATTCTGAGTCCGGTTATTGACGTTTTTGTGGTTCCGGCCAGGGCGGTTGCCGGCGTTTATGATTATTTTAAGGAATTGAAGCAAATCCGGGCCGATAATAAAAAGCTGCGGGATGAGAACCGTTATCTGATGGGGATTCTGGATCGGGCAAAGGCGCTGGAAATTGAAAACAACCTGCTGGCCAATATGCTCAATTATACGCCGCCGCCGGAAGCCAAGTATGTGACGGCTCGGGTTATTGCCGAAGAAGGCGATGCTTTTTCTCATTCGCTGATTGCGTATACCGGGCATATCAACAAGGTGAAAAAAGGGCAGGTGGCTCTGAGCGATAAGGGCGTGGTCGGCAGAATCGACAAGGTCGGCGAGATGTATTCAAAAATTATCCTGATTACCGATATCAACTCGAAAATTCCGGTGATGGTTGAGCGGACGCGGGTGCGCGGAATTTTGTCCGGTGATAATACGCCTTATCCGAAAATGATTTTTATTCCGCTGGAGGCTGAGCTTTCGGTCGGCGACAGGATTGTTACTTCCGGCGTTGCCGGCGTTTTTCCGGCAGGGCTGCCGATCGGACGTATCAGTTCAATTGAGAAAAATAATGTGAAAGTTTCGACTTTCAGCAATCTAGACCGGTTGGAATATATTAAGCTGGTGGATTATAATCTGGACGATGTTTTAATTGATTAATGCGGCGCGGAAAAAGCATGCTTGATGATTGGAACGAAAATTTTATGTCTTATTTGCAGAGGCTGCTGCCGCTTATTTCGTCGCTGCTTCTGTTGTTTATCTCTTATACGCCGCTGGATTTTTTTCCGGTTTATAATATTCGTCCGGCTATCGGTTTTGTCTGCGTTTATTATTGGCTGATTCACCGGCCGGATTTGTTTAATCTGCTTTCGGTTTATTTTTTGGGGCTGGTGGATGACATTATCAGCAATGTGCCGTTCGGGGCCAATATTTTTTCAATGCTGGTGCTTTATGTGCTGTTAAACAGCCTGATCCGCTTTTTTAACGGCAAGCCGTTTGTCATTACCTGGTACGGTTTTATGATTATGTCTTTTGCGGCCTTTATTACCAAATGGCTGGTTTTGTCGATTTATTATGCACAATTTCTGCCGTTTTCGATTGTGTTTTTCAGTTTTATGTTTACCGTGGCCGTGTATCCGTTTTTGAGCCTGATACTGGCTTTTGTGCAGAATAATATGATTGCGGATGAGGAATAGGCATGAACCGGGATAATGACAAAGGGAAGGTTTTAATCAAACGGTCGCTGATTTTGGCAGCGGCGGAGTTTGTGATGTTTATGATTATTATCGGCCGACTCTATTATCTGCAAGTGTATCAGGCCGATAAATACAAAATGCTGGCGGATGAAAACCGAATCAGTACCCGTTTGCTGATTCCGCCGCGCGGGATTATTTATGACCGGAATCAGGAACATCTGGCATCTAACCGGCAGAATTTTCAGGTTTCTATTGTGGCGGAACAGACGCCGAATGTGCAGGAAACTTTAGACGCGTTTAAGAAAATTATGCCGTTGACCGAAGCGGAAGAAGAAAAAATCAAAAAGGAGCTGAAACGGAAAAGAAGCTTTGTACCGATTAAAATCAAAGATAATCTGACCTGGGAAGAAGTGGCGAGAATCCAGCTTAATGCGCCGAGCCTGCCGGGGATTGTGATTGACGAGGGCTTGTCGCGTTATTATCCTTTCGGCGAAAAAATGACGCATCTGCTCGGGTATGTGTCATCGGTTTCGGACAGTGACGTGAAAGATGATCCGTTGTTGGAAGTTCCTGGTTTTAAAATCGGCAAAGCGGGGATTGAGAAGTTTTTTGAAAAACGTCTGCGCGGCCGGGGTGGCAACCAAAAACTGGAAGTTAACGCCTATGGCCGGGTGATGAAAGAGATTGAGAAAAATGACGGTGTTTTGGGCGAAAGGGTCGATTTGAGCATTGATGCCCGGCTGCAGTCAAAAGCTTTTGAGCTTTTGGGAGAAGAAAGCGGTGCGGTCGTGCTGATGGATGTTCATAACGGCGAGATTCTGGCTTTTGTTTCAACGCCGTCTTATGACCCGAATCTGATGGTAACCGGAATCAGCAACGATGATTGGAAAGCTTTGCTTAATAACGAACGCCATCCGCTGACCAATAAAGTGATTGCCGGGCAGTATTCTCCGGGCTCGACTTTTAAGATGATTGTCGCGCTTGCCGGGTTGGAGTCCGGTGCGATTAAACCGGAAACGCGCTTTTTCTGCGCCGGAAAAATGTTTTTGGGGTCGCATCCGTTCCACTGCTGGAAACATTCCGGGCACGGTTATTTGGATGTGGTGCAGGCTTTGCAGCATTCCTGCGATATTTTCTTTTATGAAACGGCTCAAAAGGTCGGAATTGAGAAAATTGCCGATATGGCCCGCCGCCTCGGGTTGGGGGAGAAAATCGGCATCGGGCTGGATAATGAAAAAGCCGGTCTGATTCCGGATAAAGCCTGGAAACAAAAACGTTATAAAGAACCGTGGCATCCGGGAGAAACGCTGATTTCCGGCATCGGGCAGGGATATATTCTGACAACGCCGCTGCAGTTGGTAACGATGATGGCCCGGCTGGTAAACGGCGGTTATGAGGTTAAGCCGACATTTTTGCGCGTGAGCGAGGAAGAACAGAAGAATATCAAGAAAATCAACTTGTCGCCGATTTATCTTGATATCGTGAAAGAAGGGATGTTTAACGTGGTGAATGTTCCCGGCGGAACGGCCTATATGTCACGTTTTGATTATAACGGGATGAAAATGGGCGGCAAAACCGGAACAACCCAGGTGCGGCGCATCTCCCTGAAAGAACGTCAGACCGGTATTTTGAAAGAAAGCGAACTGCCCTGGCGGCTCAGAAACCATGCGTTGTTTGTCGGCTATGCTCCGCATAACAATCCGAAATATGCCGTTGTGGTTCTGGTGGAACACGGCGGCGGCGGTTCTTCCGTGGCGGCGCCGATAGCCAGCAAACTTTTGCAGGAGGCGCTAAAGCTCGACCCGGTTAAAAAGGTGATAGAATAGGATTTGCCGATGTATAAATTTTATGAAACAAGTATCAGAAATCAGAGTATGTCCTTGAAAGAGAAGTTTTTTAACTTAAGCTTTTCTTATATTTTGTTTATTGTGCTTTTGGTTTCGGTCGGCGTGATTATGCTCTATTCGGCGGCAAACGGGGATTGGAATCAGTGGGCGCTGAAACATCTGTTGCGGTTCTGCGTGGCTTTCGGGCTGATGATTTTTCTGGCGATGATTAATATTAAATATTTGCTGCGTTATGCTTATTTCTTTTATTTTATTGTGCTGCTTTTGTTGATTTATGTGGAAGTGATGGGGCATGTCGGCATGGGGGCGCAGCGCTGGATTAATCTGAAGTTTTTTAATCTGCAGCCGTCCGAGCTGATGAAAATCGCATTGGTTTTGGCTTTGGCAAAGTATTTTCACGGAACGCCTCTGCAGACGATTGAGACCGTTCGCGGCATTATTCCGCCGCTGCTGCTGGTCTTGTTTCCGGCTTTTCTGGTTTTGACCCAGCCGGATTTGGGAACGGCGATGATGCTTTTGATGACGGCCGGGGCGATGTTTTTTGTGGTCGGTGTGCAGCTGTGGAAGTTTGGCGCAGTATTTTTAGGTGCGGTTATTATGGCGCCGGTTGCCTGGCATTTTTTGCGGGAATATCAGCAAAACCGCGTTTTGACCTTTTTGAATCCGGAAAGGGATCCGCTGGGCGCCGGGTATCATATTATCCAGTCTAAAATTGCGCTCGGTTCGGGCGGTGTGTTCGGTAAGGGCTTTTTGAAAGGAACGCAGAGCCATTTGAACTTTTTGCCGGAGAAACATACCGACTTTATTTTTACAATGCTTTCTGAGGAATTCGGAATGGTCGGCGCCGTGTTTGTGATTTTGCTGAATATGCTGATTATAGCTTACAGCTTTGCTTTTGCGCTGCGCAGTACGAGCTACTTCGGCAAACTGGTGGCAATCGGTTTGGCGACAAACTTTTTCCTGTATGTTTGTATTAATACGGCAATGGTTTTGGGGCTGCTGCCGGTGGTCGGAATTCCGCTGCCGCTGATTTCTTACGGCGGAACGGTTATCTTATCGGTGATGGCGTCTTTCGGGATTATCTTGTGTGTTCATATCAACAGGAATGTTAATCTCGGAAAATCGGATTAAAAAACATCAATGACCGGTTTTTTCCGGGCGGGTACTCACATTAATAAATCGGCTTTATTGGCTTTCTGGATTGCCGGGTCGCAGCCCGGCAATGACAGGCAGAGACGACTACTGGCACGCGAAGAGGGCGACGAAGTTGGTGTTGTAGCCCTTGGTGCAACCCTGGAAGACCGGGGTACCGCCGGAGGCTCGACAACGGGCGTGCATATCAGTACAATCAGGGTATCCATAACTCTTGCATTGTTCATAACAACTTCTACCCCAATAACTACGACAGCTTGAGTCACTATAACTTGACGTTCCTCCACTATATCCGCAATAAGTCGTATACCCGCAGCAATATCCGCTTGTCGGGACGGAAGGAGCCGGGTCTGGGGTGGTGGAGCCGCTGTCATCGGTGGGATTCAT
>CALXUP010000028.1 GCA_944391715.1 uncultured Alphaproteobacteria bacterium
GGCAGAAACGGCCGCTGCATTTTTCGATTCCCTGATGGCGGCAATCAGTTCTTTAATATCTTCTTTTTTATTGTTGTCGGAAAATTGCAGGGCTTTGGCAAATGCCTGAGCCAGGGTTTGGGCAAAGGCTTCATCGGCGACGATTCTTCCCGGCGCTGCCTGAATAACCTGCGGCATCGCCAGTGGCGCTGTTGGCGGAACGGTTTGTGCCGCCGATGGCTGGGATTGCGCTTGAGGCGTTGCTTCTGCCATGGCTGCCGATAATATATTTCCTTGCGCGGGCGCTGTACCGACATTGGCAAAAGTCTGTCCGCCGGCTTCTCTGACGACTTCATCGGCATATTCCTGCAAAGCCTGTCCGCCGGGCAGAACATTAAAGGCATTACGGATTTCCGGCGGTAAAGCCAGAATTTGCGCCTTAAACTCGGCATGCCTTTTTTCATCAAAAATATGTAATTGCCGGAAAATATTTAAAAAACGCTGGGCAACCAGAATCGGATCTTCTCCGTCTCCTGATTTGTTTTTGAGTCGGTTCAAATTGGGTCTGTATTCTTCTGCCAAATTTTTCGCCCTGTAAAATATTTTCCCATACCGGATTTATTTTACCGTGTATCTCGTAAATTTCAGGTTAATAAAACAGGAGAAAATAAGAAAAAGCCCCGCTTTTTTTCAAAGCGGGGCAGGCTGATTTTCATAAACTCAGAGGTTAATGGCTACAACCTTGTGAACCCGGCAAAGATCATCGTTTCCGATTTCAATGCGTTCATCCGGATTATAGCGCAGGCCGTAAAGCGTTCCGTTCTCATCCTCACGAATGCTCAAAACCTGAGCGTCCATAGAACCTTCCTCGGCATAATACAAGGCAATATCTCCGACGCTGACAACATCTTGCGGATCAACAAACAAAATCGAACGTGTCGGCAACAGGCTGCCCAGCCGTCTGGTGCAAAGATTGATAGCGTAAGCGTCTTTTTTGTTGGCCAGCTGAGCCGGACGAAAGACTTTTTTAATCTCCTGCTCGGGATCGACAATAATATCGCCGTTCTTTCCGGCCACACCGTAAACCGGCATTCTCGTCGTTTCGGGAACATTCGGAGCGCTGAAAGCCGAAATTGCACCGCGCGGTGAAGACAAAAGTTTGTATTTTGCATCATTGCGTTGAATGATTTCTTCCAGCATACCGCGGTCTTCCAAAGATTTGATGCTTTCTCTGAGCTCATCGGGAGAAACGCTTAACGCCTTTGCAATATTCTTAAATTCTTTGTCGGAAACTTCCCTTTGCCCCATCTCAATTCTGTGATAGACGGAAAGTGTCATATCTGCGCTTTCGGCGACTTCAATCAGGGTAAGGTTTTTATCGTTGCGGATCTGTCTTAATCCGGCGCCAAGAGTCTTCAGACCGGTTTTTTCGTTAATTTTGTTTCTTCTTTCCTGTTCGCGTCTCCAAGCCTGAACGACTTCCTGCTGGGAGTTCTGCTCGTTAACAAACAAATCCTGCAGCGGGCAGTCCAAAAATTCGGCTACTCTGACCAGCTGTTCCTGATCAACTCTCCGATACCCTTTTTCAATTTTGGAAATTGCGGAAAGGCTGACAGACAAATGATCGGCAAGTTCTTGCATTGAACGGCCGCGAAGCCTGCGGTACATTCTGATCTGGTTTGGGAAAATAATTTCTTCCATTTAAGTTTACCTCTTGTTGCGTAACGATTAAATCTGCTACATTCAACATATTCAATAAACTAAAATTAATCAAGAAAATAGTACAAAAAAAACAAAATTGTGTACAATCGTCAAAACGTCTTTATCAGTCTCCAAACTCGCCGAGTACTTCGTTTTTCCGCTCATTCAGCATCTGTCTGCAGAATTCCTGCCACTCTTCTTCGCTCAAACCGAGCTGTTCTTTTTTGGGCATATATGAGGCAAGATGTCCAAATGCGTCAACCGGCAAAGACGAACGGTTATTGGTCAGATGTCTTGCAACGGCATAAGAATTTTTTACGCTTTTCTGCTTGATATTTCCGTTTTTGTCATAAGTCAGGGTTGTTTTTTTGTTCATCAGCCCGTTGCTGCGTAAAATCTCGGCTTTGCCGTCAGTGCCGACTTTTTCATAAGTTGTCGTAACGGTACCGTCAGCGGCGGTAACCATGGAATAAATATGTTTCGTTCCGTTTTTCTCCGTTTTGGTTATAGACATAACCTCATTGCCGTTATCGTCTTGAGAAACCTGAATTTGTCCGCTGTCTTCCATACGATGGTGCAGCTCAAAATGGCTGTTGACGACGCCGGGCATACGGGTTTCCATCGCCTGATACAAAATAGCTTTGTTGACCTCGTCAATATTTGCGGCATTATTGCGACGGAGTTCTTCCACGGCTGCCGTATCCAGCTTGTTATAAGAGAGCAGATGTTGATATTTCGGATCTTTAAATTCCACTTTTTCTCTGATGACATTACCGTTTTTTGTAACGCTTTCGCTTTTCAAATCACCAGAAACCTGCGTCCGGGCAACCTTTGATAGGAACAGATTTTTATCCTTCGTCCAGGTCATCTGGTCTCCGTCAACCGTCAGTGTTGTTTGCTTTTTGTGACGAAGGAACCATGATCTGGAGTTTTTGGTATAAGTCGTATTGCCGTTTTCGTCTTTTCCCTCAACAATTCCTTTTTTTGCCCGATAGTCGGCATCCATATATTTGTTGGCCTTATAATTCTGATAACGTTGAACAACAAAAGATTTTGCCGCGCCTCCGGCATTCTTTGCCGCATTCCCGATATCGCTGCCGACTCTTTTCAATGCCGGTTTTGCTGTCCTGTTAAACACACCTTTAGCCGCGGAAGCTGCCATGCCGCCGATTTTCCGACCTTCTGTTCCTTGCGAAATACTGGAGGCGAAAGACCTTGCAAAAGAGGCAATTTGTCCCAAAACGGCCCAGGCCAGTAACAGAACAAAAATTGTTTTCAGGAAAGGTATGCCAACCCATTTCATCCTGTTAAGAGCCGTCATCCAGAAACCCCGTTCAATCTCTTCATCAGTAACGGCGCCGGTCATAATATCTTCCAAAGCATTGCATATAATCAAAATTACAATGGTTAAAAAGACAAACTGGAACATGGCATGCAGGAAAGTTTCCCAGATTTTGTTAACATATTGTCTGGTGGGACCGAAAGCATATGCACCGATGGCAGCCGGCAACAAAGCACAGGCAACAGCCATATGCAAAACGGAATCCAGCATCAAAAACGGGAAGATAAACAACAAGACCAAAGCGCCGACCCACATGCCGAGACCGGCAAACAGATATCCCAGATGAGGAAAAACGTTAAAATAAGCTTTGACATAAAAGGCAACACACATTGACGATGTTCCCATTGCCATTAGCTTAGTCAGCTTGTCCTGAATGGTTTTAATGGTGCAAACAATACTGTTTCCCATAGATGCCGGCAGACCGCCGTCGGTTATGATGCCAAAGTCGGTACCGCCGCAGCTGCCTCCTCCCACGGCCAATTGGGCGAGCTTGAATCCTGTGTTAAAAATCGGTTCCAAAGCAATGCTCATAAAAGAGGAGGAATCCGATTTCAAAAACAGGTAAACGAACAAAACAAGAAAGGCCTGTTGCAGCAGTTCTTTAAGAAAACGTTTCGGCTCCTCCGTTTTTAACGAAGACAAATAAGTGAGCAGGAAAAAGGCAACCCAGAGGGCAAAAGCAACGGCCACCAGAGTCGCTACCGGATCGGCAAAAGTTTCAAAAGACTTTTTGGCAATGGTGGAGCAGGTATTGAATGCGACCTTAAACAAGTTACAGAACAAACATTTTTCATAGGTTTGTTTAAAAATAGCCGGATTGCAGTCTTTATCCGAATGTTCGTTGGCATCGGCGCCGCCGGCAGAAGTTCCGCTTCCGCCTTGTCCGGAACCTTCTCCGCCCGGCGTAACTTGGGCTTCATTGTTTGAAGTTCCTTTGTTGGTATATTCTTCCGGAGCAGTACAAAGACCATAACTTGTCGCATTATCGGCCAACGGATCGATAACCTCGCCTTTAAACGCGCCTTGCCGGTATTCCACATGAAGGTGGGCGCCTGATGAACCGCCGGTATTGCCGACCAATCCGATAACCTGCCCTTTGGAAACTCGCTGCCCGACGCTGACCCCTGCGCCCAAAAGGTGCCCATAAACCGTCCATACACCGTTGTCATGTTCAATGGCCACATAGTTTCCGTAGCCGCTGACAACGCCGCTTGATTTTACAATACAATTATAGCGGACGATTCTGACAACGCCGTCAGCAGCGGCATAAACGGCAGATCCCTCGGCTGCGGCATAGTCTGTACCCTTATGATCGGTCGAACCGACCTTTACGCCGCCGGAATAATTTTGATCCCGGTGTCCGACTGTGGAGGAAACCCGGTCGATTCCGTCCGCCGGCGCTGCATCAATACAGTCTTCGCTGTCACATTGCGAAGGTTCCGAGCATTCTCCCACCGTTTCTCCCGGATCTCTCGATTCTATCCCGCTGACGTCAACCATATCGGCTTCCGTTCCTTCTCGGCATGAAGTATCTGCCGCGGCCGGCCGGCACAAAAACAAGGCAAACAGGAACACGCTGCAAAAAATCATTGCAGTTTGGATAACGGTTGGCATGGACTGCCGTATTATTTTTTTCCAAAAGTTCATCATCTTGCCCCGTTTGCTATTCCTGTCCGGCTTCCGCTTGAGCCTTTTTTTCCAGTTCTTTTTTCTTTTCTTTTTCCTCTTCGAGTTTTTTATCTTCTTTGCTGTTTTTTCCGCCTGCTGCAGCCATTTTGTTAACATGCTGTCCGGCTTTTTTAATCGTCTGCCCTGTTTGTTTTATGGCCTGTCCGGTTTGCTTGACGGCTTTTCCTGCGGTTTTAACGGCTTGTCCGGCGGTTTTTACGGCCTTTCCTGCCGTAGACACGGCTGATCCTGCTGCCGAAACGGCCGTACCGGCAGCACCGACGACGGCACCGGCCACATTCCCGACAACCGGAATAGCCTGCATGGCTGTACCTGCCGCCTTCATACCGCCGCCCGCAGCCTTCATACCGGCACCGGCCGCCTGCATACCGGCGCCGGCTGCCTGCATACCGCTTCCGGCCGCCTGCATACCGCTTCCGGCGGCGCTGGTCGCACTTCCCGTTGCACTGACCGCGCTTCCGGCACCCTGAGCCGTATTGCCGACAAGGCTCTGCCCCTGCTTATATGAGTTGCCGGTAATAATGTTTTTCGCACCTTTAACAATTCCGCCGGCCAGTTTTCCTGTTTGGTGAGTAGCAATATCACCGGCCAGTTTGACGGGTTTCATCGCATTTGCTTTAATGGTATTTGCCAGTTTTGCACCGGCCTCGTGCATCGGACTAACGCCTTTAAAAACCTTGTCGGGGAAGAATTTATCCGTATATTTTGCATTTCCGCCAATCATTTTAACCGCATAAATAAAGCAGATACAGAAGATGATAAACGGCCCGTTGATTAATGAGAATTTATTGGTGATATAATCAATGTTGTCTTCTTCAAAAGCTTTAAATAGATTATCGACGCCGCCGATTCCCTGATCAATCATCACCATACCGAACACAACAATAAGAGCCAGAAAAGCATAAGTCGCCGCCGCTCTCAGAATAATCGAGAAACAAACGTTTATTTTGTTTTTTGTAACGTCGAAAGGCCATAAGGCAATGACAATCGGCAATGCCAGAATGGAAAACCCGATTTTGAAGCAAATATCCAAAAGATAATAACTGACAAACAGCATCAACAACAAGCCGACAAACCAGATGACGGCACCGCAAATCCACAACCAGATGTTTGGAACCTCCAGCCAGACGATTTTAAAACCGGCATTCCAGGAAAAGCAGGTTAATCCGTTGCCGAGAACCAGGTTAATGGCAACCCGGCGGCTGATGCCTTCGGTGAAAACCATAATTTTGTTCAATACTTCCGGAGATATCCAGTTGCTCGGCCCGTTATAAGTATAAGAAGGCTCGTCTTCGGTCGGAGACGGAAGCCCTGCGGACAAAAATGTATTGGCAAAATCGGCGCCGGTCGCCAGCAGCGGATTGATGACCAAATCAATCAGAGTGGTAACGCCGACGGTAATAAACATATAAGCGACAATAATCTTAAAGGTAAATTTTCCCAAATTGTTAATGATGGAAGGAGCCTCCGGATCGGTCAGGGAAGAAACGTGTTTGATGACCGTAAACGGAACCCACAAAAACGTGCCGATAACCAAAAGCTTAATGGCCGCCTCTTGAACAATATAATAGCTGGCCGCACAGGCTGTCATAAAACCTTCCAAAAGCACTTTCATGGTCATACAGGCAAAACACATACTGTAGCGTTCCGCCAAAGTATCTTGTTGGGGACAATTGACGTTCGGCTTAAAAAAGGCGGCATAAACTTTGTCTTTAAACCAGCGGATGGCGCTGTTTCCAACCTCGCCAATCCAGGTATCGGCCCGCACTTCATTAAAAAAAGCACAATCCAGAAAAACAAAAGCAACCAACACCGCGGCAGTGATAAACAGGCGGGTAAAAAGCTGATTCTGCAGTTTTGAAGAACAAAGTGTCATCAGTTCCTCCTTCCTGCTAATCGGTTGATTGTATCAATAAGCTCCCTGCGTTTTTCCATGGCCTTGCCGAGAGCCGAATGGTTCAGCTTGTCCTGCGCCCGCATAACAAATCCGACCTTGGTAAGCGCTTTTGTCAGACCGCCGGTAACGGCATGGGCAACCAGCAGGGCAATACCCAGCAGTTTTTTCTGAAATTCGGTGTCGACCGAACCGCCGATAAGTCCGGTGGTAATTTCGCGCGCAACCTTAATCGTACCGGTAACCAGAAAGGCAATCAGCAGCAAAGCCAGCATAACGGCAGTAAATTCGTTGAGCTGAACTTCCTTGTCTTCCGGATCAAAAATAGCTGGATTCTGGTCAATAATCTGAATAATAGCCATCAGAGCCATGGCGATCATAACCGCAATCGCCATCATAAAGGCAGAAGATGTCAGAATGGTCTTAAAACCATATTTTGCCCATCCGTCTTTGAACGGATAAACCATAACCAAAATCGGCAGCATAATCACGATAACGGCAAATTTGAAGATATTGTCAATCAGATAAAAGACAAAGGAAACTTTTACGATTGTAAAACAAATCATAAGAATCAGAGCATTAACCGTCGGCATAAAGCCCGGCGCCTGAAAAACCCGGAAAGCAATGTTATACCCCAGCGTCAGCCTCTCGTTGATGGAACAAATCATACACTGCATCATCGTCAGCGTCGAAGTCGGAAAGCCGGAAAGCGTTGCATCTTTGCTGCCTTCGGCCAGGCACATAACATTTTTCTTGATAACCAGTTTCCACCCCAGAACGTTAACGCTGGAAATGGTATCGTTTTTGGCAACTTCGGACAATATTCTGGAACCGAGCTCCAAAAAGGCGTTATATATCGGAAAGATAAAAGTATTTATCAGATAAAGCAAATTGTCGGTAGAAGACGCAATCAGCCCGCAGAAAAAACAAACAAACATTTTGCGCAGAATATCGTTCCAGAGTTGGCCGGCATTTTCTTCTGCCACGGAACCGGTAAACTTTAGCAGACGGAACGCAAACCAGATGGCAAAACCAACCATAACGGCGGCCATCGCTCCTTTGGTAATTTCCTTATACAATCCCATCGCGGTCTGCCCCATCACAAGATAGAGGTCTTCAATAATGCCTTCCTGCCAGCAGCCCTGCATTTGTTCGGCTTCGGCTTCCGGATCATCCATCTGCTCGACAATACCATCCTTGGAACAAGAGGACAAAAACAGAATGACCGGCAGCAAAACTGTCAGTATTCCTGAGAATTTCCTTATGTTCCGCAGAATGCACATCGCCGTTTAACCTTTCTTAGGTTGTTGTTGATTCATTGGCTTTCCGCCGCTGCGTGCTGCCCGGAGTTCTTCTTCCTGGCGTTTGATTTGTCGGTCAAACTGACTCAACTTGTCGCGTAACTGCGAACGCTCTGCCTGCGCCGAATAGATTTCTCCCCTCAAACGTTCCTGTTCGTTTTTCAGGCTGGTCAGACGGTCAGAAATATCACCGCCGCCGGTCTGTGAAGAGCCGCCGTTTAGTCGGTTGATTTCTTCCTGAATTTCTTTCATCTCGGATTCTGCTTTGGCGATTTTTTGAGACGCTGCTTCATCAGCTGCTTTAGTTTCTTCATAAAGGCGCTTTTGTTCTTCTAAAGCCTGTTTAATTTCTTCGTTGTTGCGTTGTATTTCTTCTTCAGACTTTTGGACGTCTTGAGTCGCTTGAGCGGCTTCGGAAGAATCTCCGCCGCTGCCCGGAGCAACGCTATCCAGAGAAACGTCGCCGCTTTGTCCCGCTCCGCCGATATTTTCAGGATTCGCCCCTGCATTGTCCGGCCGCGGCTGCGCATTGAGCACTTTATCCATTTCTTCGGTAATCCGACCCAAATTGTTGGCCGAGGCATCTGCCGCGGCTTTGGCCTCATCAAAAGTATGGCCGTTCCCGGCTGCATAAGCTGCGGCTTTTTGTGAATTTACATGATAAGAAACAGCTTGACGGTTCATTTTTTGCTGTGAGAGCATTACGTTCGCTTCGGCATCATCTTTTTGACTCTGCAACCCTTCAAACTTGCTTTGCGCCTGATCTAAGGCCGTCTGTGCCGCAATTTCCTGCGGTGTTCCTCTCGCCTGTTCAAGCGCTGCCTGAGCCATATTGACTTCCTGTTGTGCCTGAGCAGTCTTTTCGGCAATCTCATTATAGAAGGCTGCGGCTTGGGCTTTTTCTCCTTTTGCTTTTTCATAAGCCTCCAGAGCCTCCTGCTGCAACCGGCGGGCCTCGGCCAAAATTTCCGCATTGCTTCTGTTTCCGCCGCCGGAAGATTGACGGGAACCACTTTGAGCATTGGCATTTGTTCCCGGAGCATTTCCGATTCCCTGCTGGTTTTGCGTTTGATTGGCGGTGTTGGGTATTCCTCCGTTACGTTGATTCTGGTTGGTCATAGCCGGATTTTGTCCGGAGGCACCGTTTGCACCAGATTGGTTTTGTGCTGTTTGCGGAGTCGGATTCCCCCAGTTATTCATACCCAGAGCCTGTTGGGTCGGGGTTAACTTGGCGAAGGCCGCCGCATTTTTCGCCCGGCTTTTAATCCCCTGAAAAGCGCTTCGTCCGGTTCGAATCGGATGAGAAACAGCATATTTGACACCATCGTAAGCTTTGGATACCTGTCGCGAAGCTGCAGAGGCAATTGGTGCCATCGCTGTTTGTCCGATTTTCTTGCCGCCTCTGACAATCGGACTGGCAATCATGCCGCCGATATTGCGGCCGATTTCGGCACCGCCGCCGCCGGCAAATTGTCCGGCCAGAACGGAGGCCTGGGCGCAGAATTTAAACCCGAAAATCGTACAGCAAAGCAAAATCAGAAATCCGCCGAAACTCCAGTCCAAAATTTCTTTGACAACATCAATGTTGTTTTGGTTGAGCGCTTCTTCCAATCCGCCGAGTCCGCCGGTTGCCAGCGATTCTGTAATCAAAGCGACGTTAATGCTGACGACAACGCCCATAAAGATAAAGACAAAGAAGGCGTTCATCAAAAGCTGAAGTCCGGCTTTGGAATATCCGGCCGTTATTTTAAATGGCCAGCAGGCAATCAAAAAACAAAGCAGGGCGCCGAAAATACCGAGCTGAACAACCGTATCAATCAGATAAAAGGCAAAAGCAAGGGAGAGCAGCAAAGCACACAAATAAACCACGGCGCCTTGGCCAAGCAGCCCAAAACCGGAACCCATATTCAGGCTGGACAATTCTTTCATTCCAAAACACCAGATGGCGCCGCCGGCGGCTTGTGCAAAGGCAATTTCCTCTTGAATAGCCTTAATATAGCATTCCAGTCCCTGATAAAGTCCTGCCGGCAAAATTCCTTCCATAGAACCGGAAGCTTGGGCTTTGCAGGCTGCCAGATTGGCAGCGCCGTTGGCAAACAACAGATTCCCGCCAAAATCAAGCCCGGCCATTAATAACGGATTTATGAACAGGGTATAAAGTTCAGCAACGTTGGAGAGCAGCAAAAAGGCAATCAGAACTTTAAACGCCATAGCCAAAAGCCCGGTCAGATATTTTGGCGCGTCTTGTTTGGTAAATGAACTCACATATCCGAGAGCGGAAAAAGCAATATAAACGGCAAAACCCACAACCAGAACGTTTCGGATAGGAATAGCCGTTTTGTCAGTTGCAGTTTGTGCCATGGTGTGGGCGGCATCGTACAACACTTTAAATAAAGGACAGAAAATACATTTTTTTGTTTCGTTCAACCGGGTGTTCAAGTCCGTACAACCTCGGTCTTTGCCTTCTTCACCGACTTGATCTTCCTGACATTTGAGTTCCCCGCTTTCCGGATCCGTGTATTCATAACTGCCGTTTGGGCAGGCCTCTCTGGCCATACAGTCTGAACTGACGGTAAATAAAAACGCTGCCAGCAAAAATAACAGGGAAAAAATATTATTTGTCTTCATGCCTTTCCCCTTGTTTAAACGGGTTGCCCAAAACTTTGAAAGCAATTACGAATAAAATGGCGATAACAACAAAAATAAAAATCAAAAAGCCGGTTCCCGAAATCCATGAAAAGATGTTAAACCAGTATAAAAAAGCTCCTATACATATTAATCCCAGATATCCGGCCAAAGTTTTCATATTCGTGCTCTCAGTTCGTTGCTTTAATTATAGTATACCATAAAATTCATAAAAATTATGTTACAGTTTCTTGATTTTTTGCCTATTTGAACCGCCCTTTGGATAAGAAGTTCAAAACGGCGCAGGATACTCTTAAATTCTTAAAAACATTCCAGTTGTTGTTCTTAATTTCTACCATGCTTTTAACGCCGGTAAGCTTGGATTCGTCGGCGGTCGGCAAAATTGCAGCCAGTTTATCGGGCAAAAAGCGGATAAATTTTTTCAACGGATGCTCACAATAAATGATTCCCGTCTCGATTTGAGGCGGCAACATCGGAACCCTGCGGGCTTTCTGAACGGTCATTTCTTCCGTTACCGGGCCGAAAATCCATTTCAGGAGCTTGTTCTTTCCCAAAGCCGTAATAAAGGCACTACCCTGATTCGTCGGGCAGACTAAGACGATTCGTTTGACTTTGATACGCTCTTTCCAGGGAGCTTTGACGGCAAGAAGTTTCCGCAAAATGACCGCGCCGAGTCCCTTTGCGACAAAATAAACCTCATTAACGTCTTCCATATGATTCATCATAAACAGAATCTGCTTCACATGTCCGTCAATCTTTTTTTCGGTAGAGGGATAATTGATAGCCGCAACCAGATAGCCTTTTTTCAGAGCCTTGCGCCACAGAGGCCGAAAAATGTTTTTACTTTCGGCAAAACCGTGCAGCATCACAATCATCGGGCCTTTCTGCCTGGGCATTTGATAAATGTCAATAAATTTGACAAACGCCTTGCGGCATTCTTCAAAAGTACCGCGATGGCGCTCAATGTCCCAAGCATCCAGCAAACGATATTTTTTGGATTCGAGATTGCGCTGGATACGCCACTTCTGATAAAAGAAGACATCTTCCCAAAATTGTCCGCCTCCAAAAGTGAAAAACGTAAACTTCATCCCCGATTCCTTAATTTATATGGCTCTGATTCGGAATTGCCGTAATTGTAACCGTTGCCGAATCGCTGCCGTCCTGTTGGATCAAAATTTGTACGGCACGATTGTTTCTGACATAAGTCATATGGCTGATTTTAGCTCTCACGGTAGCAACTTCTGTCCATTTTAATTTCGGCATTTCAAGAACATAAAAGTCAAAAACACTGCTGGCATTGTAAGGAACGTCATAAACCAGACTCCCAATCCAGTTTTCTCCGCTGCCCAAAGCTTTGGTTTCTTCCAAGTCTATATAAGCCTGGTCAGGAAACGGCATGTCCGGAAAATTGGCAAATGCTGGTGGAATCTCGCTGCCGTCAATGCCTAGGAGGCGGGGCTTGTCAGAAGCGCAGGCCGAAAGAATTAATACTAAAGTAAATACTAAAATATTGTTTTTTAACATAATTGGTACCTTGTTAAATGTCATAATTGTGCTATTCTCTCTGATTGTACGCCTTATAAGGTTAAAAAAAAGAAAACAAAATGCCAAAATCCCTTTCGCGATTAAAAGTCAAAAATTTTTTACAGATTTTCAAAGAACTAAAAAAATAATAATAAAAAATGAATTTTTTTTTAAAAAAGATATTGACAATGTGGAAAGGTGAGGCTATAAGGTCAATCACCGAGCGAACGGGAGGCAGCGAAGAGCTGGTGAGCGGAAGCGAGGGAAGTTATAGAAGATAGTAAATAAGATGATTAAGAGGATACGCAGACGGTATTTACGGAAGTAAAAAAAATAAAGTCTGATGTATTCAAAGGAACCAAGAAAAA
>CALXUP010000029.1 GCA_944391715.1 uncultured Alphaproteobacteria bacterium
TCTTCACAGCCGGAGACTTTCGAGTTCTCGGGACATCCGTTTGATTCGGTGTCGTTGCAGCATTTGGCAAAAGAAGAATCCCATTCGCAAATCTCGGTCTTGTCGGGACGGGAACAGTTGTTGACATAACCTTTGTCCTCACAGGCCTGGGCGGTGTCTTCGACACAGGATTTGTAGAGGTCAAAACCTTTCGGACAGAGGTTTTGCGGAAACCAGGTCGGGCCGAGGTCATAACAGGATTGGGCGGTTTTGGTGTAACCGTTGTCAATGCACCATTGCTCGGAGGAACATTTGGTGTAGCTCTCATCACGCGGGCAGGTCTGAGAATAATCGGGCGAAGTACCTTCGGGACAGGTGAAGTAATATCCGTTATCAATACACCAGGAAGAATCGGAGTTGACATCATCGAACGAGGTGCCATCCAGATTGCAGTCGGGCAGGAAACAAATACCCGCCAGCCGAGCGGCTGAGGCATCAGTTGGCAGCTCAATGCTTAAGAGACCGCGTTGCTCCGGCGGGATTTGGAGCAAGGGTTGAGCGGCCAGAGCAGAGGACGTAAAGGAGGGCGGGAGGAAGGCTGAGAAAGCGGCAGCGATAGAAAATACCGACACCGCAGCGTTTAGTTTCATGTGTAGCATAGTGTTATCGTTTCTCATCGGTCTCCTCCCTGTAATTTTAAGTACAATCTTATTCTGTGTACCGTCATTGCCGGGCTTGACCCGGCAATCCAAGTCAAATAAATCAGCTTTATTGTCATTCTGGATCCCCGGGTCACAGCCCGGGGATGACAAAGCAAATAGGCCGCCCGGGCTTGATAAGCCAATAAACCATCCGAGAACGGCGCAGGATGACAAAGCAGAAGAATTATCATCAAAGACCACTATACCACAACAAAACGCCTGTGTCAATCAGTATTGAAGAGTACTAATGAAATTTTGGATAAAATAAAAACCGCTGACATTCATCAACGGTTTTTATAACATTGAACAATTCTCAAAACGACAAGCCGCTCGGACGTTACAACAGCTTATTTCCCGGTCGAACCAAAACCGCCCTCCCCGCGTTGTGTTTCATAATGCAAAAATTCTTCCTCGGAAATTTCCTCAAACCTCGCCCGATAAGGAAAAGGAAGCTCAACCTGGGCAATTCTCTCTCCCGGATTAATAATATAATCCGCACCTTCCACATTGTTTGTATTAAGCAAAATCACCTTAATCTCCCCGCGGTAATCCGTATCAATAATCCCGCCAATGGCAATCACACCGGCTTTCAACGCCAGCCCGCTGCGGGAATTAATCCGGCACCAGATCGGATATTCCGGAATAAACTTCACACCAGTCGGCACGGCAAAACGCTCCCCGGCTTTTAATATGACCGGCTCTGAAATTGCAGCGCAAATATCAAAACAAATCGCATCCGGCGTTGAATATTTCAAATTAGCCTCATTTTCAACATAATGCGGAAGTTTCAAGACCTTAATTACTATTTCTTGCATATTTAACTTCATATTTCACCCCTCAATCTCTGACAACAATTTTTTCAGAACCGCTTGGTCAATAAACTCGCCCCGCCGGACATAAATCACCGTCGTAACGTTGTCCTTTTCATATTCCGGCGTTACGCTGACATATTTCTTTTTCATTACGTCAATACAAGCGGTTATGTCTGCGGCCTCACCCGTGCATTGAGGATTTAATTCCCCGTGATAAACGCAATCCACCACAATCTCCGGCAAAAGTTTCGGCTGCGTCGTAAAAAACTGTTCATAAACTTTTGCCCCGCCGGCAATGTATAAATCTTCTTCAAAATCTTTGAACATTTTAAGGCTGGCGATAACCCGATGTTTTTGGGCATCAGACACTTCATAATCAGGATTTGAGGTCAGAACAAATATTCTGGCTTCCGGCAAAGTGCGCCCCGGCAGGGTTTCATAAGTTTTGCGGCCGACAACAACATTTTGTCCGGTTGCCATGCGAACAAACTTTTGTGCATCCGACGGCACATTCCACGGAATTTCCTCACCGATTCCGATAATATTGTCATTTTGATGGCGGCACCAAATCGCAACTTTAGTCATTTTTTCTCCTTTCAGAGCAAAATATCACGGCTGACGGATAAAACAAAAACTCTTGCCCGCTTACCCACAGAATTATTAAAGATTCTTCACTCTCAGGCTTGAAAAACTAATTATTTCTATCTATAATATATTTTGTCAGGCAACTGACTATGACACTAGAGGCGGTATGAAATAGGCTTTTTGGACCTGGGGGCAGTACCCAGCACCTCCACCAATTTTTTACACGCAGCTCACTCCGACCAATGCTCTGGCAGTCCATAGAGCGGCATTAAAAGGCGATATATGAAGCCGACGCACTAGCAGTCCATAGAGCGGCTTTTACGGGGAAAGTTTGTTATATGAGGAGATTTTTAGGAGTTATTTTAATTTTCGACAGGAGTGTACAAAAACGTACATGACTTAGAAAATTAAAATAAGGACGACAAAATCACCCATAACCCCTGTTCCGGATATAATCGGAAAAGGCGATATATGAGGCTGATAGTAGAAGGCAAAAATTTTTGCGAAGCGGAGTGTACATAGAGGTACATGACCGAGCAAAAATTTGAAGCCGACGCACTAGCAGTCCATAGAGCGGCTTTTACGGGGGTGAAACAGGGTAGACAGGAAGTAATAAAGATACTTTTTTGCCGTGTCCGGTGAGATACCACCGTTATCGGTTCAAAACAAATGAATGCAAACGATAACTTTGCACCTGTTGCTGCAGCTGCTTAATAGCAAGGCAACGAACATAAATCCTCGTAGCTTTGGTTAGTTATGAGTGGGGTCTGGGCCACCTAGCAACAGAACGGTCCGTTTTTATAAAAACAGGATGCAGGAACAAGAGGATATGCAAACATATTTAACAGAAATCAACTATGACAAGCTGATTGAGAAATCTTTAAAAAACGTGGTTATTGAAGCGCTGAAAATTGCCGAAGATCAGGGTCTTCCGGGAGAAAATCATTTTTATATCACCTTCAAAACCAACCATCCGCAAACCAAGATTTCGGCTCAGCTGAAAAGCCAATATCCGGAAGAAATGACCATTGTCCTGCAGCATCAGTTTTCTAATCTTTTGGTCGATAAAACGTCTTTTTGCGTAGACCTGAGTTTTGGCGGCGTTCCGCAAACCCTGACCATTCCGTACGATGCCATTATCTATTTTGCCGATCCTTCGGCTAAATTCGGCCTGAGTTTCAACGAGGATATCAGTAAAAACGAAAACGATTCCGACCTGGCATCCAATGGCGAAAGCTCTCGTTCTTCAAGTGCCGAAAACAAAGAATCATCTGCACCGGCAAGAGTAATTTCCATTGACGCTTTCCGCAAAAAATAGCTATGAAAAAAATTTCAGTCATTATTGCCGGCCGCCATTCAACCAGCATATCCTTAGAACCTGAGTTCATTGAAGAACTTCGGCATATTGCAAGAAAAAACAATCAGACAGTCAATGAATTAGTCACCAAAATTGATTCTGAACGGCAACAGGAAAATTTGTCTTCCGCCATCAGGGTATATATTTTAAAACAATTAAAAAAGCAAATTCTCTAAAATTCTTCATCATAAAACAATTTATTTTTCTTCCCTAGCCAAAATCCCCGGCATACTTTTCAAATATACTTGACTATATCGTTTTGTTGTGGTATAGTGGTCTTTGATGATAATTCTTCTGCTTTGTCATCCTGCGCCGTTCTCGGACAGCTTATTTGCTTGTCATTCTGCGTCATTCTCGGGCTTGACCCGAGAATCCAGATAAACAAAGAAGCTATATACTTGACCTGGATCCCCGGATCAAGCCCGGGGATGACGAAAGAAAAAAGAGCCCGGCAATGACCTGCTCGGCAGGCGCGCGGCGAGCTGAAAACACTGTGCTCCAGAGACCGCGATGCTCCGGCGGAGTTTGGAATGACAAGTGAAGAAAAGAATTTTTATTAACTATTCCGGGCACGATGTTGTTCGGAAAAAAGAAAAGAGCAACGCGAAAGCTTTGGTTTGATGTCGACATTTGAACGCTGCCGGCGTCCGGCCAACGCGAAAGCTTTGGTTTGATGTCGACATTTGAACGCTGCCGGCGTCCGGCCAACGCGAAAGCTTTGGCACGATGATGACAGACGACCGGGTATTTTCGCCTCACCCGCTGGGTGCGTTTGCTTGGGGAGGAGACCGATGAGAAACGATAACACTATGCTACACATGAAACTAAATGCTGCGGTGTCGGTATTTTCTATCGCTGCCGCTTTCTCGGTCTTCCTCCCGTCTCCTGCATACAGTGGAATCTGTTTTTTACCCGACTGTATGGATGACGATGTGATGTTTGGCGATATCAATATGGACATCAACGAAGATACCGAATATTGTGAAAAAGAAGGATATACCTATTATTCTTCCGGCGAATGTCCACAGTATTATGCCAAAGTTGGACAATGTAACCGTGATGACCATTATCTCAAATGTGATGCCAAGACATGGTGCGAACAAAACGGGTATAACACAACTTCTTGCTCTATTCCGCAATATGTGGATCAGCCCTGCCCGAGTTATGGTTCTTTGTATAAACAATGTAAAACCGACAATGACCGGGCTTGTAAAGAACTCGGATACACCAAAACCTGCCCATCCGGTCAGAAACTTTATCAAAATTCCGGACGATGCTCTTATGATTCTTCTTACGGGACTTGTTGCACACCTTCCGGCTGCCCGAGTTATACCTCTACATCTTACTCTTCTTACGGTACCAACGGTACGGACGGATGCGAATATGCCTGCTATTATACCTGTGATATGGACTGCCCGTCTTCCTATCCTTATTCTTCCGACCCGACCGGTTGTTCTTCTTCCTCAAAAAACGGATGCGGGAACAAAACCTGTTACAATTCCGTATCTTGCTGCAACTCGTCTTCTTCCGACTGGTGCTCCGTTCATGACACTTGCCACGGAGATTGCTGCTCCGACGGAACTATCCAATCCTGCGATTCCAGATGCGGCGGTTCCGGATGTTCTTCCTCCGGCTCCGATGACAATTCCAATAACAATTCTGGTTCCGGAACCTGCGGAAGACTAATTGCCTATTGGTACTATTCTGGATCATGCTCTTCTAGGGTAGATTCCGTTACTGGAATTACCTATTATGAACTTAACACTATGTATACCAGATATTGCACCACTGACAGCTCATACAACTATACCTCTCAACCTAATGAAGGAAAATCCGGTTGGCCATCGTTAGACCGTTGCCTGGCCAATATCGGCGCAACAGCCTACGGACCTTGGGATCTGGGAGAATGTGGCTGCTAATAACATATTTTTTTTCAAACGAGCAAAAAAGCGGCTCTTTTCAGAACCGCTTTTTAATTTTCACAAAATTTATTCCGCACTTTCAGCCGGTTTTTCATCCGCCGGGATAATGTCCGGAAGCTCGCCGATAGCCTTTTTGCGTTTAAGCTTATTCACAAACTTGATTGACCTCTGGGCATCCCATTTCTTTTTACCCTCTTCGCGTTGAAAAATCTGCTTATAAATCTCAATTGCCTGATCAAATTCCGAAAGCTTGGTCAAACAGCTGGCCAAACCATCATAAAGTTTATGATGATACCGGTTATTAATCATCAGCTGAGCTTTTTTATAACATTTCAAAGCATCGTTAAACTTCATCATCTTCTGATAAACAAAACCGATACTAATCCATGCCTGAATCTCATGAGAATCGATATTCAAAATTTTGGTAAAACATTTAATAGCGGAGTTATTGTCGCCCATAAGCTGATAAGTTACACCGACTCCGTTCCAAGCTTTGATGTTGGATTTGTCATTAGCCAGAACTTTTTTGAAGAATGAAATTGCTCTGTCATATTGCTTGAGTTTTTGCAGGGTAACGGCCACACTGAGCAACGTCTGAATATGCTTTGGATCAATCTTCATGGCCTGTTCCAAAACGTCCAAAGCCTCTTTATAAGAAAACATGTGCTGCAGGGCAATTGCCTTTCCGTTCAGAGCTTCCAGCGAAGTCTTGTCTATAGCCACGGCTTGATTAAAGCAGTCGATTGCATCTTTGTACAATCCGCGCATACTGAGCGTCACGCCTTTGTTGTTCAACACTTCCACAGAAGACGGATTGAGTGCCAAAGCTTTGTCAAAGCACTCTACGGCCTCGGTATAACGGCTCATTTTCTGAAAAGCAAAGCCTTTGCTGTTCAATGCCTTCCAAGATTGCGGCTGTTCCTCAATAACAATGTTAAACTGATCTATAGCTTCCCGATACATTCCTTGATCAAGCAGCTCCTGGCCTCTTTTATAAGCCCCATTTTCATTTGATTTAACCATAACACATCTCTTCTCAAATTATAGTTCAGAATAATTCCCATCATTAACATAGCACAAAACGCTTTAATGTCAAGAACAAGCTTAAACAATCTGCAATTGTCTATATAAAGGCAAATCCGTCCTGACCTCAATACATCTGCAAGAAAATTTGTGGCAAAAAGCGCGGAATTCGTTGCGCTTTTCATTAAAATATTTCCTGTATTCCTGCTTAAAACGCACGCTTGCCGAATCAAAAATCAATTTCCTGCTGCGATTCTCAATCATATATTCCCCGGCTTTGGGTGCCAACTCTTCCAACACGTCAAAAATATTCACGCAGTAAAGATTGGCTTTTCGCGCCAACGCAGCCAAAGGTTTTTGCAACTCCGCCCCGCCGGCGTTAAAATCGCTCAAAACAAAAACAATCGCATTATGTTTGACGTTCTTTTGCAAAAGCTGCAAAGATTTGGCCAAACTCGCCGGTTCGCTCTGCCGGTTTTGCAAAACCTTACGCGTTGTATCGGAAATCTTTTTTAAAATCGCCAAAATGCCGACCCGGTGATTCTGCGGTCTAAAAATATAATTGTCGTGCCCGTCAAAAATCACACAGCCGAAACGATCTTTGTTCTCTAAAGACATCCAGGCAAGCAGCGCTGCAATTTTCGCCGCCGCCACCGATTTCAGCTCATTGCGTGTGCCAAACAGCATCTGCGGCGACAAATCCAAAAGCACAAAAACCTCCCGGTCGCGTTCTTCGGCAAAAAGTTTTGTATAAGGCTGCATTTTGCGCGCTGTCACCCGCCAGTCAATATCACG
This sequence comes from uncultured Alphaproteobacteria bacterium, assembly GCA_944391715.1. Taxonomy (GTDB): domain Bacteria; phylum Pseudomonadota; class Alphaproteobacteria; order RF32; family CAG-239; genus MGBC133411. The sequence continues at coordinate 7,175 of CALXUP010000029.1, forward strand.
CACATCATCGCCGAAACTATACGGGCGGATTTCTTCCATTTCCATCCCCCGCCCCTTAAAAGCCGATTTAACATCTCCGGAATACGCCGACGTTGCCAGCTTATTCTGCGGATTACGCAAATACGCGGTATAATTACGCTGTTCCATCAGCTCTTCCAAAGTTGCGAACAATCCGTTACCGGAATGCGTCTGCTCTGCTTTTCCAAACCAACGGCGGGCCAACTGTCTGACGCTTTTCATTTTCAGGCTCCTTTAGGGCAGCGGCACCAGCCTCAGCAAATTGGTAATCACATCGTCCGTCGTTTCGCCTTCCGCCTGTGCCTCAAAGCTCAGAATAATACGATGGCGCAAAACATCATAAACCACCGACTGAATATCTTCCGGCGTCACAAAATCGCGTCCTTCCAGCCAGGCATTAATTTTGGCACAGCGGTCAAGTGCAATCGTCGCCCGCGGGCTGGCACCGTACAAAACCTGTCCGGCCAGTTTGGCATCATACTTCTCGGGGCTGCGTGTTGCCACAATCAATTGCACCAGATATTCCTCAATTCCTTCGCTGGTATGAACATCCAAAACCTCCCGCCGAGCTTTCAAAATATCGGAAACATCCAGCTGAGGTTTGATTTCGGTCTTTCCGGCATCAAGCACCTCTCCCCGGACGAGCCGGAGAATTTTCTTTTCCGATACGGCATCCGGCTGGTCAATTTTGATATACATCAAAAAGCGGTCAAGCTGCGCTTCCGGCAGATTATAAGTTCCTTCGTGCTCAATCGGGTTTTGCGTGGCCATCACCATAAACAACTCGGGCAAGACATATCTTTTTCCGCCGACGCTGACCTGCCGTTCCGCCATGGCTTCCAGCAAAGCGGCCTGAACCTTTGCTGGCGCACGGTTGATTTCATCGGCCAAAACCAGATTGGCAAAAACCGGCCCCGGACGAAATTCAAATTCGCCTTTCTGGGCCACATAAATATCGCTGCCGATAATATCGGAAGGCAGCAAATCCGGCGTAAACTGAATCCGGTTATATTTGGCGCTGATCTGCGAAGCCAGAGTCTTAATCGCTTTTGTCTTTGCCAGTCCGGGTGCCCCTTCGACCAAAGCATGCCCGTCTGCCAAAAGGGTTATCAGCAGTTTTTTATTCAGTTCCTCCTGCCCGATGATTTTTTCATCCATATATTTCTGCAAAGCAATAATTTTATCTCTGGTCTCAGACATCTGTATTCACCTCTGTTAATTTGCCATCCGGTTCAAAAAGTCATGATACTCGTTCAGCACCACATTTTTCATCACATCATTTTGTAAAAAGTCAAACAGCTCTATCGCTTTTTTATAGTGCATTTTGGCTCTTTCCCAATCGCCTTTTTCACTGTCAAACGCTTCCACTCTTGCCAGATAAAGCAAAGCCTCGGCCTCGGCAAAATGATGTTCGACCTTGCCGTAAAGATAAACGGATTTCATCAGTGCCTTGCGGGCATTTGCAATATCGCGGATAATATAGCGCAGGCAGCCGATCGCCGACAAAGCGCTTGCCTCGCCGAGCAAATCTCCGTTTTCACGATACAAATCGCGGCATTTCTCCAACAAATCGTGCGCCCGGTCATAATTACGTTTTTTCATCTCCAAACGCGCCATCGCCCGGAGAACGGCAGCCTCTTTCAGGGTAACGTTATCGGTCTCAAAAAGCTCCGCCGCCTTGGCATAAGCTTTCAGTGCATCATCCTCGCGATTCTGCATCATATAAATATAAGCTTCCTGATCATAGGCTTCGCCGAGCAAATCGCGGCTGCCGGCATCGGACAAAATCTCTCTTGCCTGATACAATGTTTTCACAGCCTTGTCATATTCCTCCGCCGCGGCATAAACTTTTGACAACCGGATGAGAATATCACCGTGCGTAATGCTGCCGTCTACCAAATCGGCCACCAGTTCTGCCGCCGCTTTCAAAGATTTTTCGGCCTTATCGAAATTATCAAGGCTGAGTTCCAATTCTCCCAGACGGGTCAGAACAAAAGCCTCGCCCTGAGGATCGTCCTTCTTGTCATAAAGTTCTGCCGCCTTGGCATATTTGCTCTGGGCTTCGTCATAATTCCCCTGTTTCCAAAAATCGTCGCCCTCCTGAAAAGTTTTTGACGCTTCGGTAACATATTTCCCCTGTTTTGTTCTCGGCATGAAAAAACTCCTTTGCAATCTCTCAATATTATTATATATATGGCGTAATGCGAAAAAAAACAAGAAGTTTAAAAAGATGGAAGATACATTTGAATTCACCGAAGAAGACGCCGTCCCCCAAACTTATGACAACATCTCTAAATTAAGCCCGGGTTTCGGCTGGCTTGAGATGCTCAACCCCGAGCAACGGGAAGCCGTTCAGACCACCGAAGGGCCGGTTCTGGTCTTGTCCGGCGCCGGTACCGGCAAAACCAAAGTGCTGACCACGCGCCTGGCTTACATTCTGGCCGAACACAAAGCCAACCCGTGGAACTGTCTGGTCGTAACCTTCACCAACCGCGCCGCCCGCGAAATGCGCGAGCGCGTACAGGGGCTTATCGGCGATATGGCAAACTCCGTCTTTTTGGGAACATTCCACAGCGTCTGCGCCAAAATCCTGCGCAAACACGCCGAACTTGTCAACTTAAAAAGCAACTTCACGATTCTCGGCGAAGACGACCAGAAAAGATTGATTAAGCAAATTCTTGAAGTCGAGGGCATCGACGACAAAAAATATCCGCCGCAATCGATTCTCGAAAAAATCGGACGCTGGAAAGACAAAGGCCTCAGCGTTGATAAAATCGGCACCGACTTCAAAGAAAACGTCGTTACCCATGTTTATAAAAAATATCAGGAAAAAATGGTCGAGATGAACTGCGTCGACTTTGGCGACATCATCCTGTATACCTTAAACATCCTGCTCTCCGACGCCGAAATTCTGGATCAATACCAACAGCGTTTCAAATACATTATGGTCGATGAGTATCAGGACACCAACGTCACGCAATATTTACTGATTCGCCTGCTGTCGCAAAAATACCGCAACCTGTGCTGCGTCGGCGATGACGACCAATCAATTTACTCCTGGCGCGGTGCCGAAATAGAAAATATTTTGCGTTTTAACAAAGATTTTCCCGATGCCAAAATCATCCGGCTGGAACGCAACTACCGCTCGACCGCCAATATCTTATCTGCCGCTTCGCACTTAATCAGCAACAATCAGGGAAGACTTGGCAAAACGCTGCGTGTGGCGGAAAACAGCCCTGCCCGTCAAGCCGCCAATGACAAAATCAAAGTTGTCAGCACCTATAACGGCGAAGAAGAAGCCCACTATGTTGCCGACGAAATCGAACATCTTGTCCGACAAAGTTACAAATATTCCGACATCGCCATTCTGGTTCGCACTGCTGCCCAAACCCGCGAGTTTGAAGAAAAATTCATCTCCGAGGCGATTCCCTATCAGGTTATCGGCGGACTGAAGTTTTATGAACGTGCCGAAATCCGCGATGCCCTGGCTTATTTCCGCGTTGTCCTGCAGCCCGGCGATGATCTGGCTTTAGAGCGTATCATCAACAAACCGGCGCGCGGTATCGGGGCAAAATCAGTCGAGAAGTTTCAAAATGAGGCGAGGTTCAGCCATTGTTCAATGTATGACGCCATCAACAAAATGCTGGCGGAAGGAGCAATTTCCGGCAAGGCCAAAACCGCGCTTTCAACACTGATGAACAATTTTGAAGAATGGCGCAAAGCTGCCCAGGTTCTTTCGCCGGATGATCTGGCTCAACAAATTCTGGAAGATTCCGGCTACTTTGATATGCTTAAAATGGACAAGTCGGTTGAGGCACCGGGACGCATTGAAAACCTGAAAGAATTAATCAGCTCGATGAGCGCCGAAAAATTTGAAAGCCTCGGCGAGTTTATGGAACATGTCAGCCTGGTTATGGACAAAGACGACATCACCGACACCAACAAAGTAATGCTGATAACGCTGCATTCCGCCAAAGGTCTGGAATTTGACGTTGTCTTTCTGCCCGGCTGGGAAGAAGGGCTCTTTCCGCACCAACGCTGTATGGACGAAGGCGGTGCCGGCGCATTGGAAGAAGAACGCCGTCTGGCTTATGTTGCCATCACCCGCGCCCGCCAAAAGCTCTATATTTTAATGGCGCACAACCGCCGGGTTTACGGACAATGGCAAAATAATCTGCCGTCAAGATTCATCAATGAACTGCCGCCGCAAAACATTGAAATCATCAACAAATGTGCTGATTACTTCGGCACGGACAATTACGGTTCCGGCAGCAGTTACGGCTATGGCAAAAAGAACTATTGGCAAAAATCTTCCTCTCATAACAATAACATCCGCTATGACGATGACGACCGTTATTCATACGTCAGCAATGACGATTACGAACGCGGCTGGAGCGGCAGCATATATAAAGCCAAACAAAAAGCCAAAAACCAAAATGCCGTTTACCCGGTCGGCACCAAAGTCAAACACGATATGTTTGGCCAAGGCACGGTCTTAAACATTGACGGCAACAAATTGGAAATCTTTTTTGACCGCGTCGGCAAAAAAAAGCTGATGAGCGAATACGTCAAAAAAGCCTGAGGTTTCCTGTTTTTTATCCAATCCCCGTTCTCCCGAACGGGGATTTCTTTATCTTCTAGCCAAAATCCCGTTCCAACTTTTCATTAGGCATTGACACTAGAGTTTTGTTGTGGTATAGTAGTTTTTAATAATGTTTCTTTTGTCTTGT
>CALXUP010000030.1 GCA_944391715.1 uncultured Alphaproteobacteria bacterium
AACTATCGACTTCAAGCCCGAGAATGACAAATAATTCAAAGCACTTTGTCATTCTCAATTCCGCCGGAGCATCGCGGGTTTTAAGACCCCGAACAAACCGATCGCTTAGGCCGTCGCCTGCAAAGCAAAAGAATTATCATCAAAGACCACTATACCATAACAAAACGCGAGTGTCAAGTATGTTTGAAAAGTATGCTGGAGATTTTGGCTAAGAGAACTGAACAAAAAGAAAATACGGAGAAGGGAGAAAGCCACAAAAAAACCGCATAAAAATGCGGTTTTTGTTTTAACTTGTGTCCCTGGCATATGTATAAAACTTGAATCAGCGCCGAGATCGTAAAGTTATTTTGCTACACATGTGAAAATCTTACTATAAGTTTTATACTTTCTTAGTATAGGTTATATTATAAAACTTGTCAAGGATTTTTGCAGCTTTGCAAAAACTGCAGGAAAGCAGTTATAAAATGTATTTTAACTTTTACCTTATGTTAGACGGATGTTTTTTTCTTGTCAATAAAAAGAAAAGCGGCTTTTCAGCCGCTTTTGCTTTTACATAAAAAACCTGATGTGCAGATAGAGTGCGGCAATGGCCACGCTTATCAGCATAACAGGGACGGACCAGAGCATGAAGCCGAGAAAGCTTATCGGATGTCCTTCCCTTTGTGCCATGCCGGCGACGATAACATTGGCTGAGGCTCCGATGAGTGTTCCGTTTCCGCCGAAGCAGGCGCCCAAGGACAAAGCCCACCAAACCGGCATCATCGCCTCGCGGCCGCCCATGGATTCTTCCATTGATTTTATCATCGGAATCATTGTGGCGACAAACGGGATGTTGTCAATCGCACTTGATATAACAGCAGAGACCCAGATAATCAGCATTGCCGATTTTTCTATGCTGCCGTCGGTCAGTTCTACAAATTTTTGTCCGAGCATTCCCAAAATGCCGGTAACTTCCAGACCGTAGACAATCACAAATAATCCGGCAAAGAAAAATATGGTTGTCCAGTCGACAGTTCCAAAGATTGCTTCAACTTTATGATCTCTTTTATCATGACTATCGCCCAGCGTGTAAAGTAAGAGCAGGGCCGCGCCGCCAAACATGGCGATCGTACCGTTGGCGATATGCAGGTGTTCGGCGCTGATGAAACCTAAAATGACGATGGCAAGCACGGATAATGACTTGTATAAGAGTTTCCAATCGGTAATACAGTCGATTTCGTTGATTTTCATAACGGCTTTTTTATCTTTTTCGGTGGTTTTGAGCTTTTTGCCCCAGGCAATGTCAAAACCGAGGATTAAAACCAGCATGGTTATGACCACGACCGGGGTTAGTTCGTTGACAAAGTCCATAAAGCTTAAGTTTAAAGCCGAACCGATAAGAATATTAGGCGGGTCGCCGATGAGGGTGGCTGTACCGCCGATGTTGGAGGCAAAAATTTCCAAAATCAAATAAGGGTACGGGTTGACCTTTAGTTTGCGGGTGATTTGAAAAGTTACGGGCGCAATCAGCAAAACAGTTGTAACGTTGTCAAGAAATGCCGAGAAGAAAGCCGTAACGGCGGCCAGGACAACCAGCAACCCGCGAGGATTGGCGCGGACTTTTTTGGCGCCCCAGACGGCTACATATTGAAACATTCCGGATTTTTCCGATATGCCGACTATTGTCATCATGCCGATGAGCAAAGCCAGAGTGTTGAAGTCAATACCTTTCAGGGCCTCGCTTTGCGTGAGAATGCCCGAGAAAATCATAACCGAGGCGGCGAGCAAAGCTATGACGGCACGGTTGATTTTTTCCGTAAATAAGATGGCATAGGCGACAATTACGATTGCCACTGCCAAAATTTGAGCGTCTATTCCCCAGGCCAGCTGTGGAACGGCGGGTAAGTCGGTTGCGTGCATAGCATATTCCTTAAAATAAAAAAACAATACTTTATCTTTTTAACAGCCGGAGTGCTAATAATCTGTTAATTTTAGTTTTTTTACATAAAGAAACGCATATGCAGGTAGAGTGCGGCAATGGCTACGCTTATCAGCATAACCGGAACGGACCAGAGCAGAAAACCGAGAAAGCTTATCGGATGTCCTTCTCTTTGTGCCATGCCTGCAACAATGACGTTAGCCGAGGCGGCAATCAGCGAACCGTTTCCTCCGAAACAGGCGCCTAAGGACAATGCCCACCAGACCGGCATCATCGCCTCGCGTCCGCCCATGGATTCTTCCATTGATTTTATCATCGGAATCATTGTGGCGACAAACGGGATGTTATCAATGGCTGCGGAAACAAGGGCTGAAATCCAGACAACCAGCATGGCGGCTTTTTCTATGCTGCCGTCGGTTATTTCTATAAATTTTTGTCCGAGCAGGGTTAAGACCCCGGCTTCTTCCAGACCGTATATAATGGCGAATAGTCCGGCAAAGAAAAAGATGGTTGTCCAGTCAACCAGTCCGAAAGCTTCTTCGACTTTGTGCTCCCTTTCGCTATGGGAAAGGCCTGTCGTGTATAACAAAAGCAGAACGGACGCACCGAACATGGCTATTGTTCCGTTGGCGATATGCAAATGTTCGGCGCTGATGAAACCGGCAATTACGGCAGTCAGAACGAATAGGGATTTTTTGAGCAGTCTCCAGTCGGAAATCATTCCTCTGGCGTTGATTTTCATAACGGCTTTTTTATCTTTTTCGGTGGTTTTGAGCTTTTTGCCCCAGATAAGGTCAAAACCGAGGATTAAGACCAGCATGGTTACGATTACGACCGGGGTCAGTTCATAAACAAAGTCCATAAAGCTTAAGTCTAGGGCAGAACCGATAAGAATGTTAGGCGGGTCACCGATGAGGGTGGCCGTACCGCCGATGTTGGAGGCAAAAATCTCTAAAATCAAAAAAGGATACGGGGTAATTTTTAACTGCCGTGTGATTTGAAAAGTTACGGGAACAATCAGCAAAACAGTTGTGACATTGTCAAGCAGTGCCGAAAAAACGGCCGTGACGGCAGATAGGGCGATCATCAGCCCACGGGGGTTGGCGCGGACTTTTTGGGCGGCCCAGACGGCAACAAACTGGAACATTCCGGACTTTTCCGATATGCCGACTATCGTCATCATGCCGATGAGCAAAGCCAAGGTGTTAAAGTCTATTCCTTTAAGTGCAGTTTCCTGTGTCAGGATGCCGGAAAAAATCATAACACAGGCACCGAGCAGAGCGATGACGGCGCGATTGAGCTTTTCTGTAAAAAGTATCAGGTAGCTTACGGCCAGAATGGCGGTTGAAAGGACCATCGGATTGAGGCCGAATATTATATGTGATATGTGTCCAAAAGTTTCTGCCGGCATAATTTTTTTTCCTCCCTTTAATGAGATGATAGAGCCGAAGATTCAAAATTTGGTAAAGATATAATCTTTTTTGTTTTAATTTTTATGCGGGTGACGCAAATAATTTATTACGCCGTAAAGGGTATTTAGCTCTTGTTCGGTAAGTTGAGGGCGGGAAAAAATATTGCGCAGGTTTCTGACCATTCGCGGACGTTTCTCGTCAATTCGGAAGTTGCCGCATTCGTCAAGCTCTTTTTCAAGAAAGTCAAAAAACTGGAGCAGCTTTTCTTTGGGAGCGATTTCGGCGCCGTTGGTAATAAAGCGGGTTGCCGGCGTGTCTGTCCGGCATTTGTAAAATTCATAGCCGACAAGCAAAACGGCCTGAGACAGATTGAGCGAACAATGTTTGGGGTTGAGCGGAATGTTTATGATTGCGTCGGCCAGAGCAACGTCATCATTTTGCAATCCGGTTCTTTCCGGGCCGAACAATATGCCGCATTTGACATTTTGCCGACAGAGGGTATCAAAGTTCTGCATGGCTTTTTCCGCAGTGTAAACAAGTTTTATCTGATTGCGGTGGCGGGCGGTGGTGGCATATACCTGAGCAAGGTCGGCAACGGCTTCTTCGGTTGTGGCAAAAACGTTTGCACCGGACAGGATTTCTTCGGCTCCGGAGGCCGCAGCAACGGCTTTGGGTGAGAGATGGTCCTGTTTGGGCGCAACCAGGCGCAGATTGTATAAGCCGCAATTCATCATGGCACGGGCGGCCATACCGATATTTTCTGCCAGCTGCGGCTGAACCAAAATAATGACGGGAAGATTGTCCATTATGTTTTCCTTTGATTATTATTTAGAGAAAGCCCGGCGGAAAGTTTTTGGCTGCGGTTCTTCTTCAACAGGTTCCGGTTCGGGGGGCTGAGCAGCCAAAGCCGCGGCTCTTTTTTCGGCCTGCCGGGTGCGGTATGCCGTTTCTTCTTTCCGGACGGCGTCCGAAGTGTCTATCAGATGGTAGGGAATGTCCGGTGAGACGGATTGAAAAACGTCTTTGTTGAAGTAGTTGCTCAAGTCTGCGATGTCTTCTATATTGACATTGCGCTGGGTATTTTCGTTTTGCGGATTTTGCAGTCGGGAGAGGCGTTTGGCTCCGTTAACCAGCAGTCGTCTTTGCAGCGGGCTTGCAGCATTTAGTATCCGGGTTATGGTGTCTTGGGCTTCGTAACGCTGGCGGGCGTATTCCTCCGGCGTCATCAGCAGTTTATCGACTGCGGCGGCATTTCCGATTCCACAGGCCAGGATAAATAAAACCGGCAAAATCTTTTTCATCGTTAATCCTTAGAAAGAATATCAATACTGTTAAACAATATATTTTCAAAGTCCAGCCCCGTACCTTCTTCTACGTTGGACATAACGCCGGAAAACAAAGCGCCGAGCGGATCATCGCTCAGAGTGGAGGAGGTGGATTTGTCATAAGCGTTGCGCAGATAGCGGGCATAGGTTTGCGGCATATCGCGAATTTTCTGGTCGTAACTGTCGGGAATTTTGTATCCCAGATTGCGCAGGTGTTCCGTCATTACAAGCATATTGTGGCGGTTGACTTCCGGGGCTATCATTTCTTGTCCCATTGCATCGCCGTAAGTTGTTGCTTCACCGATGTAGTTCAGTCCGCGGTCGTTTCTGCCGCTGCCGCGCCAGGTTGGTGTGCCGTTATTGACGCGCGCCCGGGCCCAAGGGTCAACCGGCAGAATGTCATCGTAAGACGGTGTGCCGCTGCGGGTGGGTGATGATTGGGCATAAGCCTGTGTTTCCGAGCCTGATGTCTGGGCTTCGGCGGCAATTTGGGCATTTTTTTGATTCTGGGCATTTGAGGCTGCGACCGACTGCGGATCCCACGGATTGGAAGGCAGCTGCGCCGCCGCAACGGAGGCACAGAGCAGGGTGCTCAGCAAGGCCATGTGAAATGAAACTTTGGTCATGACAATCCTCCTTAAATGAACTCATATAATTTATTATACTCTATTCTTGTATCTTTTTCCAGTTACAAAATTGTTAAAACTCAGGATTATCTTTGCAAATAAATCCGCCGCCCATGACACGGGTATTGTTATAAAAACAGCAGCCCTGTCCCGGCGCAATGCCGAAAAATTCGTCTTTAAGCTCAATGCGGGCGGTATCTGCGTTTTCTGAAAAAAATACGGAGGCCGGCACAATCTCCTGTCGGGAACGCAGTTTTACGCCGAGTTCCATCCGGAACGGGCGTTCTTCGGCCAGCCAGTTGATATTTTTGATAAATACATATTTCTGTGCCAACTGAGGTTTGCTGCCGACAATGACCCGGTTTTTGACGGTATCCAGAGCCAGAACGTATAAGATGTCTCCCCCGCCGATGCCCAAGCCGCGCCGTTGGCCGACCGTATAGTTTATCAGCCCTTTGTGCCGTCCGAGAATTTTGCCGTCCGTCGTAACGATGTCTCCGGGCTTTTCCTGCAGTTCCGGACGGAGGCTACGTATCAGTTCGGCGTATTTTCCGCCGGAGACAAAGCAAATGTCCTGACTGTCTGTTTTTTGAGCCGTTTTCAGACCGGCTTCCTCAGCAATTTTACGGGTTTGATCCTTACTGTACCCGGACAACGGGCAACGCAGCATTTGCAGGTTTTCTTTTGCTACGGCAAACAAAAAATAACTCTGATCGCGAACCGGATCGCTGCCGCGGTGAAGTTCAATTCCGTGCGGGGCGGCAATGGTTTTTGCATAATGTCCGGTAACCAGAATGTCGGCGCCGAAATCTCGGGCTTTTTCCGCCAGAAGGCCCAATTTGATGTGTTTATTGCACATAATGCAGGGAGACGGCGTTTTGCCGGCAATATATTCATCAGAAAAATATTTGATCACCAGTTCAGAAAACTCTTGTCGTAAATCAATGAAATGATGTTTTATGCCCAGCTGGTCGGCAATGACTGCAGCATCTGAGATTGAAGAAACGGGCGGGGCATAGGGCGGCTGCAGCAAATCCATCGTCAGTCCGAAAACCTGATATCCCTCTTTTTGCAGCAGCCAGGCCGCAACGGAACTGTCTACGCCGCCGGACATGGCAATACAGACTTTTGTTTCTTGCGGAGATTTGTTCAGTCCCAGACTGTTTGGCACTATTTTTCGTCCTTTCTGATATCGGCAAGCTCTTTTTTGAGGGCGGAAAGTTCTTTGCGCAGGCTGTTTATTTCTTCTTGCATGGGGTCTTTGGTGTTTCCGCTCAGACCATAGGCCTGGAATGTGTTTTTGCCTTTATTTTTATCAGCCGGATGTGCCGGAACGCCGACAACCGTCGTATCGGCTTCCACATCTTTTAAGACAACGGCGTTAGAACCGATTTTTACGTTGTTGCCGATTTTTATCGGTCCTAAAACCTGTGCTCCGGAACCGATGATGACATTGTTTCCGATGGTCGGGTGGCGTTTGGCCGTAATTTTGCCTTTGGCGTCAAATACGGTTGTGCCGCCGAGTGTTACATCGTGATATATGGTAACATTGTTGCCAATTTCTGCCGTTTCTCCGATGACGACGCCGGAGCCGTGGTCAATAAAAAAGCCCTTGCCGATTTTGGCGCCCGGGTGGATTTCGATTCCGGTCAGAAACCTTGCAATCTGTGAAAGGACTCGGGAAAGCAAACGGCAATTATGACGCCATAAGAAATGATTGAAACGATAGCAGAGAATGGCATGCAGGCCGGAAGAGCACAAAAGCGCCTCAAATCTGCCGTTTGTGGCAGGGTCGCGGGCTGAAACGGCATCTATGTCCTGCAGAATTGTCTTGAATTTTTGATTCATTTTGTGGTATATTCCTCAGAAAATTAACAATTTATATAAACTTTTTCCATAGTATACTCTGCAGGTTACTAAATTTAGGTTAAAAAAATGACAGAAGTATTGTTTAACGGACATGCCGGCCGTTTGGAAGGGCGGTATCATCACAGTGAGAAACCGGGGGCGCCGATTGCGCTGATTTTGCATCCTCATCCGCAATACGGCGGAACGATGAACAATAAAGTGGTTTACTCGCTGTTCAGCTGTTTTCAAAATCTCGGATTTTCGGTTTTGCGTTTTAACTTCCGCAGCGTCGGACGTTCTCAGGGCGAGTTTGAAGACGGCCCGGGCGAACTTTCGGACGCAACGGTTGCGCTTGACTGGCTGCAATCGGTTAATCCGGAAGCCAGGCAGTGTTGGATTGCCGGTTATTCTTTCGGGGCATGGATTGGGCTGCAGTTGCTTATGCGCCGTCCGGACATTAATAATTTTATTGCGGTTTCTCCGCCGGCGAATGAAAAAGATTTTTCTTTTCTGGCGCCGTGTCCGACTTCCGGTCTGATTGTGCAGGGCGGAGCAGATGAAATTGTTAATCCGCAAAGTGTGGCAACTTTGGCAAAACGTTTGAATATGCAGCGGAATGTCGATGTGGATTTTGCCCTGATTGAAGAGGGTGACCATATGTATAACAATCATCTGGTCGATTTGTATAAAATTGTCGGGCATTATGTGATTGATGCAATGAAGAAAAAAGCCCCGCAGAAAAAACGCCGCGGCCGTCGGAAGAAGACAGAACTGACCGGCGAGGAGCAGGATAGTATGCTGCTGCTGGAAAATAATTCAGCAGAAGATGACGATTTTGATACTGATATTGAGGATGAGGATACAGAAGAATAAGCTTTTTGTTATTTTTCCTGTAAAAATCCCCGGAAATGTGCTTCCGGGGATTTTTTTGTTATGGTTTGCTCAATTTATGGTGCCTACGCAGAAGTGTGCTGCTGCATAGCCTTTGCTGCTGTGGTATCCTCCGCAAGCGCATGCACTTCCCGGAGTACCGCCCGGACAGCCGGAAGTTTTACACTTGTAGCAGGTACCGGAAGTTGCGCCGCAGGAACATTTCTTTGATGTTGTTCCCGATAATGTAGAACCGCGGCCGCAAGGACTTGCTTGATATCCGCTCGGGCAGGTGTAACTATGGGTGTGCGTGTTACACTTGTAACAGGTGCCGGATTTAGCGCCGCAGGAGCAGGTCTTGCTTGTGGTGGTATAACCATAAGAGCATCCGCTGGAGGAAGTCGAATATCCGCTCGGGCAGGTGTAACTATGGGTGTGCGTGTTACACTTGTAACAGGTGCCGGTTTTAGCGCCACAGGAGCAGGTCTTGCTTGTGGTGGTGTAACCATAAGAACATCCGCTGGAAGAAGTCGAATATCCGCTCGGACAGGTATAACTATGCGTGTGAGCCGTGCACTTATAGCAAGTACCGGATTTAGCTCCGCAAGAGCAGGTCTTGCTTGTGGTGGTATAACCGTTAGAACATCCGCTGGAAGAAGTCGAATATCCGCTCGGGCAAGAATAACTGTGTGTATGTGGTGAACCAGAATTGCACTTGTAACAGGTGCCGGATCTGGCACCGCAGGAGCAGGTCTTGCTTGTGGTGGTATAACCGTTAGAACATCCGCTGGAAGAAGTCGAATATCCGCTCGGGCAAGAATAACTGTGTGTATGTGGTGAACCAGAATTGCACTTGTAACAGGTGCCGGATCTGGCACCGCAGGAGCAGGTCTTGCTTGTGGTGGTATAACCGTTAGAACATCCGCTGGAGGAGGTTGAATATCCGCTCGGACAAGAATAACTATGGGTATGAGGCGGAGCGGATTCGCAAGAAGTACACTTACCGCAGGAGTTGTAAGATGCACAACCGTAAGAACAAGATTTTGAACTTACGGAACAATCCGGATTAGCTTCACAAGAATAACAAGCGGTTCCGCACTCGGTTGTTGAAACTTTAGTCTTATTCTGGGTCGAAGAGCAAGAGACAGATTTAGAACCCGTTCGGCAGGTGTCGGAACAAGCGTAACAAGACCCGCATTCGGAAGAGCCGACATAAGAACCGGAATAAGAAGTGCTGCCGGAAGTACAGTCTTTACAACGCTTACAGGCCGTACCGCATTCGGTATAAGTAGATACGGAACCGGAATAGTTTTTAGACGTTCCGGACGGACAATTGTCATCGCAACAGCGGTAACAGGTATATCCGCAGGCATCGGTACCGGAGGCAGAACCGGTACAGGTAACGCCGTAGTTAGACGGACATCCGGAAGAGGGTGATGCCGTACAGCATTTACCGTAAGAAGAATCCCACGGACAAC
>CALXUP010000031.1 GCA_944391715.1 uncultured Alphaproteobacteria bacterium
CCTGTTTTGGGCACAATGGCACCCGGCTGAGCGCCCGTCTTGGGGACAATGCCGCCCGGTAATGCCCCGGTCTTCGGAACTATCGGAGCCTCTCCGGTTTTTGGCACAATGGGAGCGTTGCCTGTCTTCGGCACAATCGGAGCCGCACCGGTCTTGGGAACAATCCCTTGTGCCGGCGACAACAAACCGCCTTTATCGGCATTCTTATCAATGCTGAGCTGGGGCTGGGGAGCTTCCGGCGTTCCGAGTTCATCGGCCGAAATTCCGAATTCGTCGTCAAATCCCAAATCTATGGTTGCATCACTGTCGGCAGCCATTGCGCTTCCGGAAAACATAATTCCGAAAGCAAGTGCGGCCAAAGCCTTCCGGCTAAAATCTTTTTTGTTATAACACATAGATTGCTCCTTCATAATCCCATTGTTTTGTCGACGGTGTATAGGTTATACTTTTAATCTCAAGTCCTGAAAATTTCATTAACAAATCCCGCCAAACCACCGGTTTGTATTTTGATGAGAACTTAAAAACGATTGAACGGTAAACATTATGCTCCGGTGATGTGAACGACGAGTTAGTCATTGAAACTCTTTGCCCGATTCCCTGGAAAAAGTCGTTGATAATCAACCTCAGCTGCGCATTGGAATATGCTGGGGGTGATTTCTTTTCCGCAACCGGCCCAAACTGCAGCGAAACCGTCGCCTGTTCGCCGGTGTCCGAATAAATAATGCCGCCAAATTTAACGCCGGAATCTTCCAAGGCCTTTTTTATCCAGGAAACCTGGCCTACCTTTCTTTTCCAGGCAGTTTGTGCCGCATTGTCGGAACATTTTATCTGACCGATCTCCCAGCCGGGCGTTACCACACCCAAAAGCTTAACAACGGCATTCTGACAGCCGGTCATAACTTGAAACGGGTCTTTAACCTTTTCCCAGGGCTTGATTTCCGGAAGTTTCTGAACCGGCGGCGCAGCCTTGGGAACAATCGGCACGGTAACCGGCGGCCGTTTGGGCGGTGCAAAGAAAATTTCTGACAAGATATTGGAAAGCAGATAAAATCCGACCGAAATCGAAATCACGACGACCATAACCAGCTTGGTACCGCGCAGGGCTTTGATTTTTTTCAGCTTTGCTTTGCCGCCGCGCGCCAAAATCTTTTCAAGGTCAGGATATTCCGTATCTTCATAACCCCATTCCGGCGGCGCAATTCTGCGTCCCCAATCCGGAACGGCCAACATCGATTCAAACTGGTTTCTTGCGTCTTCTTCGTTCAAAAACAGCATATCGCCGTCAGAAAGGATAATATCGTTTCTGATACAAACATACCACCAGCCGTTTTCGACTTTGAACACCGCTACCAGGGAAGAACGGTCAGACAGTGCCGTCGCCAACGCTACCGCGGCAACGTCCATGCCTTTTCGAAAACCTTCTTCCGAAACGCAAATACCAAACTGCGGCGCTTTGCCCGGCTTGATGCAGAAGAGATCCGCGCCTTCCATAATCCCCTGAGAGGCCTCTTCAACCTCCTGATAAGGATCGTCGCGGTTTTGCAAAGGCTGCCAGAATAAGCTTGTTGCATATTCCGTCCCGGCAACGGTCATCATGGAACTCCATGTCCGCTCGTTGCTTTTCTCTACGTCTTCTTCTGTCAGATTTGCGTCTTCTAACACTTTAAATGGCCTTTCTTATAAGGTTAGTTTTTAACCATCCTGGATTCCGGCGTCAGCGGAGATTCAAGAACAACCGGCGTCAAGATAATAACCAAAACGCTTCTTTGTTTTTCCGCCATTGCCGAACCGCCGAACAAGGAGTTGGTTGCTGAACCAATGCCTTCTTTTGACGTCGAGCTCTCAACCCTTTCATATCCGGTCAAAATCAGGGATTCCCCGGAAGACAACGCAACTTCTTGTGTAAAGCCGCGAGATTGAATGCGCGGGTTCTGAATATATTCCGAACCGTCGGAAGAAGCCGTACCGTCTGAATTTTCATTCAAATAAACTTTTTCCAGCTCAATCAGATCTGACAATGTCAGGTTAAACATCAGAAGCATCCGTCCGTGTTCCAAAATTCTCGGCAAGACATCCAGGGTAAAACCGGTTTCAATTTCTTCTGTTTCTGTAGAAATATCATAATCGTTATCGCCGCCGTTTGTCTTGGTGATTTCCGAAATATAGTTCTGTTTTTCAATAACCTGAATAGGTGCAGGCTTATTGTTCAGTGTCGTAACCGTACCGCTGGTAATCAACGTTGTTGCGCCCTGGGTTGACAACGCTTTTATAATTGCACTTGCTGTCCAGTTTTTCGGAGTGATAGCCATCGTCAGGTTATCGGCAATATCATCGGCAAGGCCTCCCGTCGGGCTGGCTATGCGGAAATTAGTATGTCTGTCGTCAAACATTGCTGACAAATTTAGACCATAATTGTCGCTGTCTGAAATGGTAACCTGCAAAACCTTCACACTGATGGCAACCTGACGGGACAAACGGTTGTTTTGTTCAGTAATATAACGTCCGACTTTCTTGATATCCGTCGGGGTTGCTGTCAACGTAATCGTACCGTTGCCCTGATCGATTGTCAGTTTTGAATCTTTTGAAATCATTGATGTAATTGAATCTTTGATCTGTGTCCAAACCGCAATTTCTGCCTCTGAACTCAGGCTCAATGACGAGCTTCCGCCTTCTCCGGCAGAAGACGATCCGCCAACCGTAACGTTAAGTTTCGGTTTTGTCGGCAAAGAATACAAAACAAATGTTTTTGTAATGTATTTATAAAAATGAATTTCTTGCTTTTCGTATTTCCACCAAATGCCGAAACGCGAAGAAATCTCGTCCAAAAGCCCGCTCAACGGCCCGCGGTAAGAAACCAGCATTTTATCTGCATCTGTCCAGTCAGCATTAATGGTTGCAACATCGGGTTTGTTTTTTGAACCTTGTTCACGAATGTCCTTTTCCAGATTGCTGTCAAAACGAACGCGCAAAGAAGTAACTTTATTAATCATATCGCCGATTTCAAATAAAGTAATCGGGCGGTTGCTGATTAATGTAACACCGTCGGCTGTTTCCAAATAAGCAGGAACAGGTTCTCCTTCATATTCAATTTCGCTGGTATCGCCGAGCCAGATGTCATTTTTAACCTTAACCAAATCTGTATTCTCAATCGGTGTCGGTGCCTTGGCCATTTCTTTCATTTTGGTCGAGGCCTCGACTTCGCGTTCAATCGTGGCATCCAGGCTCGTAGACATGGAGCATGAAGCGGCTAAAGCTGCCGCTGCCAATATAATGCCGAATTTTCTGTTTCTAATCAAAAGCATTCTCATCCTCCATCGTTTCTACAACCAAGACGCGATTCCCTTTATAAAAGGTGGCGACCGGCGCCGGTCTGGCTCGTCCGAAAGCCCGGATTAATGCTGCGCTGACATCGGCAAAACGCCCGCGAAACATTGCGCCGGCACTCAAAGTATAATTCCGATTGCTGTTCCAAATCAGTCTCCAGCCGGACTCATCGCTCCATTCAGTCAACAAAGATTTAAGAGATTGTCCTTCTTCAGCCAGCCAGTCTTTGACCGGATCGTCGGCGTCATCCATTCCCGCACTGCTGCTTCCGCTGCCGTCAACACCGGAATTATCGGCTAGTTCGGCGCTGCCAGTCGATTTGATTTCTTCTTCATAAGCACCGACTTCCTGATCAATCGTCGGGGGAATTGCTGCCGACATATTGCTTCCCGGAGCAGTTTGGACAATACGCTGATCCCGCGGCGTTCTCTCGCCGTATTCGCGATAATCGGCTGCAGTCCGCGTATAGTCGACATATTCCTGCGGAGCGGCAGGAGGAACAACACACGGGCCGCCGTCGTTCGGGCAGGTTGTTGTCATGGTTTCGCTGACGGTTTCTTCTTCCTCATAATTATAGTTAAGCGGCCGGAACATATAGCATCCGGTCGTTGCCAGCAAAACGCCCAAACAAGCAATCAAGCGTATTTCTTTGTTCATTTTTGCAATCCTTAAATCACTTTTTTTCATAATTTTTTTCCTATCATACATTTGGAAAAATAAATAATCAAGCGCAAGCCTTAACTTATTACCATTGAGTAACGCCGGCTTCCGGATTGTTATAGTTTTCCATTGTATCGTAACCACTGTCTTCGCTTGTTCTCAATGTTCTGATAATAAACGAATTCGGTTCTCTTTCCGTAAAAACGACCTGAACGTCTCTGGCGTCAACGCCTTTGCTGTTAAGGACGTTGCTCAAAAGATTGAGGCGGCGGCGCTGCAGGTGTTGGTCGGTTGTTCCGTCCAGCCGGATTTCGAGCACGACGGATTTATCTTCTATGGCCTTTTGGGCAAAAGCATCAATCCAGCGGAGCGTATTGCCGGAGATTTCGGCACGGTTGGGCTGAAAAGATAGTCTGATCTCGGCCGGCAAAATTTTTCCGGTCGTTTTTTTGCCGGACAATTTATTCTTGATTCTTTCTGTCAGACTTCCGGAAGATGTATCGTCATCCTCGTCATCTGAAGAGCCGGAGAAAATAGAAGTTATACTGGAAAGCAAATTTCCTCCGGAACTCTGTTTTTGGGGTTTTGCAATATTTTTTCCTTGGGCATCCAAAATCTTAACTTCGGATTTCTGTTTGGCTTCTGCTTCTTCTGCTTTGGTCTCTACTTCAGCATCTTCCGGAAATTGCAGCCGTGGTTTCAGATCGCCTTTTTCCTTGATTTCCTGAGGAATTGGAATAAGCAGATTGTCGACCATGTCATTGGCTGCTACAGTCTCTTTGCCACCGGCTTTTTGAACGCTTTCTAGCTTGATAGCTTTCTTGTCGTTTGTGTCTTTTTGCTCATCGCGAAACATTTTGTTCTTGGCATATTTGGCGCCGGAAGCAACAACCCAGGGACTGTCGCTTTGCCCGTTCTTTTCTGCCATGCTTTCCCATTTTACCGGCTGTGTGCTGTTGTCCTCTTTTATACCGTCAGAAGGCTGCTGCAGTTGCTCTCTTGTAGCTGAAATGTTCTTTGTTGAAACTTTTGCATCAGCCAGTGCAACCTGATTTTCTTCTGCTCCGTTGCTGATTTTGATTTTTTTGCCTGCGGCAAAAGCTTTGGTATCTGAACGTTCAAGCGGAATAAGCAGCTGCGGTTGTCCGGACATTTTCTGAGAAACGGAATTTTTTTCTTTTTTGATGCTTTCAGATAAAGCTTTTGTGGGCTCAGGCAGCTTTTGAGGTGTATAAACGGCAGTCAGTTTAACCGGTTCCGGTTTCGTTGTTCCGGTAATGTCGGCAGGAACGTCAAGTTCTTGTTTCTGTTCCGGTTCCGGGCCGTCATTGATGGAAATAACCTGAGCTCTGACCGGGGCATATAATGCCGGTACGTCGGGTTCTGTTTGTTCGTTGGCGGCTAAAAGAACCGGAGCTGTCGGTTCTTCGTCTGTTCTTTCAATAATGTCCGGCGCTGTTTCACTGAATTCAAGCGGGATTATATCTGAATTGTCTGCCATAATGATTTGATTGTCATCAGGGGTTTCGTAATAATCAGCAGTAATAATACCGTCGTTTTGAGAAATATCCGGCAAGACGCTGAGTGCAATCTTTTTGACCGGCAAGGGTTTGGTAGAAGGTATTGCGTCGTTTTTCAAGAATAATGTGATGTTTTTATTGGAAATTTTAAGATTTTGTTCTGCTGGGCGGGTATCAAAAAACAAGCCGTTTATGCCAAAAATCATAAACAGAGAAAAAACAAAGCTGTAAACAAAAGTTTTAAAAGCCGTATTTTCCATAAACAAAACCCTTTATAAATTAGATAAAACAAAATGCGAATCTTGGCAAGCAGATATAAAATTATGCCCAGAATTTGTGGATTCTTTTAAAAAAGTCGATAAGCTGATTTTTATTTAGCCGGACAAATGAATGAAAAAATGTAACAAAATTGTAAAAAATCACGTCTTTACAAATTGTTAAGTTGTGTGAATTTTTTGTTACAGCCGATTTTGTGTAGTGTAAACAATATGTTAAGAATTTTGTAGTATACAAGATTTTGCTAGAAAAAAATCAAAAAGTTTAGTATGCTTAAAGTATTGGGTTTACTTGCATAAAGGAGAAAATTAATGAACTTTTTAAAGAAAAACTTGTGGACAATCTGCCTGATTGCTGTGGCGTCCGTATTTTTTATGTGCGATCCGGCAATGGCTGCTAGCGGCGGAAGCCAGTCAAGCCTTATGGGCACGGCAAAAGCCAAAGCCTTTACCACTTTTAACAACGTAAAGAGTATCATCTTTATCGTCGGCGGTTTCGGTCTGGTATTGCTGGCCTTCGGTGCTATCTTCGGCAAAATCAAATGGTCTGCCTTTGCTTCTTTGGCTGTAGGCTTGGCTATTCTGGCTGCTGCCGGTGCAATTGTCCGTTACGCAACAGGTGATACAAACCTGAGCGCTACTGGTACGGGATCAAGCGGTTTCGGCGATACTTTCCAGGAATCTGCTGCTGATACTTACTAATTTAGGCCTATGCCTGATGTTAAAAAGGAGGGGAGACAATGTTTGGCGAAATTATAAATATCTTGCCAGTGGCATGTGTAACCCTCCTTTTTGTTTTTTTGACCAAAAAGGTGTCGGGGCATAAAGTAAAAAAACTGATGCTTTTTTCTTTGTGTTTGGCTTTCTCCGTATTTTTTGTTTCGGGGGCTGCCTGGGCGGACAGTGGTATTTTTTCTGAACTGACGGAAAAAGGTGCCGAAATTTTTACCGGTATGCGGGATATTGTTTATGTTGTTGCCGGTTTTGGTATTATCGGTGTTGCTGTCGGCGGTTTTTTTGGTAATCTGAACTGGAAATGGTTGAGTGCCATTATTATCGGTTTGGTCGTATTGGCGGTAACAGGAGCTTTTGTAAAATATGTAACGGGTGAAGAAGTTCAAAACATTACTGATACGCTCAAATAATTTCCGGAGGCGGCCATGCTGATAAAATTAAAATCTGTATTAAAATCCAATCTTTTCCTTTCTTTGTTGATTATTGTTGTATTGGCGCTATGTCCTCAAGATGCTTGGAGTGCTTCCACTGTTTTTGAGAAAGTCCGTCAGAAAGCGGCGTCAAGCTTAAAAGATGTCAAGCTCGTAGTATATATTTTGGGCGGTTTTGGCTTGATAGGCTTTTCTTTTATGGCTATTTTCAACAAAATCAGCTGGAAATGGTTTGCCAATATTGCCATCTCTCTATTCTTGCTTTCGGTAATGGGGTTGTTTATTGATGACTTTACCGGCACAAGCGAGCACGCAAGCCTGCTTGACTATGGTGACTATTTGAATAATGATACGCCGTATGACACACCGGGAACCAATAATGAAATTCCGGTGAGTGAGCCGAGCAATGAAGGTGAAACTTCGACGGAAGATGAACAATCCGAAGAAACGCAGAAAGACGAGTGTGAGGGAATTGATGTTGCACGGTGTGAATTAAGTCCTGATGCATGTTATGCGTCTGACTATTGTACTGCCTATAGAAATGGAACGTCCGGAGGAAGTGGTGCTTCAGGAGGTGCTGCTACAACAGGAGGCGCTTCCGGCACCGAACAAAATAATGAGGGAGCTGGCAGTGGGTCAGGTAATTCCTCCGGCGAAAATACTTCTTCTGAACAAAATAATCAAAACTCATCTGATGATTTACAGCCGGTATGGGATCCGGAAACGCAATCCTACAGGTTGCCGGAAGTTGAGGTCGTCGGCAATCGGGTAAACAATGAAAGCGGCACGGGTAATCAAAACTCATCTGATGATTTGCAGCCGGTATGGGATCCGGAAACACAATCCTACAG
>CALXUP010000032.1 GCA_944391715.1 uncultured Alphaproteobacteria bacterium
CAAGCCGTACATTCACCACAGGAACCATAAGAAGAACAATGATATCCTGAAGAACAGCTCTTTCCGGTAACCCCGGCGCAGGGGTCGACAGGCGGGGTGTCCTCCTCCTCATCATCATCTTTGGGCGGAGCAGATTTGCAAGAAGAACATTTTCCGCAGGAATCATAAGACGCACAGCCGTAGGAGCAAGATATACCGGAGTAATCGCAAGGATCTTCTTCCGGTTCGGGGTCAGGGCAAGTAGAACAACAGGTTCTGGTACCGCCGCAACCGTCAGAGCAGGAATAAGTTCCGCAGGAGCATCCTGTTTCGCTGGAATAAGGATAACAGCAGGCTTCATAAGGATAATAACAGGTCTTGTTTCCGCAGCCGTTTCGGGTTGAGCCGCCGCAGCCGCCCGGGTTGGAGGTTGACGTGCCGGACGGGCAGTCCATATCGCAGGTGTAATAACAGGTGTATTCGCATCCGTCAGTACCGTTGGTACCGTAAGAAGAATAAGATGTAGAGGTATAACTCGGACATCCGGAAGGCGTGCAACAAGTCCCGTAAGAAGAATCATAAGCGCAACGTCCGGAGTTTTGATAAAGTTTCTGACCGGAAGAACAAGTTTTGGTGTATCCAAGCTCTTTACAAGCCCGGTCATTATCTGTTTTACATTGTTTATAATAAGGTTTTCCGTTCGGGCATTGTTCGTCGACATATTGAGGAATAGAACAAGAAGTCGTATTATATCCGTTGTCTTTGCACCATTGTTCGGCATCGCATTTAAGGTAATGGTCATCGCGGGAACAAGTACCGATTTTGGCATAATACTGTGGACATTCGCCGGAAGAGTAATAAGTATAACCTTCTTTTTCACAAAACTCGGTGTCTTCGTTAAGGTTCATATTAAAATCACCTTGGACGACGTCTTCATCCTGACAGTCTGGCAAAAAGCAGATGCCGGCCAGCCGAGCGGCTGAGGCATCATTTGGCAGCTCAATGCCTAAGAGACCGCGTTGCTCTGGTGGAATTTGTAGCAAGGGTTGAGCGGCCAGAGCAGATGACGTAAAAGGAGGCGGGAGAAGAACCGAGAAAGCAGCGGCCACAGCAAAGACTGATACCGCAGAATTAAGTTTCATGTGTAGCATTGTGTTATAGTTTCTCATCGGCTTTCTCCCTTATAAAAATTCTTTTCTTTGCTTATCATCAAAGACCACTATACCACAACAAAACGCCTGTGTCAAGCAGTATTGAAAGGTTGGATATGGATTTTGGCTAAGAAAAGAGATAACAAAAACCCCGCGTTTTTAACAAACACGGGGTTGAGCGTTTATTGAGGGAAACAGCTATTCTTCTGTTTCGTTTTCCGGTTCGCTGATTTCTTCAACATCTGCTTCGTCAATATCGGCGACGCTGTCGCCCAAGACTTCGCTTCCGGTTTCTTCTTCCAGTTCTTCATCGTCACCGGCATCGGCATCCAGCCAGGTTACGCTGACGACTTTTTCATTCTCGGCCGTTCTGAACAGGATAACACCCTGCGTCTTGCGGCCGGCAATACGGATGTCAGCCACCGGCATACGAATCAGCTTGCCGCCATCGGTTACCATCATAATCTGGTTGTCGTCTTCAATCGGGAACGAGCTGGCAACCTCTTTATTACGGGCAGACATTTCCATATTGGCAATACCCTGACCGCCGCGGCCGGTTACACGATACTCGTAAGAAGATGAACGTTTACCGTAACCGGTGGTCGTAACAGTCAGAATAAACTGTTCTTTTTCTTTCATCTCGCGATATTTTTCCGGCGTCAAAACTGTCATGGGAACACCGCTCTCCTCCGGCGAGATTTCGCAATCATCACCGCGTTCGGCCTGAAGCCGCTTGATAGCCGAAGAAATATGCTGATATTCATCGCGTTCTTCCGAGGTGGCATCGCTGTGATTCAAGACTGACATTGAGATGACTTCATCATTATCCGCCAATTTGATACCGCGGACACCCGTTGAGTTACGGCCGACAAACATACGGACTTCCGTTACCGGGAAGCGGATGCATTTGCCGCTCTTGGCCGCCAGCATAATATCATTGTCTTCCTGACAGATGCGGACGTTAATCAGCTTGTCGCCTTCGTCCAATTTCATGGCGATTTTACCGTTGGACTGAACGTTTACAAAATCCATCAATGAGTTGCGGCGGACATTTCCTTTGGACGTGGCAAACATAATGGACATATCTTTGCAATCGTCCTCGTTTTCCGGCAGTTTCATAATCGTTGTAATGTTCTCGCCTTCGACCAGCGGCAGCAGATTTACAAACGGCTTGCCTTTAGATGTCGGAGAACCGAGCGGCAGCTTGTAAACCTTCATTTTATAAACCTGCCCCTTTGACGAGAAGAACAATACCGGCGTATGCGTGCTGGCAACAAACAAACGGGTTACAAAATCCTCGTCTTTGGTAGACATGCCGGATTTGCCTTTGCCGCCGCGTTTTTGTGCTTTATAGGCATTCAGCGGCACACGTTTGATATAGCCGGCCTCGGTGACGGTAACGACCATTTCTTCCCGCTGAATCAGGGATTCAACATCCTGATCATACTCGATATCCTCAATCTTGGAGCGACGCGGGGTGGCATATTCATCGCGAATGGCAACAAACTCGTCGCGCATAATGCCGTAAAGTTTCTCCCGGCTGGCCAAAATTGAAAGGCATTCTTTAATTTCTTCACCCAAAGAGATTAATTCTTCGTGAATTTTATCTCTTTCCAATCCGGTCAGGCGCTGCAGTTTCAAATCCAAAATGGCTTTGGCCTGGTTTTCGGACAAATGATAAAAGCCGTTCTCAACCTTGCGATCCGGTTCATCAATCAATTTGACCAAAGGCTCAACATCTCCGGCCGGCCAAGCCTTTGCCAACAAGGCATCTTTAGCTTCCTGCGGGTTCGGGGCATTGCGGATGAGGTCGATTACCGGATCAAGATTCTCGACGGCGATTGCCAGACCGACCAAGGTATGCGCCCGGTTGCGTGCCTGATTCAGCTCATAAATCGTGCGACGGCGGATGACTTCTTCACGAAAAGCGATAAAGGCCGAGATAATGTCTTTTAAGTTCATCATCATCGGACGGCCGGCGTTAATGGCCAGCATATTCATACCGAAACTGGTTTGCAGCGGTGTGAACTTATACAACTGGTTCAAAATGACCTCGGCCTGGAAGTCGCGTTTGACCTCAATCACGACGCGGACGCCCTGACGGTCGGATTCATCACGAATCTCGGAAATACCGTCAATTTTCTTTTCTTTGACCAATTCGGCAATGCGGGCAACAAGCTGAGCTTTGTTTACCTGATACGGAATCTCGTGAACAATAATGGCTTCTTTGTCTTTATGCAGCTCTTCCACCGTGCATTTGGCGCGCATCATCACCGAGCCGCGGCCGGTGTAATAAGCTGATTTGGCGCCGCCATAACCCAGAATCAGCCCGCCGGTCGGGAAATCAGGCCCCGGCACGATGTTAATCAGGTCGTCAATCGTAATGTTCGGATTGTCAATATAAGCACAGCAGGCATCCAAAACTTCGCCCAGATTGTGCGGCGGAATGTTGGTGGCCATACCGACGGCAATACCGTTGGCACCATTGACCAGCAGGTTTGGATAACGAGCCGGCAAAACCGACGGTTCCATAACCGTTTCATCGTAGTTTGGCATAAAGTCGACGGTATCTTTGTCAATGTCTTCAATCAAGGCATGGGCGACTTTTTCCAAACGGGCCTCGGTATAACGCATGGCAGCGGCACTGTCGCCATCCATCGAACCGAAGTTGCCCTGCCCGTCTACCAGCGGCAGACGCATTGAAAAGTCCTGCGCCATACGAACCATCGTATCATAAATGGCGGCATCGCCGTGCGGGTGATATTTACCCATAACATCACCGACGATACGGGCCGATTTACGATACGGGCGGTTATAATCATAGCCGCTTTCGTACATGGAATAAATAATACGGCGGTGAACCGGTTTTAAACCATCGCGAACATCCGGCAAGGCACGCGAAACGATAACGCTCATCGCGTAATCAAGGTAAGAACGGCGCATTTCCTCGGAAATTTCGACCGGGGCAATCCCTTCCCTGACTTCTACGACGTTATCTATGCTCTCATTATCTTCACTCAATTTATTATCCTTTACATTCATTTAAACTGTAAGGATTTTAGCATAACGCACCGTTAAAACCAGAAAAATCTCCGAGTTATACCCGCAAAAACGTTTCTACGGGCAAAAAAACGGCCTTAAAATCGATTTTGGCGATTTTAACAGAGGAATTTTGAGACCAAAAGTTAACACCGTTTCTTTCTACGGGCAAAAAAAAGCGCTCCATTGCGGAGCGCCCAAAAAGATTGTTAACGGCTTAAAACGGAATATCGTCATCCAGATCGGCCGAAGGAGCCGCACTCGGTGTGCTGTCCCAGCCCGAGGCTCCGCCGGCCGGCGTAAAGACAGAATTGTCGCCGCCCATGGCGCCGTCGCCTTTGGCATCAAGAAGAACCAGGCTGCCACTGAAGTTCGGAACAATGACTTCGGTAGTATAACGTTCCTGCCCGTTGTTGTCTTCCCATTTGCGGGTTTGGAGCTGGCCTTCGAGATAGACCTTGGAGCCTTTATGCAGGTATCTTTCGGCCACATTAGCCAGAGCCGTGTTAAAAATCACCACGCGGTGCCATTCCGTACGCTCTTTGCGCTCGCCGGAGTTTTTGTCCGTCCAGTTGTCAGAAGTTGCAATGCTCAGATTTACGATTTTGGAACCGCCGGCGGTGTTGCTGATTTTCGGATCAGCGCCGAGGTTTCCGACCAAAATCACTTTATTAATGCTTCCAGCCATTTTATTTTTACCTTAATTGTTAGAAAAAGTTTTTAGTGCTTGGAATTATATATGAATTATTTGAGAAAGGAACAAAAAAATCAATAAACCTGTGCATATTCGCCGTTCTGAATCTGATAAACGCTGTAACGCACTGAATTATCCGGATTTCCGTTGTTAAACATCATTTCGCCCCAAGCGGTATCTATTTTATTTTTATTCACGGCTTCCGCCAGTTTGTCATATGCAAACGAATCGGTCTTTTCGACCAAAGATTCCCACAATTTTACCGCCGAATAGCCATAAACCGCCAGCCCTTCCGGTTCTACGCCGAGCAGCCGCAGGCGCACCAGCGTTTCGGTAAAAGAGGGATCGTCTTTCAAAGACGGCAAAGCCACAACATAGGCGCCCTCCGCCAAATCGCCGAGGATTTTGTCATAAGATTCCTGAGACTGGTAGCGATTGGTGAAAATGATAAATTCGTCATCTTCCTGTTTTAAGTATTTAGCAAGCTTGGCAACAGATTTCGGACGGCCGAGAATATACGCAGCCTCGGCGCCGTTGTCATAAATGTCGCGGGCAAGAAAATCAAGATCGTTGCCGTAATCCGCCAGATTATACATCCGCAAGACGCCGGTCGGCGCCGCTTTTTGAAACTCGCTGCGGACAATACGCGCCACGTCTATCGTATCGCTTTGGCGGCTGTCATAAATCATGGCCAGATTTTTATCGGCAAAATGCTTTTGATAAAAGCCCAAAAAATCCTGTCCCTGGCGCTCGGAAAATCCGACCATTTTTACCAACCCCTTGTAGTTGCTTACTGCATTCTGGGCGCTGACGGACGTCGGGATTATCTGAAAAATCCCGGCTTTGGCATAAATGGCCGCCACTTGCTGAAAAGCATTGGTGCAATACGGCCCGATAACCAGATTCATCCGGTCCGCCTTGGAGGTGTTCAACGACATCATCTGGGCAGTCGAAACCGCCAGGCGGTCATCGCACTGGTCATCTACCGTAATCAAATTCAGTTTTTCGCCGTTAAGACCGCCGTTCTCATTAATCTCATTGACGGCAATCCTAACCCCTTCGATTATCTCTGTTCCCAGACGGCGAAACTCTCCGGCTTTTGGAGCAATAACAGCGACGTTTACCGCCGAATGCGCGGCCGCCGGGCTCAAAACAAAGGCAAAAGAAAGGACTTGCAGGAGTTTTTTTATCATTATCAGCTTCTTTTTGCTTAATTTGTTCCCAGTATTAACATTATTTTAATTGATAAGCAAGTAATTTATGTAATGTAATTGTAACATAAAAAGTGTTGCCTCGGGCGAAAAAATGTGTTATTTTGTCTATATAGACAACATTTGAAAAAGCGGGAGAAAAAAATGAGCAATATTTTTATCAACAAAGACGGAACGATTATGACGACCGAGGAGCACAAGAAAAGCCTGCGTGACCGTGACGGCGGAATCAGCGAACATATTGAGAAGGACAGCGAAAAAAACAGACAAGCTTCCGCACAGGCCAAGTCTGAGCGCGCCCGCAGAAGAAAAGAAGCCGTAATACAGGCCAAGAAGAGAGAATTTAACCAAAATCTCGATAAACGGATTGCCATGGATGATGAACAAGGCGAAGCTGCCGCTGCTCATCGTGAGTATCTGAAAGAAAACGAAGCTTATCAGAAAAGAAAAGAAGCTTTTGAGCAATTGGTTGAAAAAAGAAAAGCTCAAAAAGCCAGAGCATAAACAATTTATCACAAAAAAACGGCTGTTTTAACGGCCGTTTTTTTTGCGCTTAATCTTCTGTTGACAAAATTTACAAAACACTTAAACTATTCTTGTTTTATAAATTATTTAATTGATTATTATATGGAAAGATTAGAAAAAAGAGTCACTCCGGTTTATAATAACCCGGAACAAGTTGCCCGGTGCGTTGCTTCGATGCTTGGATGTGCGGTGAAAAACTGTTTTGCCGAACTGGTTCTTTCTATCGGTTGGAACGGCAGCGGATTCGCAACTTCTACCGACTGGAAAATCCAAACTCCCCGTGTTTGTTGTATTCTGCCGCCGGCCGTTGTGCCGCAATATCAGACTTTTGTTACGATGAAAGCCGGTATGAATATTGATTACACTCTTTCTCAAAAAGGATGGCAGATGACGCGTGATGATAAAAATGCCGTCATAGTTTTTCCCGACAGGCAACAAGTTTTTTTCAAAAACGGAGAAGCGCTTGAGATTAAAATTCTGCCCGGTTGCTTAAAGTTTATTCTTTCGGACTGCGAAGTCATTGAAACGGAACTTGCAGACAAACGGATTTTTCAGATTATAGAAAATGAACATACTCAATACGGAACTTATGAAAGTAATGTTCTTTTTCTGCTGTAACTTACAATGCTCTTCAAAAATTTGAAGAGCATTTTTTGTGCACTTATTATCCAAAATCTCCACCTAACTTTTCAATACTGCTTAACACTAACGTTTTGTTGTGGTATAGTGGTCTTTGATGATAAAAGTCTGGAAACCTCATTTTCTTGTCATCCCCGGGCGACTTATTTTCTTGTCATCCCCGGGTCGCAGCCCGGGGATGACCGGTGCGACCGGCGCGCGGCCAGTTGACGGCATTGTGCTACAGAGGCCGC
>CALXUP010000033.1 GCA_944391715.1 uncultured Alphaproteobacteria bacterium
AAGAAATATTCGGAATGTCTGACCGAATGCCGTCCGGGATATATAGAATGGTGCGACACGCCGGTCACTGATTGTGAGAAACTGGGTTATACGCAGACAGCGGCAGAATGTGCGAACGTGCCGGCTGTCGCCTGCCCGTTCAACGGGGATAAGTGGTATTGTAAAGATTACAGCAATGTCCCGACAGAAGGAGTTTGTTGCGGGTATACCAACTATTGCGAATATACTGGGGGAACATCAAGTTCAAATGATAGCGATTGTCAAAGTTACTACGGCAAAAGCTGTTATCAAGAGTGCAAGAGTTATGGATACCCTGATTGTACAGATATGCACGCCAGTTGTCGAGCCTCCGGCGGTACCCCGGTCTACCAGGCTTGCACCAACTTCACCGCTCACTTCGATTGCGAATAACCCTATCGGAATATAAGGAAAAAAGGAGAAAAGTTATGAGAAAAGGAATGTTAATAACCGTGGCGGGGATGGCTTTGTTGGCCGGAACTGCCGATGTCCGGGCCGCTTGTATTCCGACGCAGGACTGCGCCAGCCTCGGCTATAAATACACCGCCGCTCAATGCCCCGACGGCGCCATCGCCTGCCCCTTCGACACATCTAAGTTCTTTTGTATGGAACCGCAGACCTGCGATTATACCTACACGGCCGAAAGCTGTGCCGCTAATTGCCAGAACGTCGGTTCTTCTTCCTGCGTCAGAAACGGCACAACCTATTACGCCTCCTGCGGTTCTTCCAAATGTTCAAGCGGACAATCCTGCAATAACGGGACGTGTTATACCAAAGTTGAGGGAGGATATTGTTGTGGATATATCGACTATTGCGGATATGACGGCGGAACATCAAATGTAAGTGATAGCAGTTGTCAAAGCCATTGGGGTAAAAGTTGTTATGAACAATGCAAAACTTATGGTTATCCAGATTGTAACGATTTGGAGATTAGTTGCCGATCCTCAGGTGGCACTCTGGAACTCCAATATTGTGGCTATGATGCCGTACTTAGAATTGACTATAATCCTATTGTCGAATGTTTATACTGATAGTTGTTTTGATGTGTCTTCTTTTTCTTGGACATTCTGGTTTATTCTCGGGCTCCACCCGAGAATCCACAGGCAACGGCCTGAGCGATCGGTTTGTTCGGTACCTTGAAACCCGCGATGCTCCGGCGGAAGTTGTGAATGACTTTATGCTTTGAAATATGGATCCCCGGGTCGCAGCCCGGGGATGACAAATAAAAAAAAGCCCGGGGATGACAAATAAAAAAAAGCCCGGGGATGACAAATAAAAAAAAGCC
Organism: uncultured Alphaproteobacteria bacterium; assembly: GCA_944391715.1. GTDB lineage: Bacteria > Pseudomonadota > Alphaproteobacteria > RF32 > CAG-239 > MGBC133411. The sequence continues at coordinate 1,304 of CALXUP010000033.1, forward strand.
CGGGGATGACAAATAAAAAAAGCCCGGCAATGACAAAAGAAGAAAAAGTGCTTGGGATAACAGAATAAAAATATCCCCCGAAAGTGTTCTTCCGGGGGCGGTTATATTAATCAGATTAACCGGCTTTTGTCGATTGCCGCTTTTACAAAAGACACAAACAACGGCGCCGGGGCAAAAGGTTTGGATTTTAATTCCGGGTGGAATTGTACGCCGATAAACCACGGATGATTCGGGATTTCAACAATTTCCGGAAGTTTGCCGTCGGGCGATTTGCCGGAAATGATCATTCCCGCCTGTTTTAACTGATCTTCATATTTCATATTGACTTCATAACGGTGGCGGTGGCGCTCCGAAATCCTGGTGCTGCCGTAGACCTTGCTGACCAGGCTGTCCGGGGCCAGAGTGCATTCATAAGCACCGAGCCGCATCGTGCCGCCCAAGTCGCCGTCTTTGTGGCGGATTTGCTTGGCGCCGTCTTTGTCCCATTCGGTCATCAATCCGACAACCGGTTCGCAATCCGGGCCAAACTCGGTCGTGCCGGCATTTTTGACACCACAGACGTTGCGCATGGTTTCAATCACGGCCATTTGCATTCCGAAACAAATTCCCAAAAACGGGATTTTGTTTTCACGGGCATAGCGGATAGCTTTCATTTTGCCTTCGGTACCGCGGCTGCCGAAACCGCCCGGAACCAAAATGCCGCTGACATCGCTAAGCTGTTTTGCAACGTCTTCATGCTCCAGAGCCTCGGAATCAATCCATTTGACCTTTACTTTATATTTATTGGCAATTCCGCCGTGGGTCAAAGCCTCGCCCAAAGATTTGTAAGTATCGAGCATCTGGGTATATTTGCCGACAACAGCAATGTTTACCTCCCCTTCCGGATGAGTGATGGTTTCTACAATATGTTCCCATTTGCTCAAATCGGCCGGTTTGCTGTCAAGCCCGAAGTATTTGCAGACCTGGGCATCCATTCCTTCGTGCGAATAAGCCAGCGGAACGGCGTAAATGCTTTTGGCATCGAGCGCGGCAATAACATTTTCTTCTTTAATGTTGCAGAACATGGCAATCTTGCGTTTTTCGTTCTGCGGGATTTCTATCGGAGAGCGGCAAAGCAGCATATCCGGCTGAATCCCGTATTCCTGCAGTTGTTTGACGGAGTGCTGGGTCGGTTTGGTTTTCAGCTCGCCGGAGGCATTGATAAAAGGCAGCAGCGTCACATGGATAAACATAACGCGGTCGCGCCCCAAGTCATAAGATGTCTGGCGGATGGCTTCCAGAAACGGCTGACCCTCGATATCGCCGACCGTACCGCCGATTTCGCAAAGCACAAAGTCTTCATCATGAATGTCTGATTTGATAAATTCCTTAATCTCGTTGGTAACGTGCGGAATAACCTGGATTGTGGCGCCGAGGTAATCGCCGTGGCGCTCTTTGTCCAAAACACGTTGATAAATTTTTCCGGAGGTGACGCTATCGGTCTTGTGGCAGGATATGCCGGCAAAACGTTCATAATGTCCCAAATCCAAGTCTGTTTCCGCTCCGTCGTCCGTTACAAAAACCTCACCGTGCTGATACGGGCTCATTGTGCCGGGGTCAACATTCAAATAAGGGTCAAGTTTGCGCATTCTTACCTTAAAGCCGCGCGCCTGCAGCGTGGCCGCCAAAGACGCCGAGGCCAGCCCTTTGCCGAGCGAAGAGACGACCCCGCCGGTGATAAAGATAAATTTTGTTTTCGGATTTAGATTTACTTGGTTATTATCAGACATTTTTCTTCCTTAATTTGAACTTATTAATCTGTGCTTTTTAAAGAGACAAAGGCGCTTTCGGAACAAGCGCCTTATTTTTCTTGTCTTTTTTCATTTATTTACCTGCTGTCGGGACTTCAGGAGCTTTATCTGCTTCCGTGGCCTGTGCCGGAACCGACTGTTCGATAGAATCGACCAGTGATTTCTTCGGGGCGCTGTGTCCTTTATAGTAAAGCGACAGCGAGATGCTGGTGATGATGAAAATCGTGGCCAGAATAGCGGTTAATCTGGTCAGAAAGTTTCCGGTTCCGCGGGCCGTCAGAAAATTGCTGGCGCCTGAGCCGCCGCCCAAACCATCCAAAGCACCGCCGCCGGAACGCTGCAACAAAATGACAGCCACCAGGAAAATGGCTACCAGCAAATGAACTACGAGTAATATTGTTCCCATATTCTTCTTCCTTTCCGCTTAGCAGCAGCCTGCATTTTTGGCAATGGCGATAAAATCTTCAACCTTCAGGCTGGCACCGCCGATCAAGGCACCGTCGACATCCGGCAAAGACAAGAATTCTTTGGCATTGCCCGGTTTGACGGAACCGCCGTACAAAATGCGCATTTTATTGGCATTGCCTTTGCCGAGTTTTTTGGCCAAGACCTTGCGAACGGCAGCGTGAACTTCTTCAACATCCTGCGCCGTCGGGGTTTTGCCCGTGCCGATTGCCCAAACCGGCTCATAAGCGATAACGGTATTGGAGGCATCGGCATTATCCGGAACCGAACCAAGAATCTGATTGGAGCAGACTTCAATCGTTTTGCCCGAATCGCGTTGTTCCAATGTCTCGCCGATACAGATAACGGCTTTTAACCCGGCTTCATAAGCCGCAACAGCCTTTTTATTAATCAGTTCGTTGCTTTCGCCATGGTCGGCACGCCGTTCAGAATGGCCGAGGATGACATATTGGCAGCCGGCGTCTTTTAACATTACCGGGCTGACATCGCCGGTATGGGCGCCTTTGACGTTAAAATGGGCGTCTTGTGCACCGAGGGTGACTTTAGCGCCGCGCAGAGCTTTCTTTACAGTTGTCAGCAGCGTAAACGGCGGACAGACCAGAAATTCGCAGGACGGCTTGCCCATTTTTTTGACTTCGGCGGCAATTCCTTTTGCCAAATCAGTCCCTTCAGCCAGCAGGCAGTTCATCTTCCAGTTGCCGGCAATCAGTTTTTTTCTTGCCATAGTTTATTTCCTTTTCATTTTTTAATTAAAAAATTTCAATTTGCTTTCCTTTTAGCACAGCAAATTATATTTTTCCAGTAGAAAAAACTTTTCAACATTAATATTTATAAGATTGCATATATTATTAAAATTGCATTATAATTGCGCCAGCTTAATTAATATAAAAAACAAGGTCAGAAAAAATGATTGGAAAAATTAGAAATATTCAGGATTCATGGCTGATGAAGCTGATTTTGATCCTTACGGCTTTAAGCTTTATGTCGCTTTTCGGCGTGTCGGGCTATTATGCCACCGCGGCACACAACAAGCCGGTGATTAAAGTGGATGATATTGAGATTTCGCAAAACCAGATTTTGAACGAGCTCAACAGCGAGCTGCAGAAAGCAAAATCTTTGTTCGGCGACAATCTGGACGTGAACGAAAATATCAGAAACGCCGTTTTGCAGGGATTGATTCAGAAAAACCTTTCCGATGCTATTTTGGAAAAAACGGCTCAGGACAATAATGTTCATATCAGCGACGAACTCATTAAGAAAATTATTGCCTCGCAGCCCGAGTTTATGGATCAGACCGGTAAATTCAACGCTCAGATTATGCGCCGGATTCTGGCTTCCGTCGGGATGAGCGAACAGGAATATATCCAGTCTTTGCGCCGGGATGTGGCCAAGATTCATCTGGTTTACAATATTGTCGACGGCATCAGCGTTCCGGACTTTATGGCCGATTACAAATATAAACTGGCTAACCAGAAAAAAGTGTTCAAATATATTAACATCGACCCGGACAAAATGAAAATTGACCGCAAGATTTCGCAAGATGAAATCGAGCAGTATTATAACGATTTTGCCGCCCAGTTTATTGAGCCGGAGAATCGGGATGTTTCGTTTATCAGCATTTCTAATACGGCTGCGGCGGAAAAATCGGTGATTCCGGAAGAAGACATCAAGGCTTATTATGAGGAGAACATCAAACAATTTGAGGTTCCGGAAAGCAGAAATATTCTGCAGATGGTTTTTGACGACAAAGCCGAGGCCGACAAGGCTTATGCCGAGTTGAAGAACGGCGCTGACTTTTATGCCGTTGCAAAATCTGCCGCCGGACAGGACAAAGCCGCCACGGAGCTCGGGTTTGTGGAAAAAGATATGCTTATCGGCAATATGGGCGAAGTGATGTTCAGCCTGAAAAAAGGCGAAATCTCTGAGCCGGAAGAATCTGAATACGGCTGGCATATTATGAAAGTTACTGATATTAAACCGATGCAGAAAACAAGTCTGGAAAAGGCTAAACCACAGATTGTCGAAGTTTTGCGCCACGAACAGATGGATGAAACCATCGGGGATTTGATTGCCAGAATAGAAGACGAGGCCGGCGCCGGAAAAACTTTGGCCGAAATTGCAAAAGGTCTGAATGTGCCTCTTCTGAGCGTCAAAGGTCTGCAAGAAAACGGTATAGCGAAAGAAACGCCGAAAAGCTTTGAAAAACTCGTTTCTTCTCCGGATTTTATCGAAACGGCATTTTCTTATAACGTTAACGAACCCAGTCAGGCTTTGGAGACTGATGACGGTTTTGTGTTTGTTAACGTTGACAAGATTACGGATCCGCGGCAGAAAGCCATGGATGAGGTTGTGCCCGAAATTGAAAAAATCTGGTCGCAAAACGAAAAAATTGCCATTGCGCAGGAAGTTGTCAATGATGTGGTTCATGATGTGGAGAACGGCGACAAGATTGACGACGTGGCCAGACGTTTCGGTCTGAAACTCCAGACAACCGCGCCGTTGAAAAAGTCAGAGAGCTTTAACGGTTTCTCCGCTCTGCAAATGCAAGATATTTTCAGAGAAAATGTCGGAACACCCAAAGTTATCAGCGATGACATCCGCCATGTCGTTATCGTTCCCGTTAAAGTTATCAACAGCACGGGAAAACTTGCGGAAAACGAAAGAAAAGACATTTTGCGCAAGGCTCAGTTTGATACCGTTCAGGAAATGGCTCAAGAACTGATTCAGGACTATGGCTCTAACTATAAAATCAAAATCAAATATAAAGCTCTCGGCATTATAGATTGATTTTGCAAATCTCAAAGCCCTGCTCCGTGCGGGGCTTTATTTTTGTAAAAAAGTGCTTGCAAAATAAAATAATTTGGCTATGTTAATCTTGTTGGCAGAATCGGGGTATGGCTCAGCCTGGTAGAGCGCTTGCTTTGGGAGCAAGATGTCGTGGGTTCGAATCCCGCTGCCCCGACCAGGTCGGTCTTTCTATCTTAAGCGCCCTTAGCTCAGCTGGATAGAGCAACAGCCTTCTAAGCTGTGGGTCAGACGTTCGAATCGTCTAGGGCGCGCCATATAAAGCCCTGCTGTTTAGCAGGGTTTTGTTGTATCTGCACAATGAAATATTTAATTCTCAAAAGCGCGCCAAGACGATTTTACTTAGGAACCTAAGT
>CALXUP010000034.1 GCA_944391715.1 uncultured Alphaproteobacteria bacterium
ACTCGTTAAAGGGCATTTCTAACGCCCCCTATCCCCCTCTTAGCAAAGAGGGGGAATTGTTTTTAAGCACCGTCATTGCCGGGTTTTCTTTTCTTATGTCATTCTCGGGCTTTCTTTTCTTATGTCATTCTCGGATTCTTTTTTCTAGTCATTGCCGGACTTGATCCGGCAATCCACGTTAATAAATTGGCTTTATTATTGACTTGGATCCCCGGGTCAAGCCCGGGGATGACAATAAAAAAACACTGCCCGGCAATGACTAGAAAAAACGGGCTCGGGATGATGATAAAAAAACAAGCACGGGAAGGAATGAGACTCGGAAGACAAAATAAATTTAGCACTTTCAAATATTCATTGATTTTGGGTGAAAAATGTGGTATAATATGTTAATGAATTTATCCAAAAGAATTTGGAGAGGGACGATGTTTAGAAAGAAGTTGTATTATAGTGTGTTGATTCCGGCGGTTTTGCTGGCTTTGAGGCCGGTTTGGGCAGCAGAGATTCATGTCTCGACCTGGGCGGAATTAAAGAGCGCGGTTGAGAACGGCATTGACGGGGCCGGCGCCGGCGGAACAGTCTATTTAGACAAAAACATCGTCGTCCCCGGGGGTGAAAGTTCTGCAATCTCCACCGCCGTTCCCGGCATTGTTATTGACGGGCAAGGAAATACTATTACAGGTATTGATACAGAAGCCAGAACAGATAATATTTTTCTTAATTTCTCTTCCTCCGCTCAAACAGATTTGCAAATCAAAAACGTGGTTTTTGATAATGCCAATATGGATAACAAAGGGTCCCTTGGATTTATCACGGCTGATTTTAAAAATGTTCATAATCAAACAAATAGCGGTGCCAGAGGCGGTGCTATATATAATACCGGCACCATAGAGGGAATTGACGGTGATTTTATTGATAATTATACCTACGCGTATGTTGCAGATTATGTGAAATTCTCAGAAGGAGGCGCGATATATAACAGCGGAACTATCGGCGATATCACCGGAGATTTTAGCGGCAACTATGTCTCTTCAGATAACCGGTACTCATCCATCTATGGTGGAGCTATTTATAATGGTAATAGCGGTATTATATCTAACATAGCTGGTGATTTTTCTAACAACTATGTTTATTCGAAAGGATACGATAGTAATGCCTACGGCGGGGCAATATATAATACTAAAATCATCGGGGATATCACCGGTGATTTTAGTGGTAACTATGTTAAAGCGGATAGTAGTGATACTTTCGGCGGGGCTATTGATAATAGCGGAAGCATCAGCAATATCACCGGCGATTTTACCGGTAACTATGCTCAAGGAAATAGCAATGCTTTCGGCGGGGCTATTTATAATAAAGGAATGATGAGCATAACCAACAGCAGTTTTTATGACAACCATGCTCAAACAACTAGCGGTGATGCTTTCGGCGGGGCTATTTATAATGAAGACATCCTGACAATCACGGCTGATAACGGGGTATCGGAATTCTCCGGCAATAAGGTTATTCATAATGACGAAAATGACAACAAGATTGAAGATAATGAAGCAATTTATAACGCCGGAAGTTTGACCTTAAATGCCGTTAACAACGGGATTATCCGGTTTGATGATAAAATTAACAGCGTTTCTATAGAGGATTCTTTATCTGAAGGCGGGCGTTATGACGTTGTTTCGGATAATGCCGGCGGGTATTATGTTTATGACGGAGAAAATCTGCTGGGACATCTGGCTTTGACGGAGAGCGGCTATATGTTGACAAATTATTCTGATATTCTTTCGGCAGAAGAAGTGGAAGCTGAATTGGAAGGGTATGAAAATCAGGGAGCACAGATCACACAGCAAGGCGATGATTATCATATTGTTATGGATGGGCAGGAAATCTTTCTTCATAAGACCGAAGACGGGTATGTTATGCAACTTCCTGCTGACCTTCCCGGCATAACCATAACCGGCGATGAAAGCGGACGGGTTGTTTTTAATAATGAAGTTTCCAAAATGGCAACAATAAGTGTTTTAGGAACAAATGTTGATGTGAATGCCGGAACTTTTTATAATTCTCAGACGAGTTCCGGCGGGGTTGTAAACATTAACGCCGGTGCCGGAGCCGAAGACAGCCGTATATTATCCGACGGCACAATGAATGTGGCGGACGGCGCCAAGGTCTTGCGCACAGAAGTAGGAACCGGCGGTACGATGAATGTGGCATCCGGCGGATATGCCGAGGATACGACAATTGATGACGGCGGTAAACTCGTGGCGGCTGCCGGCTCTATGCTGCATAATATGCTGGCCGGCGGCGGCGCCGAGCTTGATATTGATATGCATTCGCTTTTGACCGGAAACATTATTATTGATGCCGAGGCCATAATGGGCGGAAGCTATGATTACAGCAAAATATTTAAAGACGAGGTTAAAGACAAAGGATCGCTCACATTGGTCGGCGGGCTTAACGATATTTTGACCGAAAGTTCTCTGATTAACACTACCGCGGACAAACGCCTGAACCTGACTGACGGACAATATGTTATCGGCGACGGTGCGCAAGTTGTGAGCGGGTGGGATCAGCTGGCATTAAAAAACAATGCCGAGGTAAAGCTGGAAGGAGATATTTCGTTAAACGACGCTTCTAAAAAGATTTTTATAGAAAACGGCTCAAGCCTTGATTTAGCGGGGCATTCTCCCGGAAATTATACCATCCAGGGTTCTTTGAACAACGACGGAATGGTTACGTTCAGCCATGTTGATGACGAAGCCGACGATGTTACGACGATATTTGGTAATTATAAAGCTTATGCCAATGCGCAGATGACGTTTGATATTGATCCTCTGGCGAATAAATCGGACTTGCTGCGGGTGGACGGCGATGTTTCGGGAACTACGCAGGTTGTGTTAAACGTTTTGCAGCCGGATGTTCGCCCGACAAAGCCGATACAGTTTGTGGAGGCTGAAAATGACGACGTCAGCACCGGGGCTTATTTTGACATATATCGTGTTATCGGAAGCGCATATAAATGGAACAGCCTGTATCAGTCCGGCGGCTGGTATGCCGGCACGGATGATATTGTTCCGGACGGAAGTTCCAGCGGTTATGGCGACGGAGATACCGGAAATATGGCAGATGACCCGGATTTGGAAGATGATGCCGTATTGCCGCCTAATTTTCCGGACAAGCCCAGCAGTAATGACGACATTTATCAAAACGCCGGAGGAGCCAGCGTTGTGGGCGAAGCTGTGGCTTATATGGGGCTGCCGAGCGCCGGACTTGAACAGACGCGGAGTTTGTTGCGCAATGTGGCGGATAAGGTTGAGAGCACAAAGACTTATCATCAGCGCTGCGGAGGTTTTTATGACTGCGCTTATGACGGAAAAGACTTGAAGAACGTTTGGGTCAGCCCGATATACAGCTATGCCGAGGCAGACAGCCCGTATCATTATGAGGCGGACATCAGCGGATTGGAAGCCGGATTTGATATTTCGTCAGATGTCTATAACAGGCTGGGTGTTTTTGCTTCTTATCGTCACGGTGAATATGATTTTGACGGCCGGGGTGATGATTATTATTCCAAAACCGGCGCGGAGACAAAAATTGACAGCTATATACTCGGCTTGTATCACCGCTATGACCGGGGACGTTATTGGTTGATGAGCAGTTTGTTTGCCGGTTATGAAGATGTTGATATGGCATCGCAGGACGGCGTTAAAGCCTCAACCGACGGCTTGGTGTTTGGCGGCGGTATTATGGGCGGAACGGTTTATGCTCTTGGAAATAATCTGACGCTCGAACCGACTTTGGGGGCAATCTATACGCAGATAGATTATGATAACGTTAAAGACCGTTACGGTAAGGAAGCGCATTATGGGAAATTGCGGAATCTGGAACTTGAAGCTTCTTTGAAACTGCAAAAAACTTATTATCGCAAAGACGGATTTGCCCTTGTTTATCTGCGTCCCGGCGTTGTGCAAAATATCGGCAGCGGTGATGTGCGCGTTACCTCTTTGCAAAAAGTTGATGCTTTGGAAAACTCAACGCTCGGAAGTTTGAAAGCCGGCGGAAGTTTGAGCCTTGATGAAAATTGGAGCGCGTATTTTGAGATTGGCTACCTTTTTGGCAGCGGGTATAAAAACGCAATGATGAATGCCGGTTTGGTTTATGCTTTTTAATTGACCGAACGTCGGCAGCGATCGGTTTATACGGTGCCCTGAGCCCCGCG
>CALXUP010000035.1 GCA_944391715.1 uncultured Alphaproteobacteria bacterium
GGCGACCCCGCCCTCTTTGCCCGGATGTTTGATATGATCGCCGCCGGGGGATACATCCAGATCACCGGCATCCGCTCACAGGAGATGGAGCCCGACCCCTGGGCGCGAGGCTTTTCGGTGCGGGGGTACTAATGTAGAGGTATTTTAAAGCTGATGATTGTGAGACCTTTAACTTAAAGAAATTGTTAGGAGAGAATAGAAAGCATGCAAAATCCATTAACTTGCGTTGAAATTTGTGCAGGTGCAGGTGGACAAGCGTTGGGGCTTGCAATGGCAGGATTTGTTCACGTGGCGCTAGTAGAATATGAGGCGGATTATTGTAAAATATTGAAAGAAAATCGTCCAGAATGGAATGTGATTTGTGCTGACGTACACGATTTTAAGGGTTATCCCTATCGAGGAGTGGATTTGTTGGCGGGAGGAGTTCCCTGTCCGCCGTTTTCTGTTGCAGGTAAACAACTGGGTAAGGAAGATGAACGCGATTTGTTTCCTGAAGCGATTCGTCTAATAAAAGAGATTAGACCTAGAGCGGTTATGTTGGAAAATGTTCGAGGCTTTCTTGATGCCGGATTTGATGAATACAGAGAGCACATTTTTGATTCAATAAAAGAATTGGGATATGTCACCCATATAAAATTATTGAATGCTTCAGATTTTGGTGTGCCGCAACTTCGTCCCAGAGTTGTTATTGTAGGTATTCGCACAGATCAAGTAGGCGTATTTGCTTATCCTGATGGTAATCCAAATAGTACGCTTTCTGTGGGCAAAACGCTTTATGATTTAATGGCAGAAAATGGATGGAAAAAAGCAATAGAATGGTCGGAAGCGGCAAATACGATCGCTCCTACGTTGGTGGGTGGGTCAAAAAAACATGGAGGCCCTGACCTTGGGCCTACAAGAGCAAGAAAAGCATGGGCAGAACTTGGTGTAGATGGTCGGGGAATTGCAAATGAAGCACCGGCACCTGATTTTGATGGAATACCCAGACTGACAAGTAGAATGATGGCCCGTATACAGGGGTTTCCTGATACATGGACATTTGGAAAGAAAAAAACACTTGCTTGCAGAATGATTGGAAATGCCTTTCCGCCACCGGTTGCAAAGGCTGTAGGAGAAAAAATTAAGGAGTGCCTTGTGTATGGATGCACTGATTGCAAATGCGAGATTTCAATATCACAAAAAGTTGTTTGAAACAAATACACTCACTTTAACCTCAACGAATGTTGCGTCTAATGCTGATACAAGTAGTAAGGCATCTAAAGCGATAGCAAAAAGAATTATAGATATATTGGTCGAGGAACAAAATCATAATGTTTCTATTGTAGATAAAACATCAGGACAAACTTTGGGTAAACAATTTGAATCTTTGACAATGAGTTTTTTGAATGATACTTTTCCTCAACTTCAAGATTTACGGCCTGGAAAATGGAATATATTACAATTAGGTAATAACAATAGATTGAAAACAAGTGATTTTGCTCAATATGAACATCTTGCCTTTTTGAGTGTGCTTACTGAACAAAATGCACAACTTGCGGCAGTGCTCGGAAATGATTATTTGGTTGCACCAGATATTGTTATTTATCGCGACCTCTATGAAGATAATGAAATCAATGCAAATCAAAAAGTGATTGACGGAACAATCGGGAGAATGGCGGATATCCGAAAGGTTAACGGAGGAAAGCCCATTCTTCATGCAAGTATTTCTGCCAAATATACAATGAGAAGCGACCGCGCACAAAACAGCCGGACAGAAGCTCTAAATTTGATTCGTAATAGAAAAGGACATTTGCCTCATATTGTTGTAGTTACGGCAGAACCAATGCCGAATAGACTTGCATCGTTGGCTATGGGAACAGGAGATATTGACTGTGTATACCATTTTGCGCTTTATGAATTGATTCGTGCAGTAAATGAGGTTGGTTCAGAAGAAGCAATAGAAAGTTTGAATACATTGGTTCAAGGAAAGAGACTTAAAGATATTTCAGATTTACCATTGGATTTAGCAGTATAATAATATGGCGGACACGATTTCTTCTGACCGGAGAAGCGAAATAATGTCCCATATTAGAAGCAAGAATACAAGCATAGAGTTAATGGTGCGTCGTTGCTTGTTTCATATGGGATACCGGTATAGAGTAAATTATAAGGATTTGCCGGGAAAACCTGATATTGTTTTTACAAAGAAAAAGTTGGCAGTTTTTATACATGGATGTTACTGGCATGGGCATGGCTGTCAAAGCCGGTATGCTCATATAAGTAAATCAAACCAAACATATTGGGGACCTAAAATTGAGCGAACAAAACAAAGGGATCAGCAGCATATAGAAGAGTTAGAAGCTCAAGGCTGGAAAGTTGTTGTTCTTTGGGAATGTCAAATTCGGGATCATTTTGAAGAAACAATGGCTCAACTAAAAGATATATTATAAAAATAGCTGCATCCTCACAATTGGAGATGCAGCTATTTTATATGCCTTATCAGCCGGCGACCTTGAGGGGGCTGTTGTCGGTCCAGAGGGTGCCGGCCAAGAGGCGGGTGAGGGCGAGGGTGCCGTCGGCCGAGACGCGGGC